>JAXDKI010000103.1:0-21415 GCA_034667245.1 Thermomicrobiales bacterium | reverse complement strand
CCGCGTTGCCCTCGCTGGGCCGTCTCGGCGGGACGGAGGAGACGAACTGGCGCCGGATTGGTACCGATCCGGTAAGGGAGCTTCCTCGCCTGCTGAGGCGTCGACGTAGGCCAGGGGCTGAGGACGTACACAGTGCGGCAGTGCGTGTGGTGGTGGAGCGACGCTAGCTGCCTAGCGAGGGGTAGCCATCGCGAATCAGGCGCTGAGGGATGTGATAGGACGACTTTGCCTAGACAGCCTGGTGCGGCCGGAGCACTCCAAGGGTTTCTGCCGGTACCGGCGACGACGCTGCCCGGCTGAGGAGTCTCTCGCCAGCCACGTCGTGTCACGCGCGGCGGCCACATCGACGCTCGATCTCGTTCCCCTCCCGCGGGTCGCCCGTTTCCTCACTCCTGCCTTACTTGACAATGTCATGGACGGCGATAAGCTGGGCGCAGCCGCAGGTTCCTAGCAGTTGGCGGGGTGCGTGGCCCTAACGCGGGCGGCAGGTCAGGTTGCGCGTGCGCTGCAGTGGCCGGGCGGAGGGGGCTGATCCGATGACGTGGCGCGCGACACAGCGGAGGCTATCCCTCGCGTCACTGTTGGCCTTCACCGTCCTGCTCGCGCCACTGCTGGCTGCCGCTACCCGCTCCACTGCGCTTCGTGCTGCCGAGTGCACCCGGTCATTGCCGGTGAGTGAACGCAGAGCTCGCGAGATCCTCAAGAGCGAGCGGCCATTTTCGCTGGATGACCATGGTCTCTTCCACTCCTGGGAACACCCTGACTGGGAGGGTGTGCCTCCGCCCGAATCGCGGAACGGCCCCGCGCTGAGCGAGAAGGAAACGCGCGAGGCGCTGCGGCATCTCCTCACGAAGCGTTTCCCCTGCACGCCGGAGGATGTTCACTATGGGCTCGCCGTCTACGCCGACCCCGTCGCCCGCCAGAAACTGCCGGACCCGACCTTGCGCGCGGCGCTTGCGGGGCTCGTGGGCACCCTCGGCGAGCCCGCGATCCTCTATCTGCTCTACGAGGCGCCCGTTACCTCCATCCACTTCGGTGTGGGCTTCGCGATCGAGGACGCCGGCGTCTCGCTGCGCTATGCCGCAACCTGGAACTCACTCGACGGTACGCAGCAGATCGTCTTCGACCGCAAGTATCGCTTTAGCGACTTCGGCGCCTTCAGCGCGCTGCTCTTCCACGAGGCACTCCACGTGAGCGCGGATGACGAGGGGGCCGGCGAGCCGGAGGAGGTGATCGCGCTCTCTTTGGAGGCGCTCGTCTACGCGGAGATGCTGCTCGCCGACCCAGCGATCGCCCAAGGCTCCGAGGCGCTGACTCGCTCCCTGAACAACCACACCACGCTGCTGCGCCTTAACTCCGGGCCGGAGGGCAGCGACCGGATGACACTCCTCGTTCCGGGGAGTGACGTCAACATCGACCCGACGGCGACCGAGCCGATCACCCAGTTCTACGACCTCTACAACCGCGTCGGCGCCCCGGCGAGCGAGGATTACACCGGCCGGGCGTCGCCCGGCAACTCACTCCTCCAACGAGTGCTCGACGATCTGGCCGAGCCGGGTGAGTCCGCGCCTCGTGACGCGGGGTTCGATGCCGAGACGCTTGACTTCCTCAACCGCAACCACGCCGCGCTGACGCCGGCAGAGCTGATCGCCGTCGCCTGCGTCCTCCGCCTCGATGTCGAGTGCGACTGATGCCATCCCACGGTGCCTGCTCTCGGCGTAGTGGGCCGCACAGCCACGGACCCGGGATGCTCATTGTCCTCGCTGTCGCGCTGCTCCTTGCATCGCCCGGTCCGCACGCGGCGCAGGCCCAGCCGGACGATTGGGAGGATAGCGACGAGTCCGTCACGATGCTTCGCGGCAGCGCCGCGCGGACCGGAGTGCATCCCGGCCCAGGTCCTACCTCGTCGCCCAAGCACGTCTGGAGTGCCCATCTCGGGGACCTCATCGTCTCCTCGCCGGTCGTGGCAGATGAGCTGGTCTACATCGGATCGGTCAGTCCGACAATCGCCGCGGGTGGCGCCCTGCACGCACTCGACCTGCTGACCGGCGTGGAGAGCTGGCGAGTCGATCTCGACCGAGGCGACGGTATCCTTTCCACCCCGGCGGTGGCCAACGGTGTCGTCTACGTCGCCACCTACGACGGCGTGGTGCTCGCCATCGACGGGACGACCGGCGAGGAGGTGTGGCGCTCCACCCTCGACGAGCCGATCTACTACTCGTCGCCGGCGGTGGAGGACGGGGTGCTCTATGTCGGCGACATTGGGGGGCGCCTTTACGCGCTCGACACAGAGGACGGCCGTCGCGAGTGGGAGTTCGCTGTTGGTGAGGGCAATGAGCGGAGCATGGGGACGCCGGCGGTCGCCGACGGCCGCGTCTACGTCGTGGCACCGTCGGCGCGACGCAATGAGCAGTCCGAACTGTTCGCGCTCGACGCCGAGACGGGCGAGGAGCACTGGAGCTTCGTGGCCGAGGACGTCGGCGAGGTCCGTGGCACCCCGGCTGTCGCGGACGGCCGTGTCTACGTCCCGACGACCCTGGGCTCCGTCTACGCACTCTCAGCCCGGGACGGGTCGGTTGACTGGCGCTTCGACAGCGAGCGGGAGATCAGTGCCACCTCCACCGTGGTGGTGGATGGCGAGGTGATCGTCGGCACAGACGACGGAGCCCTGCACGCGGTTGACGCCGAGACCGGGGAGAGGACGCGCAACCTCCCCGATATGACCGGTGGAGGCTTCCTGACCTCGCCGACCGTTGCCGATGGGGTGGTCTACTCGGTGGACACCGGCGGCGCGCTCTACGCCGTCGACCTTGACGCGGAGAAGGAGCTGTGGACGGTGGACACCGCTAGCCTCGGCTCGAGCCCCGCCATCATCGACGGTCTCGTCGTCATCGGCGACGAGTTCGGCTTCCTCGTAGCCTTCGGCTGAGCCGCAGAGGGCCGCAACTTCGGCTGAATCGCAGTCCCTTCCGCAAGCCGGCCGGCACGACGACCTCGAACTGACGCCGACTCTGACCCTCGTTCCAATCCGCGCTTCCTTTTGTTGCGCTCTGTCCGGAGCAGATCGGCGCTCAGAGCTGCAGTTGCCGGGGCCGGTACTGGAGCGCCTCGGCGACGTGGTGCGCCTGCACCCGCTCCTCCCCGGCCAGGTCCGCCACCGTCCGCGCCAGCTTCAGCACCCGGTGGTAGGCCCGGGCCGAGAGGTGCAGCTGCCGCACCGCCGCCTTCATCATCCCCTCCCCCGCCTCGTCCAGGACGACGTGCTCTTGGAGCTCCCGCGGGCCCATGTCGGCGTTGGTCAGCAGGTCGCTGCCGGCGAAGCGCCCGTGCTGGCGCTTGCGGGCGGCTTCGACGCGGGCGCGGATCGCCGAGGACGGCTCGCCGGCCCGGCGGTCGGCGAGCTTCTCGTATTCGATGCGGGGGACCTCGACGTGGATGTCGATGCGGTCGAGCAGGGGGCCGCTGATCCGCTTCTGGTAGCGCTGGACCGCCTGCGGGGCGCAGCGGCACTCCCGTACCGGGTCGCCGAGATAGCCGCAGGGACAAGGATTCATCGCCGCGACGAGGGTGAAGCTGGCCGGGAAGGTCAGGGTGCCCGAGGCCCGGCCGAGCGTCACCTGGCGGTCTTCGAGGGGCTGTCGGAGCATCTCCAGGGTGCTGGCCGCGAACTCCGGCAGCTCGTCGAGGAAGAGGACCCCGCGGTGGGCCAGACTGACCTCGCCCGGTCGCGGCCACGAGCCGCCGCCGATCAGGCCGGCGCTGCTCGTGCCGTGGTGGGGTGCCCGGAACGGCCGTTCTCGGAGCAGTGGCATGTCCGCTGGGAGGAGACCACGGACGCTATAGATCTTGGTGACCTGGAGCGCTTCGTCGATCGTCATCGGCGGCAGAATCGTCGGCAAAGCCCGCGCCAGCATCGTCTTGCCGGAGCCGGGAGGGCCGGACATGAGTACGTTGTGTGCACCTGCTGCTGCGACCTCCAGACCGCGCTTGACGTGCTCCTGGCCGCGGATCTCGGCGAAGTCGGTGCGCGCGAAGCGGTCCGGCTGAGGTGGCTCTTCGCCCGGCAGGTGCGGCTCGATCGGGACGTCGCCGTTGAGGTGGTTGACGAGATCGGCCAGGGTCCGCACGGGGAAGATCTCTACGCCCTCGATCAGGACGGCTTCCTTTGCGTCGTCGTGCGGGACGAACGCGCGACGCATCCCCTTCTGGGCCGCCAGCGAGATCATCGAGATGATCCCCGGTGTGTGCCGCAACACGCCGTCGAGCGAGAGCTCGCCGACGATGATCGCGTCGCTGAGGTCGGGCGGGATCTGCCCCGCGGCGGCGAGGATGCCAAGTGCGATCGGCAGGTCGTAGGTTGGGCCGGCCTTCTTGAGATCGGCAGGCGCCAGGTTGACGGTGATCTTACCGAAGGGAACCCGGCCGCCGCTGTGGCGGATGGCGGCCCGGACCCGTTCCCGGCTCTCCTGAACGGCGCTGTCCGGCAACCCGACGATCACGATCCCCGGCTGCCCGTGCGGGCTGCCAACATCGACCTCGACCTCGACCAGCACCCCGTCGAGCCCAACCACCGCGCAGCTATAGACCTTTGCCAGCGCCATCCGCTCCCCGCCTTTCTCCGATGCATCCCATTATCGCCGTTTCGGCGTTAGCTTCGCCTGTGCCCTTCGCCACGAACTCTATCGATGGCGCGCCAACCCATGAATCAGTTTGGACGAGGACGCGATCTCGTCCACATCGCCCAGAAGGAGCGCACGCCGAAGCAACCGGTCATCTCGGAAACCGGCTTCTGGCGGTCGTCTCCAGCATGTACGACGTCAAGGTCGATCGGGGCGATTAATCCTCTTCCCGTCCGCGCAGATGGGCCACCACTTCAACGTGGTGCGTCTGCGGAAACATGTCGATCGCGGTGATCGACTGCAACTCATAGCCGTGTCCGCCGAGCTGTTTCAGGTCCCGCGCCAGGGTCGCCGGGTCACAGGAGACATAGGCAATCCGCATCGGCTCAAGCCGGATCAGTCCTTGGAGTGAGGCCGGGTCCAGGCCCGTCCGTGGAGGATCGATCACCGCCAATGCGACTTGACCGATGCCCCGCGCGCGCTCGGCGAGCCATTGCTCGACGGGCAGGTTGGCGAATTTGGTGTTTGTCAGCCCGGCGTCTTCCGCGTTTTGCCGGGCGTACTGGATCGCGCGGGAGTAGGCATCGACGCCGTAGACCCGGTCGAACCGGCGCGCCAGCGGTAGGCTGAAGAGCCCGACGCCGCAATAGAGATCGACCGCAACGAGTCGAACCGGCGGGTCGTCGGCGCCGGTGTCGGACGCCGCCAGCGTTTCCGCGGCTGCTTCTACAGCGTACCGGAGGGTCTCGTCGACGAGGGCCGGCAGCACGTCGAGGTTCGCCTGGAAGAAGCAGGAGGCGTCGAAACGATAGCGCTCGTCTCCAACCGCGACCGACAGCTCCCGCTCCGGCTCGCCGGTGAGCGGGGGGAAGAGCGTTGTCCCTTCGTCGCCGACCGCCGCGCGGATCTCCGTTCGGCCGGGTGGGAGAGCGCCCGCCTGAAGCCGGGTGCGGATATCGTCCAGGACTGCTTGCAGCTCCGGTCGCAGGACCTCGCACTCCTTGCCCTCGCAGATGCGGTGCGTGCCTCGCTCGTACGAACCGATCAGCCGCGCGGCGCCGTCGTACTGCCACTCGGCGCGTGCACGGTAACCCCACTGTCGCGGCGAGGGCACGATCGGGAGCTCGTCCGGCGGTTCGATGCCCGCGATCCGGCGGAGGCAATCGCGGACGATGTCGACCTTCGCCGCGAGCTGCGCCTCGTAGGTCAGGTGCTGGAAGTCGCAGCCGCCGCACGGTCCCTGGTGGGAATCGACGACCCGCAATGGCGACGGTTCCAGGAGTTCTTCGATCGTTCCAAAGCCGCTCCGGCCCTGGATGCGGTCGATTCTGACCAACGCCCGGTCGCCCGGTGCGGCCTCGGAGACGAAGAGTGTCAACCCGTCGGCGTGGGCCAATCCCACACCGCCCGGCACGATCCGCTCGATCGTGGCCTCGACGGTGCGGGCCGGCGGCGAGGGTGGTCGCTCGGTCTTGAAGCGCTCGCCCAGAGCGCGGGGTCGGTTCGGGGGTGTTGGTCGTGCCATGCTGTCTGTCTAACCTCGCTTGTGCGGAACGTCACAATCTGGTACACATCGGCCGTTGCTCGTAGTCACCTGCCGACGACAGCGGACCGCTGTCAGGAGTCTCCATTCGCGTTATGTCGAATTCCCTCATGAACGGCGAAGGCCGCCTCAAACTCGCGATTCAGCGGAACGGTCGGCTGACGGACGACACCCTGAAGCTCCTCCACTCGATCGGGCTGGAGTTCGAGAGCTACGGTCAGCGCCTCTTCTCCGTCTGCCGCAATTTTCCGCTCTCGATTCTTTACGGCCGCGACGACGACATCCCCGAGTACGTTGCCCTCGGCACCGTCGATCTCGGCATTGTCGGTCGCAACCTGATCTACGAGGAGCACGTCGAGGTCGAGGAGCTCGAACCGCTCGGGTTTGGCTTCTGCTCACTCGTCGTCGCCGTCCTCCGCGACTCGATGCATCAGACGATCGACGACGTCAAGCAGGTCAAGATCGCGACCTCGTATCCGAACTCCGCCCGGCGCTACTTCCGCGAGCACGGGGCCGAGCCGGAGATCATCACGCTGAGCGGCTCGGTCGAAGTCGCCCCTGGACTCGGGCTGGCCGACGCGGTCGTCGAGTTGACCGCCACCGGCTCGACCCTGATTCTCAACGACCTCCGTCAGATCGCGACGATCCTCGAATCGCAGGCAGTGCTCGTCGCAAACCGCGACGCGATGGCCGATCCCGAGCGGCGCGCCAACATCGATCGCTTACTGATGCGTATCCGTGCCGTCCGGGCTGCCCGCCGCTACAAGTATGTCATGATGAACGCGCCGGAATCGGCGCTGCCGGCGATCCGCGCCGTCGTGCCCGGCCTCAAGGCGCCGACGGTGATCCCCCTCGCGGTCGAGGGGTGGATCTCGGTCCACACCGCGATCGAGGAAGAGGTCTTCTGGGAGTCGATCGAACGCCTCCGCGCCGCCGGTGCCTCCGAGATCCTCGTCTCCTCGCTCGATAAGTTATTGCTCTAGCTGTCAGCCGTCAGCCGTCAGCCATCGGGTGTTTGAGCTACTGAGCGCACTGGTTTTATGAGGTAGCTCACCAAAGGCAGACGGCTGATAGCTGACGGCTGACGGCTCGATGAGGAGATTTCTTTGACCGCATCTCAGCTCGTGGAGAGTCCGGCGGCGTTTGATGTTGCGTCGTTTGTGCGACCGGTCGTGCGGACGGTGCCGACGTATGTGCCCGCGAAGGCGCCCGCCGAGCAGCCGAGCCGGATCGTCAAGCTCGACATGAACGAGTCGTCGTACGGACCGTCGCCGAAAGCACGGGCGGCGCTGGCCGAGTTCACCGCGACGCACCGTTATCCCGAATTCGACGCCGGTCCCGTCCGGGAGGCGCTGGCTCGCTACACCGGCGCACCAATGGACCAGATCATCTGCGGCGCGGGCCTGGACGATGTGCTCAACACGATTTTTCACACGGTGATCGATCCCGGTGACGAGGTCATCGTTTCCGAACCGACCTTCGGTGTTTACCGCAGTCTCGTCTCGCTCCATGGCGGGCGGATTGTCGATGCTCCCCTGACTCCGGACTTCATCCTCGACGCGGATCGCGTGCTTTCGTCGGTCACCGATCGGACGAAGCTGATCATCGTTTGCACGCCGAACAACCCGACCGGCAACGTCCTGGACCCGGCCACGGTCGAGCGGATCGTCGCCGAGGCGCCGTGTTTGGTCGCGATCGACGAGGCCTACGCCGAGTTTGCCGGCACGACGCATCTGCCGCTTATGGATCGCTATCCCAACGTCATCATCCTGCGCACGATGAGCAAGTTCGCGGGTCTGGCCGGGATGCGCGTTGGCTACGGCATCTTCCCGACGGAGCTGATGCCGTATTTACAGACGGCCGTCCCGCCCTTCCACAACGTGACGCTCGCTTCGACGGCCGCCGTCGTTGCCTCGCTCGACGATTTGCCGTATCTCCAGGGGGTCGTCGCCCGGATCACGGCCGACCGCGACGCGCTCGCGGACAACCTCCGGGAGCTCCCCGGTGTTGCTCCACTGCCGTCGGCGACCAATTTCCTCCTCGTCCGCCTGCCCGTTGAAGACGCCGCGCCCGTGGTCAAGGAACTGGCGCGACGGGGCATCCTGGTCCGCCACTTCGGAAAACCGGAACTCGGCATTCGGGATTGCCTGCGGGTAACGATCGGGACCACCGAGGAGAACGAGCTCTTCCTGGCAGCGCTGGCGGATATCCTTGCCGAGGGAGGAGCCGCGTCATGACGGAGTTGATCCACCGCATCCGCAAGGGCTCGGTCGAGCGCAAGACGAACGAGACCGACCTCCGCGTCGCGCTCGACGTTGACGGGCACGGCAACGTCCACGCCCGGACCGGCGTCTTGTTCCTCGACCACATGCTCGATGCGTTGGGCCGGCACGGCCGCCTCGATCTGGAGGTGACCTGCCAGGGCGACGCGGCGATGGATCCTCATCACACGGTCGAAGACGTTGGGATCGCGATTGGGCAGGCGATCCGGCAGGCGCTCTCGGATCGCGCCGGGATCGCCCGCTACGGCCACGCCTATGCCCCGCTCGACGAGGCGCTGGCGCGGGTGGTGATCGACTGCTCGGGCCGGCCGTTTCTCCACTTCGAGGCGACGATGCCGGAGCCGACGATCGGCGCGGACTTTGCGGCGAGTCTGGTCGAGGAGTTCTGGAGGGGGGTGGCGATGAATGCGTACCTAACGATGCACGTCGATCTCCTCCGCGCCAGAAACGCCCACCACGCCGCCGAGGCGATCTTCAAAGCCGCCGCGCTGGCACTGCGCGAGGCCACCCGTCTCACCGGCGACCCGTCCCGCGTTCCATCCACGAAAGGACTCCTGGCATGATCGCCGTTATCGACTACGGCGCCGGCAACCTCCGCTCGATCCGCCGCGCCCTCGAATCGGCCGGCGCGACCACGGTTGTGACCGACGACACGGAGGTTATCGCCACTGCCGACGCCGTCGTTCTCCCGGGCGTCGGGAATGCTGGTCACGCCGTCGAGCGGCTCAAACAGATGGGGATGGACCGGGCGGTCTACCGGGCCGTCGACGCGGGGAAGCCCTTCCTCGGTATCTGCGTCGGGATGCAGGTCTTGTTCGAGGAGCAAGAGGAAGGCGGCGTCAACGGCCTGAGCCTCCTGCCCGGCCGCGTTCGCTCGCTTGGCGGTGCCGTCAAGGTCCCGCACATGGGGTGGAACCGCTCACGGGTGGTCCGGAGCGGACCGGCCGGCGAGCCGGGCGAGGAGCCGTACTTCTACTTCGTCCACTCTTACGTGGCCGAGCCGGCCGATGGAGCGGACATCGCCGCCACGTCGCACTACGGCGAGGATTTTCCAAGCGTTGTCGTTCGCGACAACGTTTGGGGAACGCAGTTCCATCCGGAGAAGAGCGGGACGGACGGCCTCGAGTTTGTTCGCCGCTTCGTCGCCCAACTCGATGAGGCGGCATTGACGCGCAATCCGATTGGAGCGACCGCGTGATCGTTTATCCGGCGATCGACATACGCGGCGGACGCTGCGTCCGGCTCGTCGAGGGCGACTTCGGGCGCGAGACGGCCTTCGACGCCGATCCCGCCGATGCCGCCCGGCGCTGGGCCGCGGCCGGGGCGGAGTGGCTGCACGTCGTCGATCTCGACGGTGCCAAGGAGGGGATGCCTTCCAACGTCGAGGCGATCCGAAAGATCCGGCAAGCGGTCTCGGTGCCGATCCAACTTGGCGGCGGTCTCCGCTCCGAAGAGCAGGTCGTTTCCGCCTTCGATCTCGGCGTCGATCGCGTCATCCTCGGCACCGCGGCGCTCCGCACGCCCGATCTCGTCGCACGCATCGCGGCGCGCTGGGCCGATCGTCTCGCCGTCGGGCTCGACGCGCGCGATGGGCGGCTCGCCGCTGCCGGCTGGCTGGACCAGACCGATGCCGCCGTTGACGAGGTCGCGCTCCGGCTGCGACAGGTCGGCGTCCAGGGCTTCATCTTTACCGACATCCGTCGCGATGGCACGCTGACTGGCCCGAATCTGGCCGCCCTCTCGGACCTCGTCGCTCTCCTCGGTCGGGGTGTGATTGCCTCCGGCGGGATCGGGAGCGTTGCCGACGTCTCGGACGTCGCCCTAACGGGCGCCGACGGTGTCATCATCGGCCGCGCGCTCTACGACGGGCGCGTCGATCTGCAGGACGCCATCGCCGCTGCCCGCGTTCCGGAGGGGGCACGATGCTAGGTCAGACCGCGGTCGGCAGCTCCACCTTAACCCGGCGGGTCATCCCGTGCCTGGACGTGACCGATGGCCGCGTCGTCAAGGGCATCGAGTTCGTCAATCTGCGAGACGCAGGCGACCCGGTCGAACTGGCGGCGTTCTACAACCGCGAGGGCGCCGACGAGATGGTCTTCCTCGACATCACCGCCAGTGCCGACAGCCGCAAGACGATGGTCGACGTCGTCGCGCGGACGGCCGATCAGGTCTTCATCCCGCTCACGGTCGGCGGTGGCGTCCGCACGGTCGCCGACATCCGGGAGATGCTGCGGGCCGGCGCCGACAAGGTCTCGATCAATACCTCCGCAATCACCACGCCGGAGCTGATCACCGCCGGGGCCGACGTCTTCGGCCGGCAGTGCATCGTCGTCGCGATCGACGCCCGCCGCAATCTCGACGGACCGGGTTGGCGCGTCTACACGCACGGCGGCCGGCGACCGACCGAGCTCGACGCCGTCGAATGGGCACAGCGAGCGGCGGAGCTGGGTGCGGGCGAGATCTTGATCACCAGCATGGATCGGGACGGAACCAAAGATGGCTACGACGTGGAGCTGTTGGAGGCGATCGGTCGGGTCGTCAACGTGCCGGTGATCGCCTCCGGCGGAGCCGGCACCCTCGGCCACCTGGTCGATGCGCTGGCGCCGGGTCGCGCCGACGCCGTTCTGGCCGCCTCGATCTTCCACTTCGGCGAGTTCCGGGTTGCCGAGGCGAAGCGGTACCTGGCCGCCCACGGGATCCCGGTTCGCCCGTGACGGATCAGGGGGACGCCTTCGCCTCACTCCGCTTCGATCGGGATGGTCTCGTCCCGGCGGTGATCCAGGATGCGGACTCGGCCGCAGTGCTGATGGTCGGGTTCATGAACGCCGAGGCGCTTCGCCTGACGCGGGAGACCGGTCGTACCCACTTCTGGAGTCGCAGCCGGGGCAAGCTCTGGCGCAAGGGCGAAACCTCCGGTCATGAGCAGATCGTCCAAGATATCTATGTCAACTGTGAATTGAACACCCTTCTCGTCTCGGTGACACAGCTCGGCGCCGTCTGTCACGACGGCTACCCGACCTGCTTCTACCGGCGCATCGAGGATGACGGGAGTCTGATCGTCGTCCGCGATCGTTGGTTCGATCCGGCGATGGTCTACGGCTCGGAGCAAACCGGAACGAAGACACCCGATCTCCAACGCGCCACGCGGGAATGGTTCGGAGCGTACGAGTACCTGCGCGACAACGATCTGTCCGCCGATTCGTCAACGTCTCGACGGCTGCGACCCGGTGAGCCTGCGGTCGACAACCGCATCGCCGATGAGCTGCGCGAGCTTGCCGGTGTCCTGGATGGCAGCCATTGGCATCAGTCAATGGGCGAGGATCTTCTCCTCGAAGGATCGCAGGTTCTCTACTGGATCGCCCTCGCGGCAGTCCGCGAAGGTATCTCGTGGGAGGCACTTCGCCTCGACATCGCGCTCGGAACCGGCGACGGGGAGTTGCCGCCGAATTCGACGGCGAAGCTTCTCCGTCGAGATGCCGACTCTTGGGACGCCGGTGCGTCCGGCGATCGCTCGGCGCGTCTGCACGCGACGACGGCCCTTGTCGGCCAGGCATGTCGCTCGGCGGGGGTCGAGCCCTCGGAGCTGATCGCCACCGATCTGCACGATCTCCGATCTAAGCCGTACCTCACTTCCTACTTCGCATCGACCGAGGACGCGTCAGGAGACGCGTAACACCCGCCGTTCCAGAACCGCGAATGGGACCAACGGCGGACACCAAATTGTCCTTTCGACCGGCATACTGATAGGCGATGCGGAGAGCCCGCCGGTTCGGGGGCGAGTGGAGGTCGGTCGCGTGTCGTTCATGGGGGAACTTAGCGACATCGGGGTCAGCGACCTCCTCTACCTCCTTGCATTGCGCCGTCAGACCGGCAAGCTGTCGATCAGCACCCAGGGTGAGGAGGCGACGCTCTTCCTCGAGAAGGGTCAGCTGAGCTTCGTCTCGTCGACCAATATGGGGTTGCGCCTCGGCCGAATGCTGATCCGCCTCGGCTATCTCGACGGCGAGCAACTTCGTGAGGCGCTCCGAGAGCAGGAGGGCGGCGGACCCGGACTCGGCACGATTCTGATCGAGCGCAACTGGATCACCGAAGAGAAACTGGCCCGGTGCGTCGAGGAGCAGTGCGTCGAGATCCTGGCACGGGTGATCGCCGCGGACCGGGGGATGTTCGTTTTCCAACGGAGCGCGTCGCCGCCGAAGCGCACCGAAAACGTGCCGCTCAACTCCGACCGAATCGTACTCGAAGCTATTCGCCGCACCGACGAACTTGCGGCACTCCGCGGTCTGCTCCCTGACCCCGCTGCGCCCCTCATACTGAGCCCCACGATCGACGAGGTCGCCGACCGGCTGAGCGAGGCCGAGGTCTTCGTCGCCGCGTCCCTCCAGGCCGGCGCGGCCAGTCTCGCCGAGATCGCCAGCTCCGTCGTCATGGACGAGAGCTTGCTCCAGCACGCCGTCATCAGTCTGCGCGAGCGCGGCCTCCTCCTGGTCGCCGCTGCCGAAGATGACCCCGCAGTTTTCGAGGAACCTACTCAGATTGAGGACGAAGCGCAGAGCTCCCTGGACCTCAGCGCCTTTGATAAGTTAGCGGAGCGGTTTCGTCCCTTTGGAGGCACCCCGTCGCTCGTTTGACAAAACCGTCTCACGTAATCGGCCGACTCACGGGGTTAAGTGACCGGCCGCTCTTCCTCTGAGGCGTCCACCCGAGGGTTGGCAGGAGCAGCCCGCGCCTGCCGGATCTGGTCCGGTCTGCGGATGCGGGGATCGGCAAGATCGACAAGGAGCGCGAATCCGCCTCCCACCGCGACGGCGGCGAGGAGGAGCACGGCGGACTTCAACGCCTGGTTCGGACGCGACCGTGTGGGCTCGCCCGGCGGGTCGATCACGTTGACGGTTGCCGGTGCGCCGCCTACGGGAATGAGATACCGGTTGACGAGGTCCGGTAGCGTCTGCGCCACCGCTTGAGCGATCTGTGTCGCTGCCGCGCCGTCTTCGCGCGTCACGACGACCGTCAGCACACGACTGTAGCGAACGCCGCTGAGCGAGGCCTGAACGTCGTCGACGGTCAACGCCGTCGCCGGCATCGCGGCATGGACGCCCTCGGCGAAGGCACGCGAGTCGACCAGCAGGGGCAGATCGTCGAGGACCATCAGCTCCGGCCGTTCCGAATTGCCGGGAATCTCAGTGTCGCCGGGGATAAGAATGGTGGCACGGAGAGTGACCTGATACGGCCGCGTTCGCCCTTGCCAGACTAGGAAACCGGCGACGAGCACCGGGACCAGCACGACCAGCCACCAGCGCCGCCGCAAAATGGCGATCAGCTCGGGCAAATCCACCCGTCACCTCGTTCGCTGAAGAGACTGCCGCCGGCGGGGAAGGAGATCAATACGCGCCGCGCTGGGTCACGATGGCCGGGGCCGTCCTCATGACGATCTTGAAGTCGAGCCACGGCGACCAATGCTCCGCGTAGTAGAGATCGAGCCGCACCATCTCGTCGAAGGTCAGGTTGCTTCGCCCGTTGATCTGCCAGAGTCCGGTCAGACCGGGCGTCACCAAGAGCCGCTGGTGATGCCAGTCGTCGTAGGACGCGACCTCCTCGGGCAGGGGAGGACGAGGACCGACGACGCTCATCTCGCCTCGCAGCACGTTCACGAACTGTGGGAGCTCGTCCAGACTCCACCGCCGCAGGTGCTTGCCGACCGAGGTCAGTCGAGGATCATCGGGGAGTTTGAACAGCCGGGGGTCGCTCCCCTGGCTGGCCCGAATCAGCTCGGCCCGCTGCTCATCCGCGTTCGCGATCATGCAGCGAAATTTCAGACAGGTGAAGAGTTCCCCGTTCCGGCCAACCCGCTGCTGGCGAAAGAGGATCGGTCCGGGCGAATCGCGGCGGATCAACAGCGCGATGAGCGCCATCGGCAGGGCCATCACCGTTAGGACGAGGAGGGCGATCGCGACGTCGATCGCGCGTTTCGCGATGCGATTGGTGCCGCGGATCGAGGCGTCCTTGAGACCGATCAGCGGCATGCCGGCGACTTCGCCGAAATCGACCCGATCGAGCGAGAGCTGCAGCAGATCGGGGACGACCTTGAAGGTCACGGCGCTCTGACGGCAGTGGTCGATGATCGCGAGTGCCCGCTCGTGGGCGTCGGCGGGAAGGGCGATGATCACCTCGTCGACGCCGTAGCGGGCAACGACATCACCCACTTCATCGGTGGCGCCGAGCCGCTCCGTCCGCGTCACCCCATTCTCGGTCGCGACCGCCAATCCGTCGCCGGTCATCTCGTCGTCGACGAAGCCGACGACCCGATAGCCGAGGGCCGGCAAACCGACCATCGCCTGCATCAACCGCCGACCCGTTTCGCCGGCACCGACGATGAGGACCCGATCGACGCCGATCTCCCGCGACCAGAGCCAGCGGCGGATCCAGCGCGTCAGTAGCCGGCGCGCCAGGAGGAGCAGAATGGCGACGCCCCAGGCATAGATGAAAACGAGGCGGGACGGGACGAAGCGGGCGAGGAAGGCGGTGAGGATGACGCCCGCCATCGCGGTCGTCACGCCCCCAACGAGTATCTGTGCCTCGTCGAGGAAGCCGATCGTCCGTGGCAGTCGATACAGGCCGCGGAGGAAGAAGATGACCAGCGTCAACGCGACGAAGATGGCCGTCTTGCTCTGGAAGGTGGCGAATGGCTCGAAGTCGGCCGGCCGGACAGAACCGCCCCATTCGAGACGGTAGCGGAGCTGGTAGGCCAGCCAGAACGCGAGCCAGACCAAACCGGCGTCGGCGGCCACCTGGCCAAGCCGCGCCGCAACCGTTGGCCACCCCGCGAGGGCGTAGCGCGAACGGGGGCGGGCCGCTCGTCGCGCGCCACCTAAGACGTGTGTTTGTTGCACCGTCGTCCCCAGGTCGCTCCGTCCCCAACATCGGAGCCGGCTCGGTCCGGCTGCAACCGAATCGCCGCCACGTGGGGCAAATCATAGCACCGCCAAGACGCCGGGCTCGTGTGGGGTGGTACCATCGAAGGATGGACGGCAACGCGACGCAACAAATCGACGAACAAAATTCGACGCCACTCGACCAATCTTCCTCCGGTTCCGAGCGTCTCTGGACGCCCTGGCGCATGCGCTACGTGGGCGGTGGAGCGGCCGAAACCGGTTGTCTCTTCTGCAACCGGCTTGCCTCGGACGACGACGTGCGGTCGCTCCTCCTCTACCGTGACGACCACGCCTTCGTCATCATGAACCTCTTCCCCTACAACACGGGACACGTCATGATCGTCCCGAATGACCACGTCGCCACTCCCGAGGAAGCGGAAGAAGCGACGCTTGGCGCCATGGGCGCGCTGCTACGGCCGACCCTGCGAGGGCTCCGCCGCGTGCTCAACGCGGACGGTTTCAACGTGGGCATCAACGTCGGCGCCGTGGCCGGGGCGGGCGTCGCCGATCATCTGCACCAGCACGTCGTTCCACGATGGCAAGGCGATGCCAACTTCATGCCGATCCTGGCCTCGACGATGGTGCTGCCGGAGCTCATCCCCGTGACCTACGCGAAACTCCGGGCCGAGCTCGGGCGGGAATTCGCCAGCCTCGCCGATTCGGCGGTCATGGTCACGGTCGTCGTCCTGAGCGAGGACTTGGGTACCGTGCTCCTCGTTGAGAACGACGGGCAGCCGTCGTTGCCATCGGCAAGGGCCGCTCCCGGCGAGTCGCTGTGGCGTGCCGCGGGTCGCTTGCTCACCGACAAGGGGATCGACGCGGCCCTCGCGGGATGGGCAGGTCCGATGCGGGCGGCGACGGCAGAGCATCCTGCGCTGACGTTCCTTGCTCTATCCTCTTGCCGCCCAACGGGAGCGCTTCGCTTTGAAGCGCTCGCGAAGGCAAGGAAGTCGCTTGACCGCGCAGCTGATCGCGACGCGCTCGACAACGCGGCCGCAAACCTGGCTTCAGCTCGGACGTGATGCTCGATAGATACCAGCTGGTTGGCCGTTGCAAGGTTGAAGCGGGTCTCCATGGGGTAGTGACGGAAGAGGTCCTCCAACTGGTCATCCTGAGCGCCAGCGAAGGACCTCTTGATCGTCCGACTCCGTACCCCCATTGATCATTGCTGAACCTTGACTGAGGCACTCCGTGCGGCCGGCACGATGGAGTCTTCGCGTCGGCATATCGATTCGGGCCATTGGGTCGTGCGGATTGGCCCACTTCGGTCAGGCCGTTTGTCGTGTCGACCAAGGGCTATCCCATCCTTCCCGATACAATCGAAATCTCACCTATGGGGGATGGGACATCCGGCGGACATCCGTCAGAGTGAGGGTCTGTTACGGCGTGCGCGGAAGACGCGAGCGAGGCCCATGGATCGGTCTGACCACAAGGATCACGGCGGGAAACCCGAATACGACCTCCAGGGGCGCCTCGGGAACTTCCTGATCTCCGACATCCTGCAGATGATCAGTTTCTCCGGCAAGACCGGAACGCTCACCCTGATCCAGGGTTGGAATACCAGGACGATCTCCTTCGACCAGGGGCGCATCTGCTACGTCGCGGCGGGCGCCCGACTGCCGGGCATGTTCGACTTGCTGGTCCGGGTCGGTCGACTCCAGCGGCATCAGGTCGAGGGGTTCAAAGCCCGCCGGCCCGGTAAGTCTGAAGAAGAGATGCTCGCCGAGCTGGTGCAGCGCCGGCTACTCGACCGCGCGGACCTCGACCGCTGCCACGAGCTCCTCCTCGAGTCGACGGTCTACACGCTCTTCCTCTGGCGCAACTGCCTCTTTACGTTCAAAGCCGGGGAGGTCGTCAAGTCCGACGGCGTCGCGGTGACGATTGACGGCAACCACCTGATCATCGAGGGGACCCGGCGCGTCGACGAATGGATCCAGATCAGCCCCGTCGTGCCGTCGGTCTTCATGATCTTCCGGCAGCGCCCGCACCTGATCGAGCGGACCGTGCCCGAAGCGCTGGAACAGGTCTATCAGTACGTCGACGGCCAGCGCGACGTCACGACGATCGCGCGCGTCACGGGCTTGACTCAGTTCGACGCCGCGAAGGCGCTCTACGAACTGGTCCAGGGGCGGTTCGTCGAAGCGATTCCGCCGAACAGGCGGAAGGTCTGCGAACTCTACAACCTCGCGGTGGAGTCGATCTACCTGAAGTTGGTCCTCTACGACTACAGCCGCGACGCGCTGATGTTCGAGAACGAGCTGAACCGGTTTGCCGTGGAGAACAGGCTCAAGGTCCGCATGGCCGCCGGCAAGGTCATCCGCAGTGACCTCGAGACGCCGATCGGACCGACGGAGTTGGTCGACCTCTACAAGCTTTTCATCGGGATTCAGAACAACAAATTCTCCAAAATGTTCGAGCCTCAGGTCTTCCACGGTCTGATGGAAGGGCTCTATCTCAACTCCGATCCCGACTTCAAGGCGATGATGCGGATGTACGAGTTCTACGAGATCGAAGGACTCCTCATGCTCGACATGTTCGAGGGCCGAAAGCCCCGTAAGACGAGCAGCGCCACCGACGAACTCCAACCAGTTCCGGCGGAGCCACGGACTGCCTGACCAGCCGCCTCCGCAACGGTCGCCTCCGACCGCCGCGCTATAATGGTCGATCGATCAGAGTCACCGGCCCGCCTGGCGCCGGTCTCGTCGCTCGAGGGTGTTGCGCGTGGCCGGTGCTGACGTACGACGATTTTCGATGGACCGGCGGGGCGCCGCGCTCAGCTTCGTCTTCGGCGTCGCCCACGGCGCCTTCCTGACCCTGGCCGAGACCCTCCTCTACCCGACGATCATCCTCACCGTCTTCGTCGCCCAGCTCACCGACGATCCGGTCCGCATCGCCCTCGTCCCGGTGATCGGCACAAGCGTGTGGCTGCTCCCGCAGATTCTCCTCGCTTCGGTGCAGCAGAGAAGCCGTCGCCAGTTGCCATGGGCGACGGGGGCATCCATCGTCCAGACCGCGGCGATTGTGCTTCTGGCGTACGTCGGCTACCGCGCCGACATGAACGACGCCGAGCGCTTGCGGTCCTTCTTTCTCTGCTACGTCGTCTATAACCTCGCCGGCGGACTTGCCAGCGTTCCCTCGCGCGAACTCCTCGCCAAGTCGATCCCCCGCGAGCGTCGCGGCATCCTCTTCCTGCAGCGGAGTCTCTGGGGGGCCGTGCTGGCGGTCGGAGCGGGACTGGCCGTGCGTGGTCTCTTCGGACCAGAGGGACCGGCCTTCCCCCGAAACTTCACCTCGCTATTCGCCGTCGCGGCGGGGGCGCTGGCCGCCGCGACCTTTTTCCAGATGCGACTGCGCGAACCGGCGCGACTCGTTGCCAGCTCTTCCTCCGGGCCCGCTACCGGGCTCCGGAACGCGCCGCAGGTCATCGCCGATTCCAACTTCCGCCGCTTGATGACGTTTCGCGTCTTCTTGATGGCATCGACACTCGCCGACCCGTTCTTGATCGTCTACGCCCGCCGCGAGCTCAACGTTCCCCTGTCCTACCTCGGCGCGTACCTGATCGCCTTCACCGCGGCGCGGTTCTTGTCGGCGCCTGTCTGGGCGTGGCTGGAAAACCGCGGCGGACACCGCGCCGTCCTGCAAGCGACGGCCCTGGCGCGCCTGTCGGCACCGTTGGTCGCGCTCGTCCTCCCTTATCTCGCCGACTCCACGCTCTATCGGGACCGCTTCGACAGCGACCGTCCGATCTTCTACGCCTTTGCCGTCGTCTTTGCCGCGCTGGGCGCTGCCCTTGGGGGACAGGCCCGCGCCAACTTCGGCTACATCATGGACATCGCCCCGGCAGAGCTCCGCCCCGCTTACACCGGGCTCGCCAATGCCATCCTGATGGTCGCCGCGCTCGCCCCGTTGGCCGGTGCCAGACTGGTCGAGCGGTACAGTTACGAAACCCTGTTCGCGACCGCCACACTCGTCGGTCTCGCCGCCGTCTTCGTGAGCGGTGTCCTCACCGACACCCACACCCGAACGCGGCCCGTCGCGCACGCCTGGCGGCTGCGAGGCGCTCGCTCGTAACGCGGCCGGACGGCGTTAGCCCAGCAGTTGTCGAGCGACGAGGGGAGGTCCTCTCACTCGTGCACGGGTGCGCCGACCTCGAGATACGGACGCCACATTCAGTTCATTGGTCCAGCTTCGGCAGTACGTCAGCAGCGAGCAACTCGAGTCCGTCCATGTCGTCCATGTCGAGCCATTGGGCCATCACCCGTTCGACGCCAACCTCGCCGAGACGTCCGAGTTGGTCGACGACAGCGGACGGCTCCCCGAACACCACACCTCGATCGCGCAACGCCTGCGGATCACCGTTGAGTTTTCGAGCGACTTCCGCCTCATCGCGGCCGACGATCACGCGCGTCATGACTGTCCGGCGAACGGCACCATGCGGCCGACCCTGGCGATCGAGTAGACGGTCCAACTCGGCACTGAGCGTTGCGAAGCGGTCAACAGTCGCGTAGACGGCGTTCCACTCATCGGCAAACTCGGCGACGAGGGGGAGGGTGCGGCGGGGACCATTGCCACCTATGACGATCGGCGGTCCACCAGCTCGCTTGGGGCGAGGCAGCAAGAGGGCGTCTTCGAGATGGAAGAACTCACCGTTGAAGGAAGTGGGCTGGTCCGACCGCAGCAGGCGCGTGACGACCTCGAGGGCTTCTCGAAGGCGGCGGAAGCGCCCATCGACGTCGAGGAGATCGAACCCGTAGGAGCGGTGCTCGCGCTCCTGCCAGCCCGCGCCCAGCCCGAGTCGGAGGCGTCCTCCGGACAGATCGTCGATCGCCGCGGCCGTCCAGGCGGCGATGACGGGATTGCGGAAGGAGACAGGCGCCACCAGCGGTCCGAACTCGATCCGGCGCGTGGACCCCGCCAGCCAGGTGAGCGAGGTCCACATCTCGAGGGCGTCGAGGTGCGGACCATCCGGATTCGTGAAGTGATCCGAGCGGTAGAGTCCGGCGAACCCCAGCTGCTCGGCGGCACCCGCGAGACGCTGCCAGCGCTCCCAGTTCAGACCGTCTTGTCCCTCGATCATGATCGCAACGTCGGGCACGGGTGCTCCTTTCGGTCAGACGGCCACTGCTGATTGCGCGAGCATGCTAGAAGCGAACCCGCCCTACCGCAAGGCGGAGCCGGCGAGTGTTACCGACGGAGACCCTCGACGAAGGTCTGGAGGCTGGTCTCGAACGCCTCGTCAGCTCCCAGCGGCGTGCACTCGCCGAGGAACTCGTTGATCTCCAACGTCACGAACCCGTGCACGGCGGCCCAGGCGGAGATCGCGGCCGCGGTGGCATCGACCGAGCGGACCTGGCCAGCGTCGACTGCCTCCTGGATGGCGGCGACGAGGATCTCGAACAGGGCAGCGGCGTGCGACTTCACGTCCTCGGCTGGGCGATAGACGCGATCGACGCGGCCGAAGATCAGCTGAAAGAGATCCGGCTCCTCGTGCGCGAACGTGCGATAGGCAATCCCAATCGCGCGAAGTCGCGGCAGACCGGGTTCATTGGCGGCGACGGCGTCCTGAAACGCCCGCAAGAGGCGATCGGTGCCTTCGAGAAAGAGGGCATCGAGCACGCCCTCCTTGTTGGCGAAATAGTCGTAGAGTGTTGGCGCGGTGACGCCGACGGCGGCGGCCAGTCCCCGCATCGAGAGTTCTTTGATACCCTGCTCACGCAGGATCCGGCGGGCAGCGTCGAGGATCTCTTGCCGCATCTGGGCACGAAGCCGTTCCCGACGTTTGCCGCCGACCGTTGGTGCTATATCTTGGACAACCATGTGGACTCCCGAACATCGTTTATAAATCCGAACAACGTTATCCTACCGTATGGACGGGTCCATGGCAACTGGGCCGCCAGGTTCTCACATCGTACCGCCCATTCGTCGATTCCGCCGCATTCGGGAGCACGCGCCAGTCTCGATCGCACCGCAGACGGGCACCAGCGCATCAGCGGGGCAGCATGATGCGAATCAAGCAACCGGCGCGTCGGCCGAGGGTTG
>JAXDKI010000102.1:0-17512 GCA_034667245.1 Thermomicrobiales bacterium | reverse complement strand
TGCCCTCCCGGGTTCATAGACACGAACGCCATCTGGGACAATCACGTCCATAAGCCCGGGAGGGCACAGGGACACCGACAACCGAAATGGACGCGGTTGGTTGCGATCGGTGTAGGGCTGGTTGGCGCTATCATCCGCAGCCGGAGCGAACGCCAGTTTTGTTGATTTGGAGTGATCGAGGATGCCGAGGGAACTTGTGGCGACCGCGCCGCGGACGCCCGTGCTGCGCGAGTACGAGGAACCGGCCCTTGGCGAGGGACAGGTCCGCATTCGGACCGAGTTTGCTTCGCCGAAGCACGGGACGGAGTTGGTCGGGTATCGGGATGAGCCAGCCGCGAATCGTCCGTATGACTCGGCGCTCGGGGCGGTGATGCCGATCACGGAGGAGGGGCGGGAGCGACGCTTTCCGATGCGGCTCGGCAATATGGCGGTCGGCGTGGTGACCGAGACGGGACCGGGTGTGGCGCGGTTCAAGGTTGGCGATCGCGTCTTTGGGCACCTGCCGATTCGCGAGACGCACACGGTCGACGAGACGCACGTGGACCCGATGCCTGAGGGGTTGAGCGACGAGGCGGCGGTCTGTCTCGATCCGGTCGTGATGGCGCTCGCGATGCGTGACGCCGAGATCAGGTTGGGCGACCACGTCGCGGTGTTCGGGATGGGTGCGATCGGGCTGTTCGCGATCCAGATGGCGCGGCAGGCCGGTGCCGATTTCGTGATTGCGGTCGATCCGATTGCGCACCGGCGTGAGGTTGCGCTCGGCCTCGGGGCGGACGTGGCGCTCGATCCGGTTGCGGAGGGGGATGCTGGGCTGGCGATCCGTCGTATGACCGGCTGGCGGGGAGCTGCCAATACGCCGCCGTCGCCCGGGCGGACACGGGTGCGGGGCGGCTATTGGGAGGAGGTCTCGCAGACGGGGCACCTGGGGGTCGACGTCGCGGTCGAGGTATCGGGCAGCAGTCGTGCCCTGCACGACGCGATCCGCGCTACCCGGTTCGGCGGCACGATCTGCGTCCTCTCGTTTTATGGGCGCGACGCGGCCGGACTGCATCTCGGGGAGGAGTTCCACGTTAACCGGCTGAAGCTCGTCTCGGCTCGCTCCCAGAGTCTCCCGCTCCGCGACGCTCCGGCCTGGAACCTGGCACGGTTCGTGGATGTCTCCCTCGTCTGGCTTGCCTCCGGTCGATTGCGGACCGAGGGGATCGTCTGGCCGATCGTCTCGTTCGGCGAGAGCGTGGAGGCGTATCGCGCGATCGACGAGCGCCCGGAGCAGTCGATCAAACTCGGCATCCGCTTCCCGTAGTCGCAACGGAGCTCGACTCGATGGACACGGCGATTCACCCGCGCCCGCAGCTGACGCGTGACCGCTGGACCGATCTCTGTGGTCCCTGGCAGTTCGCCTTCGACGACGGCGACGTTGGGCTTGCCGAGGGGTGGCACGAGCGGGAAGAGCCGTTTGATCGGACGATCGTCGTGCCGTTCCCGCCGGAGTCGCGCGCGAGCGGGATAGGCGATCCGGCGCCCCACCCGGTTGTCTGGTATCGCCGGACCTTCCGCGCGATCCAAGCTCCTGGCGAGCGGTTGCTGCTCCACTTTGGTGCGGTCGACTACGCGGCTCAGGCCTGGGTCAACGGTCAGCTCGTGGCGCAGCACGAAGGGGGGCACACCCCGTTCAGCGCCGACGTCACCACCGCGCTGCGGGATGGCGACCGGGATCAGGTGGTCGTCGTTCGCGCCGAGGACCGGCCGGGCGATCTCGCCCAGCCGCGTGGCAAGCAGGGCTGGGAGCCGCAGCCGCACAAGATCTGGTATCACCGGACAACGGGTATCTGGCAGCCGGTCTGGCTGGAGCCCGTCCCGGCGACGCGGATCGCGGAGGTGCGGTGGACGCCCGACCTCGATCGTGGCTTGCTCGGGATGCAGGTGCGGCTCAATCGGCCCCCCGACCGCTCGATCCGGTTGCGAGTGCGGCTCTCGCTACGGGGCGTGGAGTTGGCGGACGACGTCTGCGCGGTCGGAGGCGGCGAGGTGCGGCGGGAGATCGGTCTCGAGTCGGGCGAGCTCGTCATGAACCGCGACCGCGTCCTCTGGTCACCGCGTTACCCGAACCTGATCGACGCCGAGCTGGTCCTGCTCGACGGCGGCGAAGTTGTCGATCGGGTCGGCAGCTATGTGGGGCTGCGGAGTGCGGCGGTCGCGAACGGTCGTTTTCTGCTCAATGGGCGGCCGTATTACCCGAGACTGGTACTGGAGCAGGGTTACTGGCCGGAGTCGTTGCTCGCCGCGCCGAGCGCGGACGCGCTGCGGCGGGAGGTCGAGCTGGTCAAGGAGCTCGGGTTCAACGGGGTCCGCATCCACCAGAAGGTCGAGGACCCGCGCTTCCTCTACTGGTGCGACCGCCTCGGCCTCCTCGTCTGGGGCGAGATGGCGAACGCCTACGTCTTCTCCGACGCGGCGGTGGAGCGGCTGACACGGGAGTGGCTGGAGGTCCTGCGGCGCGACTATAACCATCCCTGCATCGTCACCTGGATGCCGCTGAACGAGAGCTGGGGCGTGCCGAATCTGGAGCGCGATCCGGCGCAGCGGGCCTACGTGCGCGGTCTGTACCACCTGACGAAGGCGCTCGACCCGACGCGGCCGGTGATCGGCAACGACGGCTGGGAGCACATCGCGAGCGACGTCTGGGGCATCCACGACTACGCGACCGAAGGCGACGCGTTGCGGGAACGGTACGGGACGGCGGAGGCGGTCGAGCGGACGTTGCGCGAGGTGCAGCCGCTCTACCGGACGATCGCGCTTCCCGAGGCGCACCGCGCCGGCGAGCCGATCATGCTGACCGAATTCGGCGGGATCACCGACGCGCAGACCTCGGACGAACCGTGGTGGGGATACGGCTCGGCAGGCGATCCGGAAACCCTCCGCGTGAAGTACGACGATCTGGTCGGCGCCGTTCTCGATTGCCCGACGATCGCCGGCTTTTGCTACACCCAGCTGACCGACACCGAGCAAGAGCGCAACGGTCTCCTCACGGCCGATAGGACGCCGAAGCTCGACCCGGCGACGATCCGTGCCATTACCAGCCGCCCATCGAAGGCGATCCCCGGCGAGGTCATCACCGACCTCCAGTTGAAGGCGGACGTGACACCGTTCCAGGGGGGATAGGTTGGTCCGGGCGAAGGTCTGCCGAGGTTACTACGGGACAGAGGTGATGTAGCCAGGGGACACGCGCCGCTACTGACAAAGGAACGGACCGTGACCGACGCGACACTCTCTGAGACACAGTCAGGATCGCCGCCGCTCTCGTTAACATCGTTCGTTGGTCGCAGGCGTGAGGTCGAGGCCGTCGCCGAGCTCCTGCGGCGAGTTGGCCTTCGGCTGGTCACACTGACCGGGCCGGGAGGGGTCGGCAAGACGCGTCTGGCGCTGAGGATCGCGGAGGAACTCGGGGCTGATTTCGACGACGGCGTTGCGCTCGTCTCCCTCGCCCCGGTCGTGACCAAGCTATGCGGGAG
The DNA here is from genome assembly GCA_034667245.1 of Thermomicrobiales bacterium. Classification (GTDB taxonomy): domain Bacteria; phylum Chloroflexota; class Chloroflexia; order Thermomicrobiales; family UBA6265; genus DATBFX01. The sequence continues at coordinate 14,000 of JAXDKI010000102.1, read as the reverse complement.
TGGTCAGGGGAAGGCGCACGGTGAAGGTACTGCCTCGGCCCTCTTCGCTGTCGACGGCGATTGTGCCGCCGTGCTGCTCGACGATCTGGCGTACACCGGCAAGCCCGATACCCGAGCCGGTGAACCGGCCGACGACGTTGGTTGCCCGGTAGAAGCGGCGGAAGACGCTCGGTAGGTCGGCGGCCGGGATGCCGACGCCCCGGTCGCGGACGGTGAGCACGGCCCACCGTCCGCCGGCGTCTGCTTCGCTGGCCAGCCGGACTTCGATCTCGCCGCCGTCAGGGCTGTATTTGACGGCGTTGCCGAGCAGGTTGTCGAGCACCCGCTCCAAGCGCGCTGGATCCCAGGTCCCGCTCAACTCGGGAGTGTCGGTCACCAGGCGGACCTGATGATGATCGAAAGAAGGGGGATGCAGCTCGACGTAACGTTGGACGAAATCGGCCAGATCGAGCGATTCCAGGCGGAGTTCCAAGGGCTGGCCGAGGCGGACGCGGGCGATGTCCGACAGCTCGTCCAGCAACCCCTCCATGCGGGTCACCATCGCGGCGATCGCGTTCGCGCCGTCTCGCAGCTGATCGAGGTCGGGCGCGCCATTGCGCGCGAGCCGGCGCTGGAGCAGTTGTGCCTGCACCTTCAGAGCGGAGAGGGGGTTATTCAGATCGTGGGAGACGGTAGCGAGGAACTCTTGCTGCAGCCGTTCCAGCTCCTTGCGTTCGCTGATGTCGCGCCACGTGCCGACGTAGACGGTTCCGGCCGGCAACTCCACCGCCCGCGCCCGGCCCTCGGCTGGGATCACCGCTCCGTCCTTTCGCCGCAGTTCCACCTCGCCGCGCCAGACCCCCTCGCGCAGGAGTTGCTGTTGTTCCTCGTCCGCCCAGTCGGCCCCTTCGCGCGACACGTCTTCGAGTCGTAATCCCTGGATCTCCTCTCGGGCGTAGCCAAGCAGGTCCGTGGCGGCCGCGTTGGCGTCCAGGTAGCGCCCGTCCGGGCCGGCGACGAGTACCGCTTCTGCCGTACCCTCGAACAGACTGCGGTAACGCGCCTCGGCCGCCTGGGCATCGCGGTAAAGCCGGGCATTGTCTACCGCCTGCGCGCAGCGGCGGGCGAGAATCTCCGCCAGCGCCTGGTCGTCCTGGCCGTAGTGGCGACCGGATTCGGTGGCGACGAAGGAGATCGCGCCGACGGTCCGATTGCGGGCGATCATCGGTACGATCATCGCGGAGGTCATGCCGACGGAGCGCAGGATCGTCAGGTGTTCCTGATCTTGCGCTGCCCTGATGAGGAGTTCCTCGGGAATCTCGGCGTAGAGCTCGGGGGTTCCGGTGCGAAGCACCTTGTGAAGTCCCCTCTCGGCGTTCGGGTCGGTTGGGTAGCGCTCCTGGAGGTGGCGGGCCCAAGTGAGCTTTTCGGGATCGACGTGGGTGACGACCAGCTGCTCGGGGGTGCCGTCATCCCCGACCACATGGACGGCGCACCAGTCGGCGAGACCGGGAACGACGAGATCCGCCACCTTCCTGAGCGTGGTTGTGTAGTCGAGCGAGAAGGCCAGGGCGGCGCTGGCGTCGGCAAGGAACGTCATCCTGACCCGCCCTTCGTCGGCGGCGTGGCGTGCCTCCTCGGCGCTCGAACGCGCCGACCGCTCCTGGTGCAACAGGCGAACCTGCGCCGCCTCCGCCTGCAGCCGGGCGGCGTTCAACCAGCTGACCATCGCCGAGACGGCGATGAAGAGCGTTGCCGTCAGCGCGTTCTCGCGATCGGTCAGGCTGAATTCATCGAGCGGCGGCCGGACGTAGTAGTCGACCGCCAGAACCGAGATGAGCGTCGCGAGGAGACCCGGTCCGAGACCGCCGTTCCACGAGGCGAGCATCACGGCGGCGAAGGAGAGCAGGTACGGCGTGTGATCCTGGAGGGAGTCGCTTTGCCGCGTGAGGAGGGCCGCTCCCACGGCGAGTCCGACCGCGATGCCGTACTGAATGGGCGTGGTCTGGAAGAGGTCGTCCAGAGCACTGCGCGATCGAGCAGACGGCACGGTCGACTCCAAGCAGGGAGGGCTTCCTACCCGGACAGGTTCGCGTTGGTGCTCCCCATTCTACCCGGAAAGCGGCGGTAACGCTTTTGTCGATGGGCAGTGTCGCCCGAGACGCGCGTCTCGTCGGGTGACGTCTAGGCTGCCTCCCACCATTCTCGGAGCAGGGCCATGCTGATCGGCAGCGCCTTTTCCTTCGCTCCTTCGACCCGGCACTCGATGCCCAGGAAGCCGTCGTAGCCGACCTCCTTCAACGCCGCGAAACCGGGACCGAAGTCGAGATGCCCGAGTCCTGGTTGCAACCGATTACTGTCGGCGACGTGGACGTAGACGATCTGCTTGCCCGCCGCCAGGATACTGGCCGCGATGTCCGCCTCCTCGATGTTCATGTGGAAGAAGTCGGCCATGATCTTGATCTCCGGTCCGACCTGCTCGGCGAAGGCGACGCCCTGCTCCAGACGGTTGACGACGTGCGCCTCGTAACGGTTGAGCGGCTCCAGGAAGATCGGCACGCCCGCTGCCTTCGCGGCGGGGGCCAGTTCCCGCAACTGGAGGACGAGGAGCTCGTTCTCGAGCTCGACGCCCGTCTTCAGCGGGGAGAGATCGGGCAATCCGGGAGGCCGTCCGAACTGGGGGACGACGAGCACCCCCGCGGCGGCTCCGAGCTCGGCCGCGAGGTCCAAGCGGCGACGGATCTGCTCCTTGGCGGTCTCGCGTTCGTTTGGATCTGGGTGGAGCAGGGTGAAGGCGCCAGTCACGTTCGCGACCCGTACCGGGAAGGCGGCGAAGATGGCCCGCAGCTCCCGCGGCGGCAGGTCGAGCGACCCGGCGCAGAGCTCGACGCCGTCGAAGCCGAGCCGCTCCAACCAGGTCAGTTGCTCGGCGAGTGTCTTGCCGGGTGTCATGTCCTCGCGTAGCGCCAGTCTCACCCCGTCCCTCCGTCTCTTCCCGCAATTGGGCGATCATCCGCAACGTTGCGTTCACCTATGTGCAAGTTCATGATGTCCGCCCCCCAACCGGCGTACGCGCCGATTGCGGTTGGCAGTCTCGCGAGGAAAGGAGTCGGGTGGCTATGCACCGATCGCGTCCGCTCTTCCTGCCGTTGGCCGTCGTCATGTTGTTGCTCGGGCTCGCTATTGCGCCCCTCTCGGGCGTCGGGCGAGCGAACGCGCAGGACAAAGTCGAGCTTCGCATCTGGGACCAGTTTACGGGCCCCGAGACCGAGGTGGTCGACGAGATCTACAAGGCATTCACCGAGCAGAACCCGAACATCACGATCACCCGCGAGTCGGTCCAGACCGACCAGATGCGGCAGACGGTCAACACGGCCCTCGCCTCGGGCACCGGTCCCGACATCATCTTCTACGATGCGGGGCCCGGCTACGCCGGCGTCCTCGCCAACGCCGGACTCCTGGCGCCGCTCGAAGAGTTTGCCACCCAGTACGGCTGGAAGGACAAGATCGCCGGCCCGTCGCTCGAGGCCACTTCGCTCAACGGTCAGCTCTACGGGCTGCCGCTCCAGGTCGACCTGATCGGCATGTACTACAACACGCAGCTCCTGGAGCAAGAGGGACTGCAGGTGCCGGAGACGGTCGAGCAGCTGAAGACTTTCTGCACCCAGGCGAAGGAAAAGGGCTACACGCCGATGGCCTTCAGCGATAACCCCGGCTGGCAGGCCTTCCACCAGTTCTCGATGACCAGCAACGCGATGATCGGGCCGGAGGCGATGCGGGCGCTGCTCACGCAGAACCAGGGGAGCTGGAATACGCCGGAGATCGTGACCGCGATCAAGACCTTCTTCGTCGATCTCAAGGAGGCAGGCTGCTACAGCGAGGACGCCAACGCGCTGACCTACGACGACGCCAACGCTCTCTTCTACTCCGGGCAGTCGCTGCTCAATCCGACCGGGAGCTGGCTCGTCGGCGACCTTGCGGAAAACATGCCGGACGCCGAGCTCGGCTTCGTTCCGTTCCCGCAGATCGATGGGGCCAAGGGACGCTACTGGGTCTCGGGTGTGGGCTCGGCCTTCTACATCTCGGCCAAGAGCCAGCACCAGGCCGAAGCAGCTCAGCTGCTCGACTACTTCTTCTCGGACGCGGTGATCAAACGCTGGATCGAGGACGCGGGGTTCTACGTTCCGGTCCAGGTCGACACCGCCAGCCTCAACGTCAGCCCGCTCTACAAGTCGATCCTGGACGTGCTCCAGACGGCGGTTGGTGGCCAGACTGAGTTCGGCTACAACGTCGACGTCCTTGCCCCGCCGCAGTTCAACGACGCCATGACGAACGGTTTCCAAGCGATCATCTCCGGCGACAAGACCCCAGAAGAACTGGCCGCCGAACTCCAGGCCGCCTGGGAAGCAGGGATGTCGGCCGCACCGCCGGGAACGCCGACGACGTAACGGAGCGGGCAGTAGGCAGCGGGCAGAAGAGAACGAATCGGTCTGCCTGCTGCCCGCTGCCTACTGCCCTCTGGAACGGTCATGGCTGAGATCGGGTTGGCGACGCGGCAAACGGGATCACGGCGTGCCGGGAGACACTGGGCGCGGTATCGCGCCGGGTATCTTTTCGTGTTGCCGGCATTCTTGCTCTATGCCGTCTTTATGATCTACCCGTTCTTTCAGTCGATCTACCTCAGCTTCACCAGCTGGAACGGGGCAGATCCGGTCAAGGACTGGGTCGGCCTCGGCAATTACCGGGAGTTTCTCCACGACGATTTGCTCTGGAAGGCGCTCCAGCACAACCTGATCTGGGTGGTGATCGGCACGATCGCGCCGATGGCGCTCGGTCTGCTGCTGGCGGTGCTGCTCTGGCGCCGGCCGCGCGGGTTCACCCTCTTCCGCACGACCTTCTTCATGCCGCAGGTGCTCTCCTCGGTCGTGATCGCCATCGTCTGGGGCTGGCTCTACAACCCGGTTTTCGGTCTCCTCAACAAGGCGCTCGACCGGGTCGGACTCGAATCGGTCTCCCGCGGCTGGTTGGGCGATCCCGACTTCGCTCTCTACGCCGTCCTCGGCGCCGCGATCTGGGCGGAGGTTGGTTTTGTCTTCGTCGTCTTTCTGGCAGGGTTGCAGAACGTCAGCCGCGACTTGCTCGAAGCCGCGACGATCGACGGCGCCAACGCCTGGCAGCGGTTCTGGGACATCACGGTGCCGCAGTTGGCGAACGTCGTCACGGTGGTTGGGGCGTTGCTCCTGATCGGTGGGTTCAACGTCTTCGACATCGTCTTCGTGATGACCGGCGGCGGTCCCAACAATTCCACCGAGGTGATCGGGACCTACACCTACACGCAGGCGTTCACGCAGAATCGGATCGGCTACGCCGCCACGCTCTCACTGGTGATGACGGTGATCTCGCTGGTTGCGTCGTTCGTCTTCATTCGCCTGCGAGAGCGGGGGGAGTCCTGAGCCATGGCCACCAGTCTCGGGCGGTCGCGCCGTCGGCTGAGCCGGTCAGGCTGGGAAGTTGCCCGCTACGCGGTGCTGCTCTTCTTCTTCGTCATCTTCTTCGTCCCGTTCATCTGGGTCTGGTCGTCGTCGCTCAAGAAGTCGCTCGAGATTGCACTCGATCCGTTCGGGTTACCCGACGAATTTCGCTGGCAGAACCTGCAACGGGCCTGGACGGTTGGGCACTTCGATCGCTACATGGGGAACACCGTCCTCTATTGCGTGGCGATCGTGGGCGGTGTCGCGTTCCTCTCCTGCCTGACCGGCTATGCACTGGCGCTGTTGCCGCTCCCCGCCCGGGGGGCGATCTTGCTGACGTTCGTGCTCGGTCTGATGGTGCCGTTCCAATCGGTGATGATTCCGATCTACTATCTGCTGCGCGACATCCACCTCCTCGAAACCTATTGGGCCTTCATCCTGCCGGGGATCGCCTTCCGCCTGCCGTTCGGTATCTTCCTGATGCGCGGTTTCTTCCGCGGTCTGCCGCCCGAGCTCGGCGACGCGGCGAGGGTGGACGGCGCCAATGAGTGGGCCGTCTTCCGCCAGGTGATGCTGCCGCTCGCGATTCCGGGACTGGCGACCCTGGTCGTCTTCCAGTTCATCTGGACCTGGAACCAGTTTTTGATGCCACTGGTTTTCGTCCAGCGCGACGAGCTGCGCCCGGTCTCGCTCGGGACGATGTTCTTCTTCGGTCGCTTCACGGCGGATCGGGGGATGATCGCGGCCGGTGTGACGATCTCGATGCTGCCGATGATTGTTCTCTACCTGCTGCTCCAGCGTCGCTTCATCGAAGGCATAACAGCCGGCGCCCTCAAGTCGTAAACCTTGGTGGCGGGATTCCTGATACGAAAGTCGAAACCTCGTTACAGCGCCGCTCTGATCAGCCGTTCGTCGCACCGCATGAGCGGAAGGCTGCTACGCGCCCTTGACGTACTGCTCGAACCAGGCGGTCACGTCGCTCCAGGCGGCCAGCGATTGCTCTTCGTTGTAGCGGGAACCGGTGTCGTTGTTGAAGGCGTGCTGGGTGTTCGGGTAGACCTTGATCTCGAACGTGACGCCAGCAGCCTGTAGCGCCTGTACGAGCTCGTCGCGCCCCTCGTTGGCGCCGTCGTTGGGATCGTCGGAGTAGACGCCGATCACCGCCGCCCTGATGTTCGGCACCTGGTCGAGCGGGGGCGGCGGTCCGTAGTAGGGTGCGGCGGCATTCAGCTCCGGGATCTGGGTCGCGGCCAGCCAGGTGACACCACCGCCGAAGCAGAATCCTGTCATCCCGATCCGGGTCGAGTCGACGAAGTCCTGCGTCTTGTAGTGCTCGATGGCGGCCTGGAAGTCTCCCACCTGCTCGGGTCGCTTCTCGTCCGGCGAGATGATCGATGGCACCTGCGACGGGTCGGCGATGCTCGCCGTGCCGCCTTCCCGACTGAGGAGGTCGACCGCGCAGGCAACGTACCCCTCGACCGCCCAGCGCCGCGCCACGTCCCGGATGTGCTCGGTCAAACCGCGGTTCTCGTGGCAGATCAGGACCAGCGGCGGTGCGCCACCGGCTGCCGGAGAAGCCGAGGCAGCCGCTTCCGGCGTGCCGCTTGCCGTCCCGGACGGTCGGGCTTGATAGGCCATGATCGTGGCGCCGTTGCTCGGGAAGGTGATGTCCTCGCCGATGATGCGGGGGTCGTCGGCGGGCACGGAGAGCGGGCTGCGCGGTCCCGACGGCGGGCGTGGGGTCGCCTCTTGAGCCTCGGCGCCGCGGACGGCCGGTGTCACGCCGAGTGTCGTCAGGATCGTCGCGGTGGCCGCGACGCTGCCGGTGATATGCAAAACGCGGCGCATCATGTCGCGCCGCGTCATCAAGCCGTCTTCGTAGTCCTCGACGAACTCGTGGACGAGATAGGTCTCGAACTGACCGAGTGGTCGCATCGTGCCCCCTTCCGAGTTGCGGCGCGGCATAGCTGCCGCGCAACGTCTCTGAACGGCCGGCGATCGACCGCCGCGCCCGGCTTACCCGACTTCCCGACCAGGCCGGTTGGACCACAGCGCGACGATCGACCGATTCCCAGCATGGCAGACGAAGCCCCGACCGTGCTGAAAAGAAGCTGTGAATTTGCTGAGAATGTCGGTGATCGTCGCTTGAGGAGGGGGACTACGAACGAGGGATCGTCCTCTGCTGTCGGCGTGTATATCCTCTGGTAGGATGCGCGCCGCGTGCCAATTGGCCGACTGCGCCTGGTCTTCTGCGGGAATGGGGAGAATCGCGTGGCGATCGACTGGGCGACGGTGCGGGAAGAGGTGACGGCGCACCTGCGGGCGCTGATTCGCGTCGACACTACCAATCCACCGGGAAATGAAACCCCGGCTGCGCGTTACCTCGTCTCGGTAGCGCGGCACGAGGGACTTGAGGGCGAGGTAATCGAAAGCGCGCCGGGCCGTGGCAACGCCGTCGTTCGACTGCGATCGCCGAATCCGACGGCGAAACCGCTCCTACTGATGGGCCACCTCGACGTCGTCGGCGTCGAGCGCGACAAGTGGTCGCGCGATCCCTTCGGCGGGGATCTCCTCGACGGCTGCGTCTGGGGTCGCGGCGCGTTGGACATGAAGGGTCAGGTTGCGGCGGAGTTGACGGCCCTGCTGCTTCTGCAGCGCACCGGTGCGGTGCTCGACCGGGACGTGATCTTCGCCGCTTTCGCCGACGAGGAAGTGAGCACCGGCGAGCACGGCGCGATCTGGATGTGGCGGGCACACCGCGATCTGATCGACGCCGAGTTTGCGCTGAACGAGGGCGGGGGGTGGCAGTCACGGGTGGGACCGAAGCGGTTCTACCTCTGCCAGGTGGGCGAGAAGGGCGCCTCACGGTTGCGGATCACGGCGCGCGGTCCGGCCGGGCACGCCTCGGTCCCCCTCAGCGACACGGCGATGGCCCGGATCGGCGTCGCCCTCTCGCGTCTGCACCAGTGGCAACCTCCGGTCGTCGTGACGCCGGTCGTCCGCCGGATGCTGGAAACGATGGGCACAGCCTTCGGCGAGCGGGGTCTTGCCGCGGTCCGCAGCGTGCTCGCCGAACCGACCTGGGAGGCGATCATGGGGCTGCCGCTCGACGGCGACACGCGGCAGGAACTCCGCGCCATCCTCGCCAACACCGCGGTCCCGACGATCGTTCGTGGGGGCACGCAGATCAACGTGATCCCCTCCGAGGTCTCGATCGACGTCGACGGTCGCATCCTGCCCGGCGTCGATCCGGAGGCGTTCTGCCATGAGGTTCAGACCGTCGTCGGCGACGTTGTCGAGGTGACCTTGATCAGCCGCGAGGAGGGCATCGCCGCCGACCCGGACTCGCCGCTCTTCGACGCGATCGCCGCGACGATGGCCGACCTCGACCCCGGCTGCGGAGTGGCACCCTACCTCAACGCCGGTGGCACCGATGCCAAAGCCCTCCCCGACGTCAAGGTCTACGGCTTCTTTCCCTACGCCCCCTCCGACCGGCAATCGACCTACCTCTCCCTCATCCACGGCCACGACGAGCGGATCGCCGTAGAGGATCTGGCACTCGGGACGAGGTTTGTCTATGAGATGGTCGAGAGATTCGCGGGCAGCAGAGTGTAGCGTCCGAACCGCCCTCATTCCCGACCGCCATCCGGGGACCCCAGGCCGGCCGCGGGAGAGGTAGAGAGTGCGTTGACGGCAGTGGGGGCGACCTACCTGCTCGGAGCGAGGGACGGCGACCGTTTCGCGCCGATCACTCCATTCACCACTATCCCGACCACTGCAACCGCCGCTAAGCCGGCGAACAACCAGACGAACCGACCGTCTTCTCCCGACCCCGGTCTTTGCGCGAGGATGATCGCCAGCACGCCGGCACCGGTGACGCTTCCAAGGTAGCGGGAGGTTGAATAGACCCCCGCTGCCGCCCCAGTCCTTTCCGGCGGACTTGCCTCGATTGCAGCCGTCTGCACCGGCGCTCCTTGAATGCCCAAGCCGAGCCCCATCAATCCGAGCGCAAGGGCCAGCGGCCAGAGTGGCACGTCGCTCGCGGCGACCGCCTGCAGGACCGCCCCACCGCACAACGCGACCGCTCCGGCCAGTGCCGGGAGGCGCCGGCCGCGCCCGTCTGCCAATCGCCCACCGAGCGGTCCGCCGAGGGCTGCCAACCCCGACAACACCGCCAGCGTCAACCCCGTCACCCGCGCGTCGTGCCCGCGTACGTTTTCCAGATACAGCGGCAGGGCCAGCAACGACGTGTACATCACGAGGTTGCTGAGGTAGATCGAGGCACAGGCCGCGCTGAAATCCCGCGCCGCAAACAACCGCACCTCCACCACCGGTGCGCGGTGACGCAGCTCCCAGCGGAGAAAGAGCGCGCCGACAATCAGTCCGGCCACCCCGGAGGTCACGGCAAGTTCGGCTCGGTGCAGCTTCAGGAAGGTCGGCACCACCAGCAAACCGGCCAAGGCGACCACCAGCAACCCTGAGCCGCCGAAATCGAACGAGGCCTCCGGTCTTTTGATACGACGAGGGACAGGTATCGGCAACTCCTCGGATTGGGCGACGGGATGGGAGGTGAGAACCGTCTTCCCCGGCAATTGCCGCATCCCCAGCAGTGCTGTTGCCAGCACGACCGGGACATTCGCCCAGAAGATCGCCTGCCAGCCGAAGGCGTGGACCAGGACGCCGCCGAGGGGGGGACCGAGCGCCGCGGCCATCCCCGTCGCCAGCCCAATCGTTCCGAAGGCAGATGCCCGCTTCTCCGTGGGCACCGCCTCTCGGACGATTGCCGTCCCGTTCGGGAGCGTCAGCGCTCCCGCCAGCGCCTGTCCGGTTCGACAGACGATCAGCAGCGGCAGACTCGGAGCGAAGGCACACCCGGCCGAGGCGATGGCGAATCCCGCCAAGCCCCACAGGTACAACCGGCGTCGCCCCAAGAGATCGCCCAAACGACCACCGATGGGCTGGACGATTGCCATCGTCACTAAATAGAGCGAGACCAACCAGGCCGTGGCCGTGACCGATGCCGAAAACGCCCGCTGGACATCCGGCAGCGCCACCGCGATCATCGTCGAGTTCAAGGGCGCCAGGGTCGTTCCGAGCGCGATCGTCGGCAGGAGCCACCGGGACGGCACAGGACTGAGGGACCCAGAGGGTACCCCGGACTGGGGACTGAGTGCCGTGGGGAGTCCCGAGCCTTGGACGTGAACAGCCCGTTCATGGGTCAGTCCCCCCTCTCCCGTGGAGAGGGGGTTAGGGGACGAGGTTCTCGAGGCCATCACTCCAACGTCACGAGACCGCGATCGCCGTCTACCAGGATCGTTTGACCGGTCTGGATCGCCCGGGTCGCGCCGAAGGCACCGACCACTGCCGGAATCGCGTACTCTCGTGCCACGATCGCGCAGTGACTCAAGGGGCCGCCGGTTTCGGTCACCACCGCCGCCGCGGTGCCGAAGAGCGGCGTCCAGGCCGGCATCGTCGTCAACGTCACCAAGATCTCGCCCGGCTGCAGCCACTTTGCGTCGTCGAGGGTGAGTGCCACCCGTGCCACGCCTCGTGCCGTGCCGCGCGAGCCGGCGTTGCCCTTCAGTTGGTTCGGCGCGTCCGCCTGCTGTGGCGGACCGCCGAAAAAGCGCACGTTCGCCCGCAGCATGGGGTTGTCGGTCGGCGGCGGACCGGCCGGCGGTGCGCCGACGAATGGCGGCGCGGTCAGTGCCCGCTGCCGGTCCAGCTCGGCCCAACCCGCCGCGGCGGCCGCGCGGGCGTTGAAGTCCTCGCTCACCGTCGCCTTGATCTCGTCTCGGGTCAACATGAAGACGTCATCGGGACGGTCGAGTTTGCCTTCGCTGACCAGTCGTTCGCCCAATCTCAGGAAGAAGAGACGCATCAGCGCAATCCCCTGCTGGTCGATGTAGAAGTTGTGCTCCTCTTGCAGGAAGTACGCGACGCGGGCGGCCTGAACCATCCCCTCGAACTGTCCGCGCACCGGCTCCGGATAGCCGACAAGCCCCTCCCGTGCCGTCGTCAGTGCGGCTTCGGCCTTCCGCACCGAAGCTTCGTGCTCGGCCGCCGTATCGTGGCCCGATTGTAGGTACGCTTGAATCGTCGCAATCGCGATCGAAGGATCTTCCTGCCAGGTCGGCGTGATGAAATCGAAGAGATCCTGGCGCAGGCCAAACTCGTCGAGATAGGTCCTGATCTTGTTGGCGAGGACTCCGCCCTCCTTGGTTCCCTCGATCGAAGCCAGCACCTCCTCGGCGGGCTGCGACAGGACCGCGTCCTTCAACCCGTTTTCCCGCGCATAGGTCGCCAGCTGAGACAGACCAATTCCTGCCGCGACGCTCTTCGAGGATTGCCCAACCAACAGCGCGTGCGCGTTCGCCGCGTCGCTCCCGAACAGCTCAGCGTAGAACTCGTCGTAGAGCTCCATGGCCAGCATCATCGGGAAAGCGATCCGGAAGTGGATCAGCCAATCCTCGCGGGCGATCTCGTCCACTTCATCGATCAGGGCGACAACCTGGGTGGGGGATGCTTGCGCAACGTCGACCGTCCGCAGGCGGTCGCGAGTCTTGAGGAGGCGGGGTAGGAACTCGCCCTGCCATCGGTCCATCTGCCGGCCGATGGCTTCTCGCATCGCCGCCTCGGTCCTGGCGCCCATCTCCCGCGCCTCGTCCTCGCTCGCGGGCTCCGCTATATCGTGGTGCTCGTATTCGTACCCGTTGTGAAACCGGACCCGTACTCCGAGCACCGGCATCGACAGCTCCCGCGCGGCGGTGCTGAAGCCAAACTCGAATGCCGGCCCCCAAACGCTCCGGAAGAGCGGGCTCAGTGGACGTGGAAAATGCATCGGATCGCGCAACCACGTCACCTCGGCCTCAGTCGGGTCTTGCCACGTCAGCGGAAACGCCGGCGCATCCATCACAGGTGCAACAACCACGGTTTTCCCTCCATTGTTATTGGTGGTCGATGAGTTATGACGTCCGTCTACGCTACGAGCTGGGCATCGCCGATACTGGGGCTGCCAAGCGTGGTGATGGGCCGGGCCTGGAAGAGATAGAACTGACCCCCAGCGAGGCCGCCCTCGAGATCGGCCTCGTAGCCGAGTTGAGCGGCGAGTTGGCGGGCGACCGCCGCGATCGAGGAGGCCTGCTCCTCGGTCAGCACCGGCGCCTCGCGGAGCAGGCGTGGCACCGGTACCTCGCGTGTGCCGCCGGTTCCATTCGCGCCGGGAACCACCATCGTCGCCTTTGCGCCGATGGTGTACTCAACGACTCGACCGCCGGCATCGACCACGATCTGATCGGGCGTGACGGTGCCGGAGACGAGCGCCTCGCCAAGCCCCCAGGTCGCATTGATTACCAGTCGGTCCGCGCGGTCTGAGACCGGATCGGTCGTGAAGATGACGACCGAGACATCGCTCCGGACCATCTCCTGGACGACGACGGCAATTGTCGCTTCGTCGGTCGCCAGACCTCCTTGCCGGCGATAGGAGATGGCGCGCTCGGTCCAGAGCGATGCCCAGCAGCGTTTGACCGCTACCTCGAGTGAGGCGGGATCCCGCACGTCGAGAATCGACTCGTGCAGCCCCGCAAACGAGAAGGTCGCCGAGTCTTCCGCCGTTGCCGAAGAGCGAACGGCCGCCGCGAGGGGACCGTCGCTCCGCCCGTCGAGCGCGCGGAACCCGTCGCGCAGGGTCTGCCGGATGGCGTCTGGGAGAATCGCCGACTCAATCGCCGCCCGGACGTCGTCAAGCTCATCGTCGCGGATTCCGCTCGCCCGTGCGGGTAGACCGAGTTCCCGGGCGATGGTGCGGTATGCGTCGGTGGTTACGCAGAAAGCCGGCGGGACCGGGGCGCCGAGCGCCAGCAACCGGCCCAGGCTCGCGCCTTTACCACCGACCTGGTCACGTCCAACGGGTGTCCCGTCCAACCAGACCGACAACGCGTGTTCGATCGACATCGCGGCTGCCCCTCGTCGCTTCCCAAAGTGTGAACGCATTGTTAACCTTTTCAAGGTACGTGTCCAGTCCTCGTTCGGATCATGAAAGGGCCCCAATTCGTCCTGCTTGCGGGAAGAGCGGAGAACCCCAGCCCGTCTCTCTGGCTTCACACATCACCCGTGGCCCTGACCCACCTCGGGTCAGGACCCGATCCTATGCCCTGGTCTGATTGTTGCCACTCCGTTAAACGCCCGATTTTCCGGTTGGCTCAGGATCGTCTGTCTACGTCTTCTTACGTAGGCGGGGATGAGGGCCAGTCCGATCTTTGGGACAATGGCGTCCTCTATCGGCGTCACGCGGAAGGGTCGTGAGGTCGCATCAGAACGGCGCGCAGACGCGACTCGTCGCTCGCATCTCGTCACCATCGTTTGGAGGGGAAATGACACAACTTGAGGACTTGTCCGGTCGGGTCGCCATCGTCACCGGTGCCGGTCAGGGGATGGGGCGTTCCGTCGCGCGCGCCCTCGCCGCGCGTGGCGCGACGATCGTCGTCAACGATGTCAATTCGGAGGCCGCGGAAGGAGCTGCCGCCGAACTCCGTGCGGCGGGTGCCGATG
>JAXDKI010000101.1:0-9657 GCA_034667245.1 Thermomicrobiales bacterium | reverse complement strand
CGCGATCGGCAGCCCGACGCCGAGCGCCGCCGCCTCGGCCATGAACGCGCGGCGGGAAACCCGCCCCGCCTTCAACCCCTGGTAGAGACTCCAAAACGGTCCGCTTGCCTGGTGCTCCGACATCTCTCGTTGACCTCCGTCAGACAACTACCGAACGAACTCGGCCGGCCCCGGCCGAGCAAATCGTTGGCGCCGTTACGCTGGCGCGTTCACCGTGATCGTGGCGACCATGCCGTGCTCGAGGTGGGTCTTGCCGTCCGGCGCATCGAAGAAGCAGGCCAACGTGTACTCGCCCGGCGGCAGGTCGACGAGCGCCAGGTCCTGCTCCTGCCCCGGTTCCAGGTAGTCGAGCGCCCCGATGAACTCGACCTGGTCCTCAAGTGTCGGATCCTGCATCACCTGCTCGAGCGTCACGCCCTCGGGCAGCTTGAGCACGGCCAGCATGTGTGGCTCCTGCCCCTTGTTTTGTGCGTGGAGGATCAACACCTCCGACTGCGTCACCGCCTCGGCGTTCGGGACGAGCGCGTACTCGTCCTCCGGCGAGCCGAGCGCCACGCCGACGACGGCGGTGTCCCCCTCCGGCTCCGGCCGCAGCGTGTCGAAGCCGTCGAGCTTCCAGTACTCGCCGTCCTGGACGAGCCACCAGCGTTCGTGGACATACTGGTACTCGCTCTCCAGGTAGGCCACCTCGACGGCGAGGCGCCCGTCGGGATAGGTGGTGACGTCGCCGATCTCGAAGTCCTGGAAGGTGAGCCCTTCCAAGCCGACTACCGCGTCGTAGGGATTGGTCGTGCCGAACTCCGACTGCAGAAAGTTCTCCGTGAAGAGGGCGACGACGCCTTCGTAGTCACCGCTGTTGAGGCAGTTGACCAGGTTCTCGACCGCGGCGACCGCCTCCTGCGTCGTCGCCTCGTCCGCCGGAGCTCCACCTTCGGGGGTCGCCTCGTCCTCCTCGGCGCCTGCCGGCTCGGCAGCGGGGCTGGCGTCGGTTTCCGCCTCGGGCGAGCCGTCCATCTGCGGCGTCGGCGTACCGGGCGGCAGGTCCGGTGCGTCGCACTCAGCGGCCACCGGGCTCCCATCCTGCGCTCGCACGGTGGCGTTCTGGAAGAATCCTCCGACCAACAATGTCAGCGTGGCACAGCCTGCCACGAGTAGACGTGTCAGTACGGCCCAACTGGATATGGTACGCCTCCTCTGAGACCTCGACATCGTTGTCGCTCCTCCCCTGTCTGACTGAACTACCGGTCAATTGTGGTGACAGCCGCAGAGTGTACCTTGCCTGGACGTGCGGTCAAGGGTGTACATGCACGAAAAAAACCGGCCGGTCTCCAACCCCAAGCGGTCGGTGGTGACCTCAACCAGGGAACGGCGAGGCAGGCATGATCTGTCGAGGCGCTGCAAGGATTCCGGCCCTTGCTATCTGCCGTGCGCCACATCCTCGCGGGATCGGTAGGTTCTGGCGGCGTAGATCCTTCCCAGGAACCGTGACGGTACTGCGCCGAGCAGCATGGGCTCGGCGAAGCCAGCGTTCTTCGCCAGCCCTTCAAAGCTCGCGAACGACAATGGATAGGGCACCCATCGGTTCCCGGCGTTTGTGTCGTACTCGACAACGATCAGAAGGCCGCCGGGTTTCAGATAGTCGCGCCAGTGTCGCAACAACGCCGCCTGGTCGCGCAGATAGTGGATGGCGTTGGCGGCCAGGATGCCATCGAGAGGTGGGAGATCGAGTGGCTGAGTGAAGTCGGCTGTGCGAGTCTGAAGATGGGTGCCTGGAAAGCGCCGATCGACGGCGGAGCGAAGCGTCTGAAGCGTATGGCGGTCGCGGTCGACGGCGACGATCTGGACTTCGGCCCCGGCGACGTCACGCAGGGCGAGCGTGAATGCTCCCGTACCCGCACCAAGGTCCGCCCAAACCCCACCGCTCCCCGCACCGACGCCGGGCGCGATCAGGCGGACGTGATCAAGGTGATCCATGGCACCATTGTAGGTGAGGATGTTGCGGGTGGAGTCGGTCGTATGACTGATCGCCGACGACCATATCGAGAGCCAGGCAGGGTAAGGATGACGGCGCTACTCACGACAGAGACCGACCGGCGTGCCGAGTTCGTCGCACTCGCTGCCGAACTGGCGGACCGCTTCTCGACGCGCGCGGCGACGTACGACCGCGAGAATCGGTTCCCATTCGAGAACTTTCGCGAACTCCACGAGAGCGGCTACCTCGCGCTAACCGTGCCCGAGGAGTACGGGGGCCGCGGAGCCACGTCGCTGGAATTGGCAGCCGCCCAGGAGCGGCTGGCGGAAGGAGACGGCTCGACTGCACTGGCCGCGACCATGCACCTGGGTATCATCGGCAGGCTTGCGGCGACCCGGCTCTGGCCGGAGGAACTCTTTGCCACGGTCTGCCGTGACGTCGTCCAGCACGGCGCGTTGGTCAACTCGGCGCATAGTGAACCCGACCTGGGCAGTCCGAGTCGCGGCGGATTACCCAGCACCGAAGCCGTGAGAACGCCGGATGGCTGGCGGATCAACGGCAGGAAGAGCTGGACGACGCTCGCGCCGGCGCTCACCTACGCCCATGTCCTCACTACCGCCGTCGAGGATGGCCGGGAGCCCCGCCGAGCCAATTTCGTGATCCGTATGGACACACCGGGCGTGCGAATCGTGGAGACCTGGGACAACCTGGGGATGCGCGCCACCGCCAGCCACGACCTGGTGCTCGAGGACGTCGAGGTCGGACACGGGGCGCTCGTGCCGGAGAGCGGCTCGTCCCTTCCCGGTGATGGGCGTGATTGGGGTGCGTTCGCGGGGTCGGCGGTCTTCCTGGGGCTGGCGAAGGCGGCGCGGGACGTGGCCGTCGCCTACGCCAGGGAGCGGCGACCGAACGGGATGACCGGGCCGATTGCGGAGTTGCAGACGGTACAGCATCGGGTCGCGGAGATGGAGCTGCTGCTCTTGCAGGCGCGGACGCTCTTCTACGCGACCGCCGAGCGCTGGCAGCGCGAGCCCGAGCACCGGGACGAGCTCGGTTGGCAGTTGGCCGCCGTCAAGTACACCGTCAGCAACTCCTCAATCCGGATCGGCGATCTGGCGTTACGGGTCGTCGGCTCGGCCGGCTTGTCACGCAGCATGCCGCTGGAGCGCATCTTTCGCGATCTCCGGGTGAGTATCGGTCAGCCGCCGATCGACGACGCGGCCCTGACGACGATCGGGCGAGCCGCACTCGGGCTCTGACCGGGCTGCCGGGTTGCTCCTCCGCCCTACGGGCGTGTCCGACCGCGTCGCCCGTGCTCGACTGCGACGCGGATCAGCGTCCGCACGTCGTCAGCCACATCGCTGGGGAGTGTGGGATCGAGGGTCAACTCGACGAGCGCGACGATCAGGGGGTCGTTCCAGGCTTCGGAGCGGAAGCCGGCGCTCGCCAACAGGCGCTCGCGTTCGACCGGTGTCAGCTTCATCGCCGCGGCAAGAACGTCGATCGTCCCCGCCTCGGGTGTCCGTGAGCCACCCTCCAAGCGGGAGACCGAACTGGGATCGAGTCCGGCCCGCTCGGCGAGTTGAGTCTTGGTCCAGCCGAGCTCTTCCCGGTACGCGCTGAGAAGTTGCCGAAACCTGGTCGTGTCCCCGTCCGACACGCGCTCTCCCCCATCCGCGACGTGCTGACGCCGTCCCTCACCCGCGTGACTGTAGCACGCCCCCGGGGCGGAAGCGGTCCTCAGTCGTTGGGGCTCAGCCGTTTGGGCATCGGGAGATCGCGGCGGTCGTACGCCTGGCGGAGCAGACCCTGGAGGTCGTCGTCGGTCAGCAGGTAGGTTTGATAGGAGTTGCTTTCGCCGTCGTCCTTGCCACGAGCCTGGAGGACGAGTCCGTCCTCGTGCTCCCAGATGCGGATGTCACGCAACGAGTTTGCGTCGATGAAAGCGCCGATTGCACGAAGCACGTCCTGGTAGTCGGTCGACGAAAGGCCGGCGAAGAGCTTCATGCCAACTCCAGCTTGCGCAGGCGCATGATGCGGAACTTGGCCGTGACCGGCAACTCCCGGGCAGTTTCGGCGATCTCGTCGGCGGTAACCTCGCGCGTGGTGCCGACCCAACTCTCATGGCCGTTCAACTGCGACTGGATCAGCCCTTGGACGACGAACCCACCGTCGAGATCGAGGATGAGAAGGTCGCGCAATTGTGATGGCGACCGATCGAGGAGCAGACCGAGCGCCCGCAAGCGTCTTGACCACGGCATGGTCGGTTTCAGGGCCGGCCAACCGACGGGAGGTGGCCGCTCGACCCGGTCCGGCTCGGCGGTCATGTACTCGGCCGCATGGTCTTCTACCCGAAGCGTCAGCGGCATCCAGACACCGCGGTACATCCCGCCCTGGTACGCCAGGACAGTGACCCAGGTGTCGTATCCGGCCGTCGCGACCGCCAGATCGCGCAGCGGCACCCCGTACTCGTCGAGGGCGCGCCCGAGGGCGTGCAAGCGTCCGGTCCAACCCGACTCGAAAAGAGGACTCTCCCTCGGCGATTCGATTCGCTTGAGCAAGCGGAAAACCACAATTGTTGCCCTTCGAAAGGCGACATCAACTCCGCGCCTTATCCGGTACGATCATACTGACCTGATGGTCGTTCTGCTAGTGGTCGGGATCGGCTGCGCGAGGCAACCAGCACCGCCGGTCGAGGATGGTCGTGTCGTTCAAGCGACAACGATACGGGAGAGTAGGCCGTCGAGGTCCACGACATAGAGCTCGCCCGCAGCATCCTCGCCGAAGGAGACGATTGAGCGACCCGCCGCAATCGGTCCGGCCGTGACCCATTCTCCCGCAGCGTCGCGGCCGAGCCCCCAGATACCGGCACCGCAGTAGTCGGCGTACAGGTAGACGCCAACCACTGCTGGAACTTCGGTGCCCCGATAGACGGTGCCGCCGGTGACGACGCAGCCGGCGTCGCGGTCGAATCCGGCGACCGGCGCGACGAACCCAGCGCAGGCTGTGGCAGCTTCACCGTCCTCGCGGCAGTCGTACCCCTCCATCTCGTTCCAGCCGAAGTTTTGCCCGCCGCCGCTGCCGGCCGGGACGAGATTCACCTCCTCGTAGACGGCAGACCCGACGTCGCCGATCCAGAGGTCACCCGTGGCGCGATCGAAGCTAAAGCGCCACGGGTTGCGCAGCCCCCAGACCCAGATCTCTGGTCGTGCGTCCGGATTGCCGACGAATGGATTGTCCGGCGGGATCGCGTACGGCTTACCGCCCTCGGCGCGGTCGACGTCGAGGCGGAGGATTTTGCCGAGGAGGGTGTCGAGGTTCTGTCCGTTCTGACCGTTCCCGCCGCCCCCATCGCCGAGACCGACGTAGAGGTATCCGTCCGGGCCGAAGAGGAGCAGCCCGCCGTTATGGTTGGCGGCGGGTTGGGCGACGCTCAGGAGAGTCTCTGCGCTCTCCGGGTCAGCGCGGTCCGGGTCGGCACTGGAGACGCTGTACCGCACAACCTGAGTGTCGCCGTTGCGGTCGGTGTAGTCGACGTAGAAGAATCCGGTCTCCGCGTACCGGGGATGAAACGCGACGCTGAGTAACCCGCGCTCGCCGCAGCAACCGACGAGGTCTGTGATGTCGAGGAACGGCGGCTCGACCACATCGCCGTCCCGGACGATCCGAATGCGACCGGCCTGCTCGACGACGAAGAGGCGGCCGCTGCCATCGCCCGCGTTGGCAACATGGACCGGCCGCTCGAACCCATCGGCGACCGGCGCGAGGGCGAATGCGAAGGTCGACGGATCGAATGGTGTGAACGCAGTTGGAATTGGAGTGGCGGCCACGGTGACCAGAGACGCTGCTGCCATCGGCGTCACCAAGAGGAAGGCGAGCGCAACGGTGAGGAATCGGCTATGCCGAAACGCGTGTGTTCGGGGTCTGCTGGTGGTCACGGGCTCTCCTCTCGCCGCAGGACGTCTACCCTCTGCGGCTACGTGACCATACAACGTTGCGATGATGTTGGTTGCACGACGCTTCAGGGTCGTGGGCAGACGATCGGACTATCCCCGGTGGCGAGCAGGCGGTGAGCGAAGTTCTCAACCGTAGTCGTCGCAGGATGGCGACGTGAGCGTGCCATCGCAGCGATACCTCGGGAGAACTTCGCGAGCTGACTCATTCTCCGACAATAAGGTGTTGTCGCCGAACCTACACTCCCTCGGTCCGCATCCCCTCCGCTGGGTCGGCTTGGTTCGCGCCGACGATACCGCGGACGAAGCCGGCGGCGTGGGCGGCGGTGGCCCACGGGGTTTCGCCGAGGGCGACGTCCTGGTCGAAGGCGACGTCCAGATCGCGCATGGTTGCGGTCAGCGCGTCGAGTTGGGCAGCGCGACCGGGCGGGACGGTGTCGGTGCCGATCAGCAGCAGTGGGACCTCGACTGCGCCGACGAAGGTTTCCGGACTGCGCATACTGTGCTTGGCGCGATTGGCGGCCGGCAGGCCGAGGTTGCGGACGTGCCAGGCGCGCCAGGTGTCGTCCGCCTGATCGAACTCGACGTCCCAATCGGCGATCGGGTCGATCGCGACCGCGGCCCGGACGAGACCGGGGCGGGCGCCCGCCAGGATGAGCGCCAGGGCAGCGCCGGCGCCGCGGCCGACGATGGCGATCTGGTCGGAATCGACGCCCTCGTGCGCCTGCAGCGCCGCGATCGCATCGGCGAGGTCTGAGAGTTCGTCATCGAGCGTCGTCGTGTCGCGCCGGGCATAGGTGATCTTGCGGCCGTATCCGGGGCTGCCGGGCAGACTCGGGGCGAGGACGGCGAACCCGGCCGCGGCCAGCGCCTGCTCCTCCGCGCGGAACCGGGAATCGACCGCCTCGTATGGCGTGTCGCCGAGGTAGATGATGCCGGGGATGGGGGCAACCCACGACGACTGCCGATAGAAGAGACCTCCCAGCTTGAGTGCGCCGGCGGTCTCGAACTCGAACGGAACCGGCTGGACGAGCTCGCGCTCCGCGTCCCAGGCGACGAGCGGTGGCAACTCGGTCCGCTCGGCGTCCTTCTTCGTCTCCTGGACGATCAAGCGGGGAGCGCCGGTGGCCGGGGCATAGCGATAGACGACACGCTTCTCTTCTCCGGGGATCCAACGCGGCGAGCTAGCTACACCCTCGCCGGGATCGAGCAATTCCGGGCTGGCGGCGTTGACGCCGCGGTCGCAGAGACGGACGAGGCCGCCGTGACGGCGCGTGTAGAGGATTCGGTTGCCGTCCGGCGAGTAGCTCGGATCGGCCTTGTCGCCGACCTCGCTCGCGAGGTTCCAGCCGGCGCTGTTGTCCGGGTTGACGACGGCGATGTTGTCCCAATCACCGTCGTCGGAGACGCAGGCGATCTGGGCGCGGTTCGGTGCCCAACGGAGCGAATGGCGACGGGCGATCTTCTTGGTGACCTGCTTCGACTCGCCGGTCGCAAGGTCGACGGTCCAGATATGGTCGCCGAGGGTTGTGCCGTCGAGCGTGCGGCGGCAGAAGGCGATCCGCGCGCCGTCGGTCGACCAGCAGGGGTCGCGGTCGTCCTGCCCAATCGGAGCGTCAGTGAGTTGAACGGCGGTCCCAACACCATCGGCCGGAGCGACGCTGATGGCATCCCGCTCCCCGCGGCGAGAGACGAAGGCGATGATCGTCCCATCCGGCGACCAGCGCGGGGCGCGGTCGGACGCAGCGTGGTCGACGAGGAGGCGGGAGACATCGCGGCCGACCTCGACGAGCCAGATCGCCGTCCGCCCACCGGCGGGATGCTCGCCGGTCAGTGCGAGCCAGGCACCGTCCGGCGACCACTGCGGTCCGTCGGCGTCCTCGACCGGATCGAATGCCAGGTCAATGGACTCGGGTGTCGAGCCGTCGAGCGGGCTGATCCAGAGTCGGAGGGCACCGGTGACGTCCCGTTGCAGAAAGGCGAGGGCAGAGCCGTCGGGCGAGGGGTTGGCAGGTCCCGGGGCCGGTGGATTCGGCACCGAGCCAAGGTCCAGCGTCGCGACCTCCTGGGCCTCTTCGACGATCGCCCCGGCGAGCTCGCCGTCCTCCTCGATCGCCACGGCCTCGGCGGGGATGGCGGGTTCTTCGGCCTCGACCTCGGCAGTGATCGGTTCTACATCGGGCTTCGGCGCGGTCGCAATCGGCGAATCGTGCAGCGGGTCGTGGCGGTCGGTCATCGGTTGTCCTTGTCCCCTAGCCACGGACGACGTGGTGCGCGTCGCCCGCGCGCGGGGCTAAAGACCCCGCGCTCAATGTACAAAGCCCCCTAAACGGGGGCTGCGAGAGCCATCTCACAGACCTGGTAGCCGGCTTCAGCCGACTTCGTCGGTTGAGCGCGGGTCGAAAGGCCCGCGTCAGGGCGGCGTAGCGTGCTGCTTTGCCCCACCCAGGTGATTCCTACAACTATAGAGCCTAATTCCAGAATCAACCGCTCATCTGCCCATCCGCCCGTCTGTCCGTCTGTCCGTCTGTCCGTCCTATCCCGCCGCCACCCGCCGCTTCGCTGGTGAAGACGTCGTCGTCGGTCGCCAGGATCACCTCGCCGGTGCGGAGGTGGCCTGTGCCGGCGGTAAGGTCTTCGCCGTTGAGGAGGACGCGGGTCAGGCTGCCGGAGCCGCCGCCGAAGAGACCGGGCGCGGGATGGCGCAGGCGGTCGTGGTGGAGGTAGAGGCGGACGTCGGCGTTCGAGCCTGGCAGGCGGCGCATGCGGACGCGGTGACCTGGCGTGCCACGATGGCGTCCGTCGCCGCCGGTGCCGTCGAGAAGCGACCGCTCCTCGATCAGGATCGGCGAGCGCGCCTCGAAGACCTCGACCGGGATGTTGCCGGCGCTGGAGGGGAAGCAGTTGTGGCCAAGACCATCGGTGCCGCTCCCCGCCCCGCGTCCGCCGCCTGAGAAGAAGTGGACGCCGAACGGCCGCCCATCCGCCTCGGTGCCGGCGGCACGGAAGGCGTGCATCAATCCGTTGCCGGCCTGAATGCGGTCTGGCAGCGCGGGGGCAAGGGCGCCGAAGAGGAGTGTGTGGAGGTGCCAGCCAGTCTTAGTCCGGGTGTTGACGGAGGCCGTGCGGCGGCAGTTGAGGATGCTCCCCTCGGGCGCGGTGACCTCGATCGGGCGGAAACAGCCTTCGTTGTTCGGGACATTCGGCGTCAACAGACACTTCAGAGGGTAGACCGTGTGGGCCCGCGTGTAGGTAAAGGTGCAGTTAATGCCGCCGCCGAGTTGTTCCGGTGCGGAGCCCGCGTAATCGACGCGGATCTCTTCGCCGGCGATGGTCACCGTTCCTCGGAGCGTCAGGTCACCGTTCGGCGCCTCGACCGTCACCTCATTGGCGTAAACGCCGTCCGGCACGCCCGCGATCGCGCGGCGCATCGCCGTCTCGGCGCGCTCCTGGAGGATTGCGGCGAGGGCGGTGAGATCGGGCAACTCGTACTCGTTCAGCAGGGCGAGGACGCGGCGGGCGCCGACCTCATTGGCGGCGACCTGAGCGGCGATGTCGGTCAGGACCATCTCCGGCTGGCGGACGTTCCCCTCGATCACGGCGAAGAGCGTCTCGTTGGGCTGGCCCTGGTCGTAGAGCTTGGCCAGGGGAATGAACAGCCCCTCCTCGTAGCGGTCGCGGGCACGCAGACCGTCCAGAGTCCCGCCGATGGACGAGGTGTGGGCGACGGTA
>JAXDKI010000100.1:0-6746 GCA_034667245.1 Thermomicrobiales bacterium | reverse complement strand
ACCGACGCCTGGCGCTGGCGCCTCGACCGCGCCCAGGACGCCCTCCTCCGCCACTTCGGCGTCGAATCGCTCGAAGGCTTCGGCTGCGCCGGCAAACCGCTCGCGGTCCGCGCCGCCGGCGGCTTGCTCCAGTACCTCGCCGAGACCCAGCTCTCCGGTCTGACCCAGATCGCCTCCCTCGCCACCTACTCCGTCGACGGCTACATGACCCTCGACGCCCAGACCCGCCGCAACCTGGAGCTGACCGAGAGCGCCCGCGGCGAGAAGCGCCACAGCCTGATCGCCGTCCTCGACCAGACCCGCACGCCCATGGGTGCCCGCCTCCTCCGCCGCTGGCTCGGCCAACCCCTCCTCGACCTCGCCGAGCTCCGCACCCGCCAGGACGGCGTCGCCCGCTTCCACACCGACGCCCTCGCCCGCGCCGAGCTCCGCCGCGCCCTCGGCCACGTCGGCGACGTCGAACGCCTCGTCAACCGCGCCGTCACCGGCATCGCCAGCCCCCGCGATCTCGGTCACCTCCGCGCCTCCCTCGAAACCCTCCCCGCCGTCTGCGCCGCCGCCGGCGAGACACCCGGCGCCCCCTCCATCCCCGACTGCCGGGAGATCCACGACCTCCTCGCCGCCGCCCTCGCCGACGATCCCCCCGCCCTCATCGGCAAGGGCACCGCGATGCGACCCGGCTTCGCCCCCGAGCTCGACGGCCACCGGCAGCGAGCCCGCGAGGCGCGCGACTGGATCGCCGGCCTCGAACGGACCGAGCGCGAGCGGACGGGCATCAAGTCGCTCAAGGTTGGCTACAACAAGGTCTTCGGCTACTACCTGGAGATCACCACCGCCGCCCTCGCCGGCGCCGAACGCGAGCGCTCCGCCAACGGTCACGTCAACGGCGCCGTCCTCCCCGCCGACTACATCCCGAAGCAGACGCTGGCGAACGCGACCCGCTACTTCACCCCGCAGCTCAAGGAGTACGAGACCGTCGTCCTGACCGCGCAGGACACCCTCGCCGAGATCGAGACCGACGTCTACCGCCGCGTCATGGCCCAGGTCGCCGGCCTCGCGAACCGCCTCCTCGCCGCCGCCCAGGCCATCGCCTACCTCGACGTCGTCTCCACCCTCGCCGAGGTCGCCGTCCAGCGCGACTACGTCCGCCCCGACCTCGACGAGAGCGGCGCGATCGAGATCGTCGCCGGTCGCCACCCCACCCTGGAAGCCGTCATGGGTCGCGGCGAGTACGTCCCGAACGACGCCCGCCTCGACACCGAGAACACCCAGGTCGTGATCCTGACCGGCCCCAACATGGCCGGCAAGAGCAGCTGGTTACGTCAAGTCGCACTGATCGCTTTACTGGCGCAGACCGGCTCCTACGTCCCCGCCGAGCGCGCCCGCATCGGCCTGATCGACCGCATCTTCACCCGCATCGGCGCCCAGGACGACATCGCCACCGGCCAGAGCACCTTCATGGTCGAGATGCTCGAGACCGCCAACATCCTCAACCACGCCACCCGCCGCAGCCTCGTCGTCCTCGACGAGATCGGCCGCGGCACCAGCACCTACGACGGTCTCGCCATCGCCCGCGCCATCGTCGAGTACCTCCACAACACCCCGCGCCTCGGCTGCAAGACCCTCTTCGCCACCCACTACCACGAGCTGACCGAGCTCGAGCAGCTCCTCCCCCGCGTCCGCTGCTGCCGGATGGACGTCCTCGAAGACGGCGACCGCGTCGTCTTCCTCCGCCAGGTCGTCCCTGGCGGCGCCGACCGCTCCTACGGTCTCCACGTCGCCCAGCTCGCCGGCATCCCCCGCGCCATCGTCCGCCGCGCCGGCGAGATCCTCGCCGACCTCGAAGCCACCGGCCGCTCCTCCGGCGACAAAGCCTCCCGCCGCACCGCCATGCGCACCCCCGCCCCAACCTCCGACCCGGTCATCCAAATGACCTTCTTCGGCCAACCCGACCCCATCATCGACGACCTGAAGGCCCTCGACATCGAAGGCCTCTCACCGCTGGAGGCAATCACCAAACTCTTCGAGTTGCAGAGAAAGGCCCGAAACGGCGCTTCCTCTACATGATTCGCTGACCAAACGTGCCGACGCCCTTGAATGCGTGTTCGCGACCTTCCGTGTCGACGGCGGGGGCGAGGTCGATGTCGACCTGGGTGCCGTCTTCGAGGCCGAGGACGTAGAGACCGGCGTCGACGATGGTGTCCTCGTGGGCGAAGAAGATCTCGCCGCCCCACTGGGCGCCGTCGGGTGATTGCGACTCCACGCGGTAGGCCACGGTCGCCAACTCGACATCGTCGGTGTCGTAGAGCGTGCCCTCACCGGTCTGTTCCTGGATGTCCGCCATTGGTCGCCTCCTCCTCTGCTGGGTCGTCGTTGTCAGGAGGGGGCTTGTGCAATGGGTGTGCCAGTTGATGCCGGCTAACCGGCGATGGGCGGGCGTCGTTGCCAGACCTGGGTGGTGGACTCGAAGGCGTGGGCGAGTTGGAGAACGCCGAGGTCGTCGCGGAAGCGGCCGACGATCTGGATGCCAACCGGGAGACCGTCCGGGGTGAAGCCGCAGGGGACGGAGATGGCGGGAGAGCGGGTGACGGTGACCCAGTAGGCAGTCTTCATCCAGGCGATGTAGTTCTCCATTGGCACGCCATCGATCTCGGTCGGGTAGCGAAGGTCGATGTCGAAGGGCGGGACCTGGTTGACAGCACAGAGGAAGAAATCATAGCGCTCCATGAACTGGCGAACGCGCTCGAAGAGGTCGGCCTGGCGCGCCATCGCCCGGCCGACGTCGACGGCGCCCAGCTTCATGCCCTCTTCGGCGTTCCAGACGGCCTCGGGTTTCATCAGGTCACGGTGGTCCCGGAGGTCGTCCTCGTGGCCGGTCGCGTTGAGGAAGGCGCGGAGGGTCAGGAAGATCTCGTCGGCACCGGTCAGGTCGGGCGCGGCCTCTTCGACGGTGCAGCCGAGGTCGGCGAAGACGTGCCGTTGCGCTTCGAGGGCGGCGCGGACGCGAGGGTCGAGCGGGAGACCGCCGAGATCGGGGCACCAAGCGATGCGAACGCCCCTCAAGTCGCGGTCGAGCGGTTGAGCGAAGGTGTCGGGCGGGATCGGGAGCGCCCCTTGGTCGCGAGGGTCGGCGCCAACGATGGCGGTCAGGATCAGGGCGACGTCGCCGACCGTTCGCGCGAGCGGGCCCTTGACGCTGAGCCCCATCCAGGGTGCGGACGACGGCCAACTCGGGACGAGACCCGGCGAGGGGCGGAAGCCGACGACGTTGTTGAAGTTGCCCGGGTTGCGAAGTGAGCCGCCCATGTCGCTGCCATCGGCGATCGGGAGCATGCCTGTCGCGAGGGCGGCACCGGCGCCGCCGCTGCTGCCGCCGGCACTCTTGGTGAGGTCGTAGGGGTTGTGCGTTGCGCCGAAGACCGGATTGAAGGTGTGGGAGCCGAGACCGAACTCTGGGACGTTGGTCTTACCGATGCCGAGGGCACCGGCTTTGCGCAGACGCTCGACGAGGAGCGAGTCGCGGGCGGGGTAGTGGTCGCGGTAGATCGGCGAACCTTTGGTGGTCGGGAAGCCGACCGCGTCGTCGAGATCCTTGAAGGCGATCGGCAGACCGTGGAGCGGGCCGACGGGGTCGCCGGCGCTCAAAGCGCGGTCGGCGGTGTCCGCGAGGCGGAGGGCCCGCTCGTCGTCCAGTTTGGAGACGATCGCGTTGACCTGGGGGTTGACGCGCTCGATCTGGGCGAGGTGCGCCGACATCACCTCCCGTGCCGAGATCTCCCGATGCCGCAGCCTGTCCGCCAGCTCGCGCGCGGTCGAAAAGCAGAGGTCGTTCGCAGCCATCCCGTTCTTTCTCCCGGTAACGTCGGTCGCCGGAACGAGACGATGCCCCGGCATCTCCTGCCGGGGCATCCTATCAGGAACGAGTCGGTGGGGATGCGGAGCGAGTGCCGCTACATATTGGAAAAGATGATGCCGGCGACGAGGAAGGCGATGGCGACGAGAATGACCACGGACCAGATGCGGAGCCCAACCCCAAGGAAGCCGCCAACACCGCTCTTCCTCTCGGCGGAGGGGGGATTCGTCTGTCCAACGTCGGTCTGGTCGATATTGCGGGGATCGGTCATGTCGCGCATGGTGAACTCCTTTCGCGGCGGGCCGCGTGCGTCGACGCAAGCCCTCAGCTTCGACAGGGCGCAGGTTCGGTGCCACTCTGCCGGATGGCACGCCGCGTGCGCGACCGCTCCGCTTGTGATCGTGCGATCACGTTCCATGGCGGAAGGAGCCCATCATGCAGGCACATGCGATCGAGCTCGGGTGGGAGGTCTACAGCAAGGACGGCAAGAAACTCGGCAAGGTGGATCGGCTGATCCTCAACAGCCAGAATCTGCACCTCGAAGCGTTCGTGATCGACCGGAAGCTCCTCTCGAAGGACAAGCTGGTCGCACTCGACCTGATCGATCACGTCGATCCGGGGCGGGTGGTGTTGTCGCTGACCGCCGAGGAGGCCGAAGGGTTGCCCAACTTTGTCGAGTCGCAGTACGTAGAGGTCCCCGACCACGACCGGCTTGCGTCTCCCGACCTGGCGCCGGACGCGGTTGGACCGGGTCGGGTGCTCAACGTCGCACCGCCGGTGGAGGAGCTCGCTTATCGGGCCGGTGTCCCGCAGGCGATGGCGGCACCCCGCGCGTCGGAGCCGGTGCTGGTGAACGTGCGGAACATCCCGGAGCAGGACGTGGTGGTCAGTTCCGGGAGCGACGTCGTCGGCGTCGACGGAAAGAAGGTGGGCGAGGTCGAGCGGGTGATTTTCGACGACGACGGGGGCCTGAAGGGAGTGGTGGTCAAGGCCGGATTCCTCTTCAAGCACGAGGTCACGATTCCCAGCGATCTGGTGGCGGAGCTCGACGACGATCGAATTCTGCTCAGGGTGACAGCTGACGAGGTCCAGGATTAGGAACTCGAATCGCGGGCCGTTCGGTTCGGGCGGCACGTTCTGACTTTGGGCTCGACTCACTCTGAGTCGGGCCAGTTGGACTGCGCACCGAAGGTCCCCTGTACGGCTCCTCCTTCATGGGTGCGAGACTTGTACGCGCTCTCGTAATGTCTGATCGCGTTGCCCGAAGCGGAGCGAGATTCCTCGACGAACTCGGAATGACCTTGGTTTGGCGCCTCCTTTATCAGCGCGACGGCATCCTCATCGCGCCGTACGGACTGCTCAGGCGGCTTCCTGCAGCGCATCTTCCTTCAGCCGACCATACTCGCGGAAAGAGGATAGGCTCGCACTCCGACTCCGCCGACCTGTGGAAATACGGTGCCGACGGAGCCGCGGGATTGCGGAGACGATGCCCACAGCCAGTGCGAGCACAAAGAGCCCGCCAACCACATCCAGTACGTAGTGGTTGCCGGTGACGACGACGGCGAAGGCCATCGCGGCGGGGTGGAGGACGGCGAGGGAGCGGGCCCAGCGACGGCCGATGGCGACCGCAAGGAGGGCACCGGCGACGGCGGACCAGGCGACGTGCATGCTCGGCATGGCGGCGTAGACGTTGACGGTGCTCGGGATCGAGCCGTAGAGGTTGAAGAGGCTGCTCCCGGTGGCGTCACCGTAGTAGCGGGGACCGAAGTGGAGCAGGGTGTCGACGAAGCCGTGGTCGGCCGACAGCAGGCGCGGCGGGGCGAGGGGGAAGGCGGCGAAGCCGACGAGGGCGAGGATGAGGGAGACGGAGAAGATGCGGCGCAAGCTCGCGAAGGCGGATGGTGCCCGCCAGGCGGCGAGGGCGGCGGCGAGGACGAGGACGGGGAGGAAGCCGGCGACGTAGTACCAGTTCGCCGCGCGAACGAGCCAGTCGTGACGCAGGCCGAAGGCCTGGACGGGGCGCTCCCAGTCGAGACCGAGGGCGGTTTCCCAGTGGAGCAGGCGCACGGCGTGGCGCGGGCCAAGGGCGGGGCCGCGGTCGGTCAGCGCCCAGCGGACGATGGTGTAGAGGACATAGAGGAGGAGGACCGGCGAGAGCGCGGCGGCGATGCGCTTTACCGCGTTGACGGGGCCGTCCAATGAGGGGAAGGGTCGCACGAAGAGGGGGGATGTCGCCTCATACCGTCTGGTTGCCATCGGTCACGCTCCAACTCGTCGTCTTAGCGCTTATCCACAACCACGGAGCGGACCGACCACGGCACCGGCTCCGGGCACGATCGTAGGATCGACGATTGCGCGGTTTGGGACATCGGGCGATCGACGTATTTCGAAGGCGGAGGCGTCCGACTTAAGACGTACGCAGATCTGCTGAGGGTGGATCAGCGAAGGGGAGCTGGCCTGGGCGATCGGTCAGGGGGCAGTGGTGGCACCGGCGTCGGGCCGGGGCGGGAGGGGCGTGACAGAAGAGCTGACGAGGAGAGACCCTTCGCTACGCTCAGGATGATCAGATGGGGAACACCCCTCGAATGAACATCTGAACATCCTGAGCGATTGCGGCGAGCCGTTGCTTGTGGCTGCGTCGGCTCAAGCTCCAAGCTCGAAGCTCGAAGCTCGGAACTCGTTGCTAGAGGCGGATGACGGTGCGCAATGTCTCGCCGCGTTCCATGGCGTGGAAGGCTTCCTCGGACTCTTCGAGGGAGACGACGCGGGTGACGACGCGGTCGAGGTCGAGCTTGCCCTGCTCGTACCAGGTGGCATAGGTCGGGAAGTCGCGGGTCGGGAGGATATCGCCGTACCAGGCGACGCGGAGGACGCCGCCGCGGTCGAAGAACTG
>JAXDKI010000099.1:0-5914 GCA_034667245.1 Thermomicrobiales bacterium | reverse complement strand
ACGGTTCGACCTCGAGTTCGTCGTGCCCGACGTGGCGCCCGGGAAGTACATCCTCCGGGCGGAGAGCGCTGCGTCCCCGGAAGAGGAGTCTGTTTCTGACAAGGCCGAGTTCGAGGTCGAACCGGTGACTGTGATCGAAGCGCCGCCTACAGAGTCTCCCACGGAGCCTCCACCGACGCCCACCGAGACCCCGGAAGCGACCGCGAGCGAGGAGCAATCACCTCCCGCGACCGCGACCGATCGCCCGACCGAAGAGCCGGTCGAGGAAGAGGCGACGCGGACGAGACCTACCCAAGAGTCCTCGCCTGACGAGGAGGGCGGGGTACAGGCGGCCGCCGCGATCACCACCCTCACGTTTGCTCCCGACGCCGACGCGAAGGTAGCGCCGGACGTTCCGACCACGAACTACGGGACGAGCAGCTCGATGAATGTCGACGGCTCGCCTCAACAAGAGAGCTTGCTCAGGTTCGAGGTTTCTGGCGTCAACGGCACCGTCGCGAAGGCACGCGTGCGGCTCTATGCGACCAATCCCACGGTAGCCGGACCGACGATTTACGCGACCGATACCGCATGGTCTGAGACCGCCGTGAACTGGAACAGTCGACCGGGCCGCACGAGCGCCGGTCTGGCCACCGCCGGGAAGATCGGCTCAAACGTCTGGGTCGAGCTCGACGTCACACCGCGGGTCACAGGGAACGGCACCTACAGCTTCGTGTTGGCTCCCAACTCGAACGACGGCGTTATCTTTTCGTCGCGTCAGACCAGCAAGACCGGCAACCGGCCACAACTGGTCTTGACCATTGATCCGTCCGGTGGCACCCAGCCACCGCCCGCGCCGTCGACACCAACCCCGTCCCCGACCCGAACCCCGACTCCTGTGTCTCGTGGAGGATCGGGAACCAATCCGTTTGCCGGGGCCAAGTGGTTTATCGATCCGGAATCCGACGCAAGCAAGCAGGCGGCCGCGTGGCGAACTTCGCGGCCCAACGATGCCAAACAGATGGACAAGATCGCCGGTCAGCCGAAGGCCGATTGGTTCGACAGCGGAAACGGCGACATCGCGGCCGCGGTCTCCAAGCGCATTGACACGACCGCGGCGCAGGGCGCGCTGCCAGTCCTCGTGGCCTACAACATCCCGAAGCGTGACTGCTATGGGGGGGGCGCCTCATCGGCATCGGCGTACCGAACGTGGATTCGCGCCTTTGCAGACGGGATCGGTACCCGCAAAGCGGTCGTCGTGCTCGAACCGGACTCGCTCGCCAATATCACCTGCCTCTCTTCCGCCGACAAGTCGACACGGACCGACCTCATCAAAGACGCCATCTCCGTCCTGGAAGCCAAGCCGGGCGTCGCAGTCTACGTCGACGCCGGACACGCCAACTGGGTCAGCGCCTCGGAGATGGCCAAGCTCCTCAACGCCGTCGGCATCTCGGCTGCTCAGGGCTTCGCGCTCAACGTGTCGAGCTTCGGCACGACGTCGGACAACATCGCCTATGGCCGCCAGATCTCCGCGCTGGTTGGCGATAAGCACTTCATCATCGACACAGGCCGAAACGGTCTCGGTCCGGCGCCGAATGCCGAGTGGTGCAACCCACCCGGTCGTGCGCTCGGATCGCGCGCGACATCGTCGACGGACGATCCGCTGGTCGATGCCTACTTTTGGATCAAGCCGCCAGGCGAATCCGACGGCACATGCAACGGTGGTCCCGTCGCCGGCTACTGGTGGCCCGAGTATGCGCTTGGGCTCGCCCAGCGGGCCGCGTACTGACCTGGAACCCGGCACCACCTCGGCTTGAGAGTCGACGGCCGGTCCGATGGGCGCCGCTATGCAGCGTTGCTTCCGGCTCGCAGTGGGGGCTGCGGGCCGAGACGAATAGCGCGCCCTCGCCGCACTGTGCAGCTCTGCCGTTGTCGTTCATCGCGCCTCTCCGGTTTCTTGCCTCGGGGCGGAACTTTCACGGGTACTTAGCCGGACTCGGCCAATGAGGAGGTTCGATAGACGCCTCTGCGCCGGGAATTCCCAAAGCGAACGGGCACCCGTCATGTACGCGCGCGTTGTTTAGAGGGGGGAAAGGTATGCATTCGAACCTTCCAGACGTTACTCCGCGGAGCGACCGGCAATTCAGCCATCGGCTCGTCTGGCTCCTGGGTCTGGTCGTCCTCCTGGCACCCCTTGCTCACCTGCTTGGCGGCGCTCAGGCGAGATCGGCCGATGGACCGACGCTTACGCTCAGCCAGGAACAGGTAGAAGCGGGAGCGGACCTGGAGATCGAGGGAACTGGATTCGCCGCCCGGTCGCGCGGCGAACTGACGCTGATGCCTGACGGTACCGTCCTCGGGAGGTTCCGCACCTCGCGCGACGGTTCCTTCCGGAAGCGGGTACAGGTGCCGACCGAGGCAGCAGGGGATTTCACCGTGGTCGCAACCGCCGGCGACCTTACGGCCGAAGCTCCCCTGCGCATCGTCGCCGAACAGGTCACGCCGACCGAGTCTCCACCTACCGCAACCGCCGAAGAGTCACGACCGACGCGCAGCACAAGCACCGAAGTGCAGCCAAGGACCGCGGCCGCCGAGCCGACGGACTCTGCTCCGTCCCCGACGCGAACGCCCAAGCCGAAGCGGCAGCGCACGCCACCACCAACCGTCGAGCCCACCAGCGACAGCGAGGGAGGGTTCGCAGTGGCTGCAGAGGGAACGACGCTCTTACCCGCCGCCGATGCGCGCGTCTCCCAGCACGACCCGTCCACGAACTTCGGCTCTTCCAGGATGTTGCGGGTGGACGGCGGCAATGACCCGACGGTGATGAGCTACCTACGCTTCGTGGTCCCAACGCCCAGCGGCGTGGGCAGCGTGAAGCTGCGTATCTGGGTTAACAGCAACACGGCTGACGGCCCAGGCATACGATTAGCACCCAACACCTGGACGGAGTCGACGATCACCTGGAATAACCACCCGGCTCCGACCGGCGAGATGGTTTCGGATCTTGGTGTGTTGACTGCCGGCTCCTGGGCCGAGTACGACGTGACGTCGCTCGTGCGGAACGGAGGAACCTACACCTTCGTGGTCGTGCCGATGTCGTCCGACGGTGCGGACTTCGCGTCACGCGATGACCCGACGACCGGCTACCGACCGCATTTAGTCCTCAATGCGTCGGGAAGCTCCGGCCCAGCTCCGAACCCAACGAGGACGACCACGCCCGTTCCAATCCCGACGAAGCCCGTTCCACCGACACCACCCCCGTCGACCGGCGGGTCCGTCCTGCTCACCGCGGGCGACATCGCGGGAAGCGGCTCGGGCGACGAGGCGACGGCGAAGATCCTGGATCGAGAGGGTGGCTCCATTCTCACGCTGGGAGACAACGTCTACGGTGAGGGTACAGCGGCGCAGTTCTCCAATTACTACGTTCCAACCTGGGGCCGGCATAAGGCACGCACGTACCCAGCGGCCGGCAACCACGAATACGGGACCGGAGGTGCGGCCGGCTACTTCGATTACTTCGGTGATCGGGCGACGCCGCGGCAGCCCGGTTGCCGGTCGAACTGCCAGGGCTATTACAGCTTCGATCTCGGTTCCTGGCACATCGTCGTGCTCAACGCCGAGTGCGACAAGGTGGGCGGCTGCGGCGCCGGGTCGCCCCAGGAGAAGTGGCTACGGAGCGACCTCGCCGCACATGCGAGCGGATGCCAGATCGTTGCCTTCCACCATCCTCGATTCTCGTCCGACAGCGTGCATGGTTCCGAGCCTGCCATGCAGGCATTCTGGCAGGCCGCGAACGACTACAAGGTGGAATTGGCCCTCGTGGGCCATTCGCATACGTACGAGCGGTTCGCACCGATGAATGCCGCGGGCAAGGCAGACGCCAAGGGCGTGACGCAGATCGTGGTTGGCACGGGCGGTCGAAGTCACTACGCGTTTGGACCGACGCAATCCAACAGCCTCGTCCGCAATGGCGACACCTACGGTGTGTTGAAGCTGGTGTTGAGCGATGGCCGCTACAGCTTCGAATTCCTCCCCGAAGCGGGAAAGACGTTCACCGACTCCGGAAGCGGACAATGCCGCTGATCGCGGTGCGCTGACGTGCCGTTCATCATTTGAGGGCTCAACGAAGGCGAACACACCCGCGGCATGGGGCAAGGCCGCCGTCTTGCCCCATGCCCACCTTAGCCGTGGCCCACGTCGTCCAACAGCCGATTCGCTCGATACGCTCCCGCGCGACTAGGTGACGGGATGCGAGGTGGCCTGGCGCTGTGGATCGCCATAAGACCGAAGGTTTCGAGGCTGCAGTGTGCAATGCCTTGAAATCGACGATCGAAGCTAACAGGGTGAGATCAAGAATGCGGAACAGGCACTGCGCACCGTGCGCCCTCGCAACTGACACCTGGTCGCATCGCGGATTGCCCCACTTGCGCGGTCGATACCCGTTGACCGATCCTAACGGTGCAATTTTAGCGCCGTTGCTCTCAAGATTGCCCACGACGAGAGTGTCGAGACTGCGGTCGGGACCCCTAGGCTAGTCCGTGGGGTTATTGCCGCACACGGGGTCTGGCACACTGGTTGTATTCTGGTCAGCATTGGACGGCCGGTGGCAGCCGGCTGGGAGGCGTCACGTGCTCTTGCTTGTCGCCTACGTCCTCGTCCTTTACCTCGTGATCACAATCGGGTTGCCCGCCGTAGTACGGCTGCTCGCCAGGCGAGCGGGCACCGCACGCCTCGTGGCGCTAATCAGGTCTGTTGCCTTCGGCGAACTCGGGGTTCTGGCCGCTTGGTGTGAGCCGGAGCCGGACATCGAAACGCAGAGGGGTGTCCCCAAGGTACCGGAGTTGGGGCGATCGACGGGTCTGGGCGTGCTGATGCAAAAAGATACGGCGCTCCAGGCTCGCCGAACCTTGGGGGCGGGACACGGGTCCTCCGGGCCAGTGGCGCGCTGGGAAAGCGAAGGAGCATCGCGTTGGGAGGATCCTGGGCCGGAGTGTATTGCCGGATCGGCAACGCGGATTCGAGGCGCGATGCAATCGCGTAGCGAGCACGCGAGGGCCGTCCGTTCCCAGCCACACCCGCAGGTACCGCACTCAGTGCAGGAATGATCGGGTCCTCGCAGGCATCCCTCGTCACGCTGGCCTCCTCTCCGAACAGCTCTTCCCCATCTCCACGGGCATCCACCCCGACACCCGTCCTGCCCGTCGCCCCGCGTTCCAGAGAGCCGCTGATCCCGTGGACCATGCAAGCGCAACGTACGTTTGCAGAGCGCATTCGCCGTTTTCGTGCGAAAACGCTCGTGTCGGTCCTAACCAGCGCTAGATCGGAGCGGACGGGGAAATCAATAGTGCGGTGCGTCGTCGGGGCTGCGGACGCCTGAAGTAACTGGAGCGTTGCGGAGCCGACGACGGGTACCCGGGCGGTCGCGACAGGCGACGTCGACCGCGCTCACCTCGTCGACGAGCACGAGGTGGGCAATGTTATTCGTGGGTGCCAACGGGCCGCTCGTTCGGTCGGGTGTGGCTGCTCGAACGACCCGCCGGCGACCGATAAAGCGCCCCGTGCTCCCGGACGCTCACTGCTGTCGAGCTGGGAGGCTCCCGGGAGCGAAGAGATTGAGGATCAGGGACGCTCACCGAAGTAGTCGGTGCCAGGACGGACATACCGCCGCGCAACCTCGTCGTTGACCTCCAGCCCGATGCCGGGTTTGCCGGTGAGGACGACGTGGCCGTTCTGGATCACCGGCTGGTCTTGCAGCGTCAGTTCGTCCCAACCGGGGTAGTCGAGCCAGTGCCACTCCAGGACCAGGAAGTTGGGGATTGAGGCGCAAACGTGAGCAGAGGCCATCGTCCCGAGCGGACCGCAGACGTTGTGGGGTGCCAGCGGGACGTAGAAGACTTCGGCCAGATTGGCGATCTTGCGGCATTCGGATAAGCCG
>JAXDKI010000098.1:0-14138 GCA_034667245.1 Thermomicrobiales bacterium | reverse complement strand
GATGTCCACCATAGCGTTAGCCGCACGTGGCGGCGAGCCCGGATCGCGGATGGCGGCACCTTCACCCTGCCCTGGCTCATCCTTCCCGAGGTCGCCGGAGCAGTCGCGCGCCGCACCGGCCAGGCATTACTCGGCGACCAAGCCGTAGCGACGATACTCGCGAATCCGGCGATCGTCTTTGTCGAGTTGGATCGACAACTTGCGATACTCGCAGCGCAGCACGCCGCGTCGTTTCCGCTTAAGGGGGGCCGACGCGGTCGACACGGCGCTGGCCGAGCGACTGGGTCTCTCGCTGGTGACTTGGGATAATGAGCAATTGACGCGGACCGGCGATCGCATCCGGGTGTTGCGGCCAGCCATCTGACCTTCTGCACCTCGGCGCCACACTCCTGCGGAGAGGTCGTCCATCCTACGCTCGATCCGTGACCGAGATCGGGAGTGGAGACCGATGGTTGCGTCGGTTCCTGCGCCGGGTGTACTTTGAGCGGGACGACACATCGCCCGATCGAGTCTACGCTGGTCGCTTCGCTCCCGGCCTCGTCTCATCCACGGTGGAGGTGTGCCATGGCCCGGATCGCGTTTGTCGGTCTGTCAGCCTTTGTCGCCTCGCTCTTCATCTTCTCGGTCGGCGGGGCGCAGACGGCGACCACGACGCCGACGCCAACCTCTCCGGCGACGGTGCCGCCGGCGGCAACGGCAACGGTGGCGCTCCTGCCGCCTACGGCGGCGCCGACGGAGACGGCGGCCCGTGACGAGGCGGAGTTCGACCGGCTGCGCGACGAGGCGTTGCGGCGTCCGCTCGTCTACGGTCCGGCAGACGGCAGTCTGGCGATGGACGAGCAGAACATCGCGCTGGCGACTGCGGACGTGACGGTGCGGGACTTCGCGGTGCACGTCACGTTCACGAATCCGGTCTCTGCCTCGGAGCATGGCTGGGACTACGGACTGGTGTTCCGTCTCACCGATACGCGGGCCTACCAGCTCGGCGTGCACTCGGCCGGGGACTGGTTCCTGGCGGTCGATACGGCCCAGCCGGACCAGAGCGGCTCGCTGACGACGCTCAATCTCTCGGCCAACGGGACGAATAGCCTCGATCTGATCGCGCTCGAAGACCGTGGCCTTTTCGGGGTCAACGGTCGCTACGTGGCGACGCTCGATCTGTCGGCGAACCTCGATGCCGGCCGGCTAGCGGTGGCGGCGCCATTCTTCGGCGATAGCGCGATCGCCGGGGGCGCGACGCGCTACGAAGACTTCATCGTCTGGTCGTTCGACGAGGAAGCGGCGACGCCGGAGGCGAACGGAGCCGGCACCCCGACGCCGCGATTTGCCACCGCGACACCGGCGGCGACGGTGCCACCCCGGCCGACTGTTGCGCCGGCGGAAGAAGCATCGCCGATCGCCACGACCCGCTACACGAGCCCGACGTACGGCTACTCGCTGACCTGGAACGACGATTGGGCGGAGGTGACGCAAAGCTCACAAGACGACTACGACCTGCTGCGGATCGCGAGCGACGAAGCGCTCGTCGATCTCTCCGGCTTTCCGTGGTCGGGGACGGCGGAAGACTGCATCGACGGGTTGGTCGACTATTACCAGGGTCAGTCGGGATACAGCGACGTTCGGATCGCGGTGGACGAGGCGGGCAACGAGCGGCGCGGTCGTGACGGGGCGATCGCCTGGGCCGTGATCGAATCCTCGCTGACATCGGATGGGGCGACGGATGCGTACGCCGACTACGTCGAGTGCCGGCCGATCGTGGCCGGGGAGTCGATGCTGAGCATCGAGTATCTGACGTACGCGGCCGACTTCGAAGCGCAGGAGTCGGAGCGCGAACGGATGTTGGCGGATCTGACGGTGCCGGGTGAGGGTGAGACCGGGACGCCGGTTGTGACGCCGGAGGCAACAGCCGGTTTCGCGCTCGGTCCGATCGGGTTGACGCTGGACGAGCAGAACGGCTCAGGTGTGAGCGGGCTGGCGACGCTGGCCGAGGCGACGGCGAAGGATGGGGAGACGGTCGTCAAGGTGTTGGTGGCGGAGGCGCCACCCGGGGCGGTGGCGCTGATCCACGCGGGGACCTGCGCGGAACTGGACCCAGCGCCGGCGTTCCTGTTGAGTCCCATCGACGAGAACGGCGCGAGCGCGACGACGATACGGGCAAGCTTACGGGATCTCCGTGTGATGGACGAGTACGCGATCGCGATCTACACCAGCGTCGGCGACCTGTCCCAGCCGATTGCCTGCGGTGAGATTCCGACGGCGGGGTAGAGGTCGGTCGCGTTCGGGGAGGGGCTGCCGCTGTCAGTCGGTATGGAAGATCTCGGGGATGGTTTTCCACCAGTCGTCGGCGGTGGCCTCGGGGACGGGTTGTTGGAGGGGCACGCAGACCGACCACCACTCCTGAGTCTTGGGATCGGCGGCCATTTTGGCCATGTCGGCGGCGAAGTCGGTGCCGACGTATTCGAAGTAGGCGAAGAGCAGGTGCTGGTAGCGGAAGATGCTGTAGTTGCGGATGTTGCAAGCGTGGATCGTCGCCAAGACCTCGGGCCAGACGGCGGCGTGGAGGCGCTCGTACTCGGCGACGTGGGCCGGTTTGATGCCGATGACCTGGCCGTATCGTTGCAAGGGCTCATCTCCTCCGGATGCTGCGTGGCGTGAGGTCACTCCAAACGTCGGGTTAGGCACCCGGGAGACGCTGGCGCGCCGACTGCTCATGACCCGTGCGGCACATCTCCGGCGACCGGCACCGCCCCCGACTCCCGCGTTGCGCGGCCGTCGTCCGCGTGGATGTGGCGCATGATCGCTTCGCTGACCTCGTCGTAGCGGTGGGTGTTGGCGACCTCCCCCACGATACGGTGTCCCTTCATGACGAGGATTCGATCGGCGAGGCGGACCATCTCCGGCATGTCGCTCGAGATGAGGAGGATGGCAAGCCCCTGGGATGCCAGCTCCCAAATCAGCTCGTGCAGCTCGTGCTTCGTCTTGACGTCGATCCCGACCGTCGGCTCGTCGATGATCAGCAGCCGCGTCTTCGCCGCCAGCCACTTCGCCAGACTTACCTTCTGCTGGTTGCCGCCGCTCAGGTTGCCGACCGTTTGACTCAGCGACGGCGTTTTTACCCGAAGTTGCTCGACGAGCGGCGCCACCGTCGCCCGCTCCTGCCTCCCGCTTACCCAACCGACGATGTTTTTCAGCCGCTGCCAGACGGTGACGGCGACGTTGGCCAGCACCGAGTGGGCGAGGATCAACCCCTCGCCCTGCCGGTTCTCGCTGACGTACCCGATGCGGTACCGCTCAAGCGCCTCCCGCGCGTCGCGGATGCGCACCGGCCGACCGTCAATCAGTATCTCGCCACCGGTGACTTTGCCCTCGCCGACAAGCACCCGCGCCAGCTCGCTGCGCCCGGCGCCGACCAATCCGTACAGCCCCAGCACCTCACCCGGCGCGAGGGCGAAGCTGACGTCGCGGGAACCGGTCGTCGCGTTGAGTCCCCGCACCTCCAAGACCGGTCGGGACCGGTCGACCGGCCTGGCAGCGAACTCGTGGATCTGCTCGGCGCGACCAATCATCCGGGTGACGAGGCTGTCGCGGTCGAACTCGCGCAGGTCGGCGTCGAAGGTCGCAAGGCGACCATCGCGCAGGACCGTGACGCGGTCGCAGAGCGCGAAGATCTCCTCCAGCTTGTGGCTGACAAAGAGGATCGCGGCACCGTCGTCGCGCAGGCGGCGGAGGACATCGAAGAGGATTGCTGTCTCGTGCGGCGTGATCGAGGCAGTCGGTTCGTCGAGGAGGAGGATGCGGTTCTGTAGCGAGAGCGCCTTCGCGATCTCGACCAACTGCATCTGCGCCACGCTCAATCGCTCGACCGGCGCCAACGGGTCGAGCCTGAGGCGCAGGACCCCGAGCCACCGCCGCGCTTCGTCGACCATCCGCGTTTGATCGACGAGTTGGCCAGCGCGGACGGGCGGCTGCTCCAACGTGATGTTCTCCGCCACGCTGAACTTCGGGATCAGGTTGCGTTCCTGGTGGACGACCGCGATCCCGGCGCGAAGCGCGTCGCGCGGCGAGGCGAAGCGCACGTCTTGCCCGTCGACGCGGACCACGCCCTCGTCCTGCCGGTAGACGCCGGTGACGATCTTCAGGAGCGTGCTCTTCCCCGCCCCGTTCTCCCCGACGAGGGCGTGGATCTCGCCGTGCCGCAAGACGAGATCGACGCCGTCGAGTGCCTGCACGCCGGGAAAGGCCTTGCGGATGCCGCGCATTTCGAGTGCGACTGCAGGGCCGAGAACTGGCGTTGGGGGAATAGGCACGGTGGCCGTGGCGGGCCCGGTCATATCTGCTCCTCGCGGGGGCTTCCGCGCCCCCCCAGCCCCCACCCCCCGGCCCCCACACGTAGGCGGTTCAGACCAACGGCGCCGAGGATGATCGCACCGAGGAGGAACTGAATCCAATAGGGGTCGGCTTTGGTGAGGACGAGCCCGTTGTCGATCAGCGCGATCAGGAAGGCGGCGAGGACGGCGTTGACGACGGAGGCGCTGCCCCCGGTCAGAGCGATGCCGCCAACGATCGGGATGGCGAAAGAGGCGAGGAGCCAATCGGAACCGATCGACGGCTGGGCCGAGCCGAGGCGGGCCATCAGGAGCAGCGCCGCGATCGCCGCCAAGAGCCCGGAGAGGACGTGGACGACGACGACGATCCGGTTGACCGGGATGCCGGAAAGGGACGCGGCCCGCGCGTTGCCGCCAACGGCGAGGATCTGGCGGCCCAGAAGGAACCGCGTCAGCAGCAGCGCCAGCGCCGCCGCGACGGCAAGGGTGACGATGCCGATGTGGGGGAACGCTCCGGTCCGCGCCTGCCCAAAATCCACGTACCCCTGCGGTAAGTTGTAGAACGGCTTGGCGTCGTTGAGACCGATCGTGATGCCGCTGAAGGTACTCGCCGTCGCCAGGGTGATGATGAAGCCGTTGATCCCCGTCCGCGTCGTCAGCATCCCGTTCGCAAACCCGGCGGCCATGCCCAGGAGCAATCCGAGCGCGATCGCCGCGGGCGTGGGAACGTGCCA
Organism: Thermomicrobiales bacterium; assembly: GCA_034667245.1. Classification (GTDB taxonomy): domain Bacteria; phylum Chloroflexota; class Chloroflexia; order Thermomicrobiales; family UBA6265; genus DATBFX01. The sequence continues at coordinate 9,079 of JAXDKI010000098.1, read as the reverse complement.
GACCTCCATCATCCCGCCGGTGCAGACGGCGACCATTCCCCCGATCGCCCCGACCGAGAGATTGAGCTGACCGACCGCGAGGACGACCAACTGGGCGAAGGCGACGATCAGGGTGACGGCGACGCCTCGTAACAGCACGTAGAAGTTGAACTCGGTCAGGAAGTTGGGCTCGAGGACGGCGAGGACGACGCACTCGAGTCCGACTATCCCCGCCAGCCAAGCCCACTCGGCGCTCGGCAGCACCAGACGCCGCCCTGCCACGCCGGCCATTGCGCTCATCGCGCCGCCACCGTCGCCGTGCCGGAGCCCGTCGAGCCGGCACCGGCACGGCCGCGGAGGACGGCCACGGTGCGGGCGCGGTCGAGCAAGACCGCAAGCAGCAGGACGAGACCAACGAAGAGCTGGATCCAGAAGCTCGGCACGTTCATGAGCGTCAGCCCGACCGAGACGCTGTCGATCAGCACCGCGCCAAGGAGCGTGCCGACGACGGCGACGGCACCGCCGGAAAGGAGCGTGCCACCGACGATAGGGGCGGCGAACGACGGGAGCAACCAGTCGTCACCGATGCTCGGCAAGGCGGAGCCAAGACGGGTCAACAGCATGATCCCGCCCAGTCCGGCGAGGAGGCCCGACAGCGCGTGGGAGAACTGGACGACCCGCGCCACCGGCACACCGGAGAAGCCCGCGGCCCGCTCGTTGGCACCGGTCGCCAGCATCTGTCGGCCGACCGCGGTGCCGCGATAGAGGAGGAAAATCGCTGCTGTCGCTCCGAGCGCAAGGAGGAGGAGGGGAGACACTTCCAGCCAGCCGACCTCCATCAGGCGTTTCTTCCCGAACTTGACGAACGGCCGCGGCAGATCGCGGAATGCCTCCGCCTTGGTCAGGATGAAGACGAGACCCGTGATGACACTCGCCATGCCGAGCGTGACGACGAAGCTGTTGATCCCGGTACGGGTCACGAGCCAGCCGTTCAGCCAGCCGGTCATCGCCCCGACCGCCAGCCCGCAGGCGACGGCCGCCCAGATGGGGAAACTCAAGCCTTGCATCAGCCACCCGGTCAAGACCGCCACCATCCCGCCGATCGCCCCGACCGCCAGGTTCATCTGCCCGATCGAGAGAACGACCATCTGCGCCAGCCCGACCACCGCGGTCACGGCGATGCTGCGGCTCAACCCGAAGATGGTGATGCTTGTCAGGAAGCCATTGGCGAAGACGACGAAGACGGCCCAAAAGGCGAGGATGACCGCGAAGAGTCCGAGCCGATCGAGGACGGTGATCGCGCGGGTCATCTCAGCCCTCCGTTGCTTGCCAGGTCGCTGCCCGGTCCCGCAATGGGCGCGGGGACACCGGGTCCAGCCCCTCGAAAGGAACCTTGTCCGGACAACTCGGCGGCTTGAATCCCGGACCCCGCCGGCTGCACGAAGGAGTGCAACGGCACAACCTCAGTTCTCAATCGTCTTCACCCCCAATGTCCGCCAGCGCCCGCACTTTGACCGCCTGGATGTGCGCCTCCATCGCCGCAGCAGCCGTGTCGGGGTCCCGGCGATCGATCGCGTCGAGAATGCGAGTGTGCTCCTCGATGGCCGCAAGTCGGCTCGCCGGGTTCTGGGCCGCTCGCAGGCTGAGGAGGCTGAGCTGCCCCATCACGTCGGTCAGGACCCGGGCGCTGTGCCGGCTGCCGCCGTGCTGGTGGATCGACTCGTGGAGCGCCAGGTCGGCGCGGACGAACTCTTCGGCGTCGACCGGGGCGAGGGACGCCGCCCGTTGGTGCGCCGCCTGCTGCCGCTGCCGATGGGCCGCGACGTCGCCGTCGCACAGGCGGTGGACGGCGCGACGGGTGGCGTAGACCTCGATCGCGGTCCGCAAATCGTAGAGCTCGATCACGTCCTGCCGGTCGACGATCGGGACGGCGAAACCGCGGCGGGCGCTGACCCGGACCAGGCCGACCTGCCGAAGACGAAGGAGTGCCTCCCGCACCGGGGTTCGGCTTACGCCGAGCTCTTTCGCCAGCGCTTCGTCCGAGAGGCGGGCACCGGGCGGGAACTCGCGGTTGACGATACGCTTCCACAGGCGCTCGTAGAGCGCGTCGGCGAGGCTTGGGAAGGGATCCGGGCTTGGTGGCGCCAAGAGGGCGTGCAGCTCATCGCCTATGCGGAGTCGAGGAGCGACGGACTTGGTCGGCACGGACGAGACCTCGCTTGACGGCGGAGCAGGGACCGTATAACGTATATCGTATACAGAAATTCGTTCCCGCGTCAACAGCGGCGGAGTGCCGCTCCCACTCCTACGGACCATCCCGGTGCACCTCTTGGGGACCGGCAATCATGGTCGATCGGTGTCACGGTCTTCGTATCGTAGGCTGTGCGAGGACCGGTGGATCAGAGGAACAAGGAGGAATGCCGCGATGAACCGCGTCCGTTTCGGGGGTATTCTGCTGAGTGTTGCGATGATGCTCAGCTTCGGGTTCGGCGCGCTGGCGCAGGAGGGGACGCCAGCGCCTGGCGCCCGCACCTCGCCGCCGCCCGAGGTGCCGCACGGCGACGCCAAGACGAAGGTCGCCGTGGTTCCCGGCGGCCCGCACCCCTACTTCGCGCCGATGGAAGGCGCCCTCGCCGCCGCGACCACGGACTTCGGCCTCGACGAGGGGGCGTTCAAGGCGCCCACCGAATGGAAGCTCGATGCCCAGAACGAATTGATCGAGACCCTGGTTGCCCAGGGGTACAATGCCTTCGCGATCTTCCCAGGCGACGCCAACGGCTCCAACTCGACGATCGAGGAGTTGATGGACGAAGGGATCCCGACCGCCCTCGTCGGCGGCTGCACCACCCAGCCGACGATGGCACAGTTCTGCATCGCCACCGACGTCGCTAACTCCGCCTACCTTGGCACCAAAGCGTTGATCGATTCGCTCGGGGGCGAGGGGACGATCGTCCACTTCACCGGTCTGCTTGTCGACCCGAACACAAAACTGCGCATGGAGGCCGTCGAGCGCGCCGTCGCCGAGACGGGGGGCAAGGTGCAGCTCCTTCAGCACCTGACCGACGTCGACTCCCAAGAGGAGGCCGACAATAAGATCAACGCCCTGCTGGCCGCCTCCAAGGACGAAATCGACGGCATCATCACCACGGCCTATATCCCCTCCGTCGTGGCCGCGACGGCGCTACGTAGCCTCGGCGACAAGCGGATCAAGATGGTCGGCATCGACGACGATCCGATCGTCCTGCAGGCCATCACCGACGGGTTCCTGGTCGGCACGATGGCGCAGAACCCCTACGGGCAGGCCTACATCGCCGCCTACGCGCTCGACCGGCTCCGCCACGATTGTCAGATGAAGGAAGATGCCCCGTACCTGATCGACTCTGGCACGTTCCTCATCGACGCCGCCAAGGTGTCGACATACCAAGAGGACCTCAAGACCTTGACCAGAGACATCCAGACCCGCTTCCCGGATTCGTACCTGTCCTGCGGGTAGCCCGGACGGGAACGCGAGAAGGCGGCAGGGCGGGACGCGGCGCCGGCCAGCGTCCCGCCTCGCCATCCCCATAGCTCTCGAAGGCGACGTCCGAAGGAGGAGCCGGTGAAGATCTCCCGTGCCGAGGCGTTTCTCGTCGATCTCCAGCCGGAGGTCGTCCGCACCGACGCCATTCAGGCGTTCGTGAAGCAGGAGACGATCTTCGTCGAGCTCGCGACGGAAGACGGCGGGACGGGGCTCGGCTACGCCTACACGATCGGGACCGGCGGGCGGGCGGTGCTGCAGCTGTTGCGGGAGGATCTGCTGCATCGATTGGTCGGCACGGACGCGCGGCAGGTGGAGGCGCGCTGGCAGGAGCTCTTCTGGGCGACGCACGGGACGGCGGTGGGGGTGATCACGAGCCTGGCACTGGCGGCGGTCGACACCGCGCTGTGGGATCTGCGGTGTCGGGCGGCGGGGCAGCCGCTCTGGTTGCTGGCGGGCGGGGCGCGGGCGCGGGTGCCTCTGTACGACACGGAGGGCGGCTGGCTGCAGCTCTCGACCGAGGAGTTGGTGACGGCGGCGCGGGCGTCGGTGGCGAGGGGGTGGCCGGGGGTCAAGATCAAGGTCGGGAAGGCGAACGCGCAGGAGGACGTCGAGCGGCTGCGGGCGGTGCGAGAGGCGATCGGACCGGGGGTGGATTTGATGGTCGACGCCAACCAGTCGCTGACGTATCCGGAGGCGAAGCGGCGGGCGCGGCTGTTCGAGCCGTTCGATCTGTTCTGGTTCGAGGAGCCGCTGCCGGCCGAAGATATCAGCGGGCATGCGCTCCTGGCCGCGAGCACCTCGCTGCCGATTGCCGTCGGCGAGAGTCTGTATTCGCCGAGTCACTTTCGGGAATATCTCGCGGCGGGGGCGGCGGGGATCGTCCAGGTCGATGTGGCGCGGATCGGCGGGATCACGCCCTGGCTGAAGACGGCGCACCTGGCGGAGGCGTTCAACGTGAAGGTGGCGCCACACTTCCTGATGGAGTTGCACGTCAGCCTGGCGGCTGCGGTGCCGAACGCGCTGTATGTCGAGCATATCCCGCAGCTGCGCCCGCTGACGACCCGGGAGCTCGAGATCGTGGACGGGCAGGCGGTGGCGCCGATGGAGCCGGGGCTCGGGATCGCGTGGGATCGGGCGGCGCTGGACGATCTGCGGGTGGCGTAGTGGGACGGTCAGGGGCTTTGCGGCGATCGGTATCCGAGGTGACGCTTCTATGGAGGACTCAGTGCTCCCTGCAGCATCAGTGACTCGTTGCCTCGGGTCGGAGAGAGATTCCTCGACAAGCTCGGAATGACTATTGGGGTGGGTGGCGCTCGGTATGGGTCGTTGCTTTGACGCGGTGGTGGGCGGTGGCGGATACTTGAGTTTGTGATTTTGCGCACGAGGCTTCGGATGACAGTCTCGCTGTCGACCGGCCCGACGCGATGAATGAGATGCGCTCGCGGTCGGTCTGTCCGCCGGGGCGGGTCGGCGGCGGCGTCCTCGGCTGCCGATTGGGATGAGCAGCATGCGGACGGCATTAAGTGGTGGCGAGGGTCCGGCGGACCATTTGCACGACGAGATCGACGTGCGCGAACGCCAAAATGGACTCGCGTATGGGGGCAACGGCCGGCGCGGTGTCATCGGCGTCGACGGCAATGAGGTGATTCCCGACATCGTGATTCGCCGGCTGCCGATCTACGTTCGCACCCTTCGGGCGCTTCGGGAGGGCGGGATCGCCTCGGTATCGTCGGACGAACTGGCGGACCACATCGGGGTGACGGCGGCACAGATCCGGCGCGACCTCTCCTACTTCGGGAAGTTCGGGAAGCAGGGCAAGGGGTACGATGTCGGGTTCCTCGCCGAAACGATCGGGCACATCCTGAAGTTGGACCGGCAGTGGGACGTGGCGCTGGCGGGGTTCGGGAACCTGGGACGGGCGATCGCGCATTACCGCGGATTCGTGCCGTCGTCGTTCCGGATCGCGGCGATCTTCGACCGCAACGAGGATCACGTCGGGCAAGAGGTCGACGGGTTGACGATCCAGCGGCCGGAGCGGATCGCCGAGGAGATCGCGCGGTTGGGGATCAAGATCGGGATCGTGGCGGTGCCGGGGGCGGCGGCGCAGGATGTGGCGGACCGGATGGTGGCGGGCGGGGTGCAGGCGATCCTGAACTACGCGCCGGTGGTGCTCAAGGTGCCACCCGAGGTGACGATTCGAGAGATCGACCCGGTGGGGGCGATGCAGTCGATGACCTACTACCTCAAGGTTTGAAACCTCTTGTAATTGCTGGCTTTTTGCCCCCTGAGACGGGCATTTGGTCACGACTCGGTCACGTCAGCTGCCCAGCAATTCCTCAAGGCGGCTGGCGGCTTCATGCTGGAGGTGCATCCCGACGTGGCTGTAGCGATCCAGCGTGATCGCGATGTTGGCATGACCAAGGCGCTCTTGGACGACCTTAGGGTGGATGCCTTCCTCCAGGAGCAGGGTCGCTGCGGTATGTCTCTGATCGTGGAACCGGATAAGGGGCACGTCGGCGGCCTCGATGGCGGCCCTGAACGCTCGCTGGATGGTCGCGGGACTGCACCGACCTCCATCTCTCCTGTCGAAGACGAGATCTAGATCCTGCCACTCTGACCCAAGGTGCAGCCGTCGCTCGTTTTGGCGAGCCCGATGGGTCAGGAGCGCGGCGACGGATGACTGTCCGACGGCAATCGATCGCCTGCCGCTCGCCGACTTCGTCTGATCGCCGATGATCCAGCCGCCCCGATCGTTCCGCGTCAGCGTACGACGAACGGCGACCTTCCTCGCGTCGAGGTCGAAATCCGCCCACCGCAACGCGACCAACTCTCCCAATCGCATGCCTGTGTCGAGTGCAAGACGCCACAATGATGCAAGATCGTTCTCGGCCGTGGCCGACAGGAACTTTCTCGCTTCCGCTGCTGTCCAGGTCTTCGTTTCCTTCGCTTCGCCTGACGGTACCTTGACGCCGTCGGCCGCGTTCCGCGGAACCATGCGCCAGTGAACCGCTTGTTCCAGCGCACGATGAAGAACCGTGTGTCGCAGCCGTACGGTCGACGCGGCAAATCCTTCGTCGAGCATGTGTTGGCAAGCGCCTTGAACCGCGAGCGGCGTGAGTTTCGCGAGCAGGATGTGCCCGAGCTTGGGCACGAGATGTCCCCGCACAACAGACCGGTAGCTGTAGAGGGTGGATGGTTTGACCGAAGAGCCGATGGAGGCCAGCCATGACTCGAGGTATTCGGCGACTCTCATTCGGCTCGGTTCAACGTACTCGCCCGTCTGGATTTCGTGAACCGTTTTTGCGAGGTGTGACTCGGCCTCGCGCTTCGTCTTGAACGTCTTGCGCCGCTGCCGTCGTTTTCCGTCGGGCGTGGGTTCGTCATAGACGGCGCACCATCTCGTGCCCTGTTTGCCAACTCGCTTCTGTATGCTTCCGTGCATCTGATGAGGACCTCCTGGTCCTGATGGCCGAACCGTGCGGGCCGATCACCGCTGGCTTGGCCGAACTTCGCGGGCGGTCGCCTGACCGCCCTCTTGACTCCCCGAGACGCGTCGAACTCCCCGCCGTTGCCGGCGGACCGACGTCGCTCCGGGTCCTTCGCATCCTAGCATCCCTAGAACGTTAGAGCGAATTCCGGCGGGGCGACGTGCGGCCGTCGCGCTGCTGCGATCTCGGCCCTCCCCGTATCGCTGTCGCTGGGGTCGTGTGAGCGGACGGGTGATGGTCCCGACGACGTGGTTTTGCGGGTTCCGCGGGCAATATCTGGAAAACCACCCTGCTAATTTGACCTTAGCCCGTTCTTCTGCCAGAACAGAGGAGGCGGGCCACTTGCGGCCCGGCACACACGATGGTCGGTGACCAAGGAGCCATTTCATGATTCGACACGAACAGGGCGGGGCCTACGCGAGCGAGATCCGCTTCGTCCCCACGATCCTCGGGCTGCCATCCGCTGCCGTCATCCCGGGAAGACGGGAGGAAGGGCGATCCTCCTCCCCGGGTAAGGCGACGACGCAAGCGTCGGCGGCCGGACTTCCCCGGGCGACGATGTCCGTCGAGGAGGCGGCGGCGTATTTGGGAATCGGCCGCAGCGCCGCCTATGAGGCCTGCCGAGTCGGAACCCTTCCTGTCATCAGGCTGGGGCGCCGGATCCTGGTTGCGCGGGCGGCGTTGGAGCGGATGCTGGCGGGAGGCCCGGCATGATGCCGACGCTTCCCGGAAGGAGGAGGGTCGGGCCCTCCTCGGCTCCCGCGTCACCCCGCAGGAACAGCCGGGCGATTCCTGCGCCGGAAACAGAATCGTGCATTCCGAACCGGAAAATGATGGTCAAGGTATACACCATATCTCTGCATCGCGTGGATGGGCTACTGTCGGCGCGGACACGCACCCGATTGAACCGACGATCCGTCCCTCCGTCTCGATCCCGACACTGCCGCGTCGCCGTCGTCGGATAGCACCAAGGAGTTCCTCATGTCGTCTCGAACCGACATCCTTTTCCAAGACGTTGCTTCGCCCTCGGGGATCGTGACCGAGATCCGGCTGCCGGGGGCACTGCCGGGAATTCCCACGACCCGTGATGCACCGATCCCGATTACGTCGGCGCCGTCGCGCAGCCGATTGGGCCGCGAGGCCACCGAAGCGAGCTACTTCGGTTCCAATGGCTTCGAGGTTCCGGCGCTGGCGTTCGCCGTCGACGCCGCGTCGCCGATCCGCGTCGACGAGGACGGCATCCTCTACGCCTACGTCGACGGGTACTACGCGGTCGACGGTGTCCGGCGCATCGGGGAACTGGCGACCGAGTTGCTCGGCCGACGCTTCCGGCGAAACCATGTCAACGAGGTCGTCGCGTGGTTCAAGAACCAGCCCCCGACGATCCCGGCCGATCCCGACACCGCCGTCCTGAACGTGCAGAACGGCCTGTTGGGGTGGCGGACCGGGCGGCTCGCCCCCCACACCCCGGCGCACCCCTCGACGATCCGGATCCCGGTTGCCTGGAACCCGACGGCGCGGTGCCCGCGGATCGCGGCGTTCCTCGCCCAGGTCCTCGCCCCGGACGCCCGGGAGTTCGTCCTCGAAATCGCCGGCTATGCCCTCTACGCCGGCAACCCGTTCCGCAAGGCGATCCTCCTGCTGGGGCCGGGCGGCAACGGCAAGAGCACGTTCCTGCGCCTGGTCTCGGCGCTCCTCGGAACCACCAACATCGCAAACGTGTCGCTCCACACGCTCCAGAGCCAGCGCTTCGCCGTCGCCCAGCTCCGCGGGAAACTCGCCAACATCGCCGGCGACCTCGACGCGCGCCCGGTCGAGGGGTCCGACGTCTTCAAGCAGCTCACCGGGGGCGACCGCCTCTACGCCGAGCGCAAGTACGAGGCGCCGTTCGCGTTCACGTCCTTCGCCCTGCCGCTGTTCAGCGCGAATCAGGCGCCGCCGTCGTCCGACCAGACCGAGGCGTGGTTCGACCGCTGGCTCGTGGTCGCGATGACGCGCCGCTTTGGCGACGGTGACCAGGGCAGTCGACCAGACCCGGAGTTGTCGACGAAGCTGACCACCCCCGACGAGTTGTCCGGCTTCCTCAACCTGG
>JAXDKI010000097.1:0-8109 GCA_034667245.1 Thermomicrobiales bacterium | reverse complement strand
TATTCCCCTCCCCTACCCATCATGGCTACGATCCCACCGACTACTTCGGCGTCGAGCCCCGACTTGGCACAGTGGAGGACCTCCGCGAGTTCTTCGCGGCCGCTCACGCGCGCGGCATGCGCGTGCTTCTCGATTTCGTTGCCATTCATGTGTCGGACGAGCATCCGGCGTTCCGCCGTGCCATGTCGGATCCGGTGGCAACGGAACGGGACTGGTTCACCTTCAGCGAGTGGCCGCGTGGCTATCGCTCCTTCTTCGGCGTCTCCTCGATGCCACGCCTCGCCATCGATCACGCTGGTGCCGCCGACTATGTGATCGAGGCGGCCAGGTTCTGGCTGGAGCAGGGCGCGGACGGGTTTCGACTCGACTATGCCAACGGTCCATCACACGGCTTTTGGTCGCGGTTCCGCGCCGCGACTCGTGCGGCGAAACCCGACTCGGCGACCTTCGGCGAGGTCGTCGAAACTGCGGAGCTGCAGCGCTCCTACCTGGGGCGACTCGACGGAACGCTCGACTTCCTGCTGCTCCAGCAGCTGCGCTCCTTTTTTGCCTTCGACGCGATCCCGGCAAGCACGTTCGACGCGTTCCTGGCCCGGCATCTCGATTACTTCCCGGCGGACTTCGTCCTGCCATCGTTTCTCGACAACCACGACATGAACCGGTTTCTATGGGTGGCCGGGGGCGACCGCCGGCGGCTGAAGCTGGCGGCGCTCTGCCAGTTCACACTGCCGCACCCCCCGATCATCTATTACGGGACGGAAGTCGGTCTGAGTCAGCGGCGCGATCTGACCTACCCGGACGGCTCGCGGCGCCTGGAGGAATCGCGTACGCTGATGCCCTGGGGGGCCGCCCAGGACGGCGACCTCCTCGCCTACTATCGAACGCTGGTCGCGATGCGCCGCGCGCGGCCGACGCTCTGGCAAGGCGAGAGAACAACATTGGCGGCCGACAGGGACCATTTGCTGGTTGGACTTGCCGACGGACGCGGCCGAGGGTTGATCGCGATCAACAGATCCTCGTCCCCGTACCGATTCGATGTACCGGGTGGCCTGTCGCTTGCTATCGCTACTGAGTCGCGCGACGTAGGAGCGGACGGATCTATGACGTTGTCAGCGATGAGTGGGGCCGTATTGGTAAGCTGAGATTGTTGGTGTGGATCGTGGCTCATGGGATATGTCGTATTGATTTTGCCCCCCTATCAATCGGCTTGAGAGGTTCGCGATGGTTCTTGAATCACGGTCGACGATCTATCTCGTTCTCGCCCAATCCCTTTGCAAGGCGGCCGCGCACGCCCTCGCCTTGGGCTCGTCCGACTCGCCCCGTCTGTTTCGGTCGCCCGTCATCGTTGCCACTGCCTCCGATCGCACCCAGGCTGAGACGCGGCTCGGGCGGCAACTCGTGACTCTACTGTCTGAGCACGGTCTCGACCCGCGATTGGCAGTTCCTCCACCCCTCACCGTTACAGTCTGGCGACGCCTGACGCGCCGACGAGGCGGCCACGTGGCGATCGATCTTGACCCAGACGCCGAGCAGTCATCTCCGGTTCGAATTCCGTCCGAAATCGCCAATGCCGGAACATTGATCGTCGCCGCCGACCTCCGAGGGGAAATGGCAATTCACCCGACTATCGCAATCGGGCTTTGGACACAGTTCGCCGGATTGCGCGAACGGCTTGATGTCCGCATTTCCGTCCCCGAGGAAGGTCGAGCCGCGGAGATCGCGCTTGCCGTGCGGCCGACGCTGAACGTCTTGGCCGATGTCTGGCGAGGGCACTCAGTGGTCGTAGCCACGTCAGATCAAATTGCCGCCGAACTCGTGGGTTTGGGACTCAAGCAGGTGATGCAAGAGGGTGACGACGACCAACTCGGGCCGTGGCAGGATCCGCTCGTCCAGAGAGCGACGGAACTCGACCTTGGCGTCCGCCTCCCTGACCAGATCGCAATTCGCGCGGTCTCGTTGGAAGATGCCGACCCTGCCGTCGCCCGGCATTTTCCGGACTTCGTGGACGAGATCGCCGCCCGGCTTGGTGTCCGTGACGTCAGCACCAGCAAGACCGGTACGACTTCCGCAACTCCCTCAAACTGAGGGGTGAGACAGAGGGGCTGGTATAATTGGGGTGTTATGACGACTACCCGCCCCGACTTCTCCGACCGCCTCAGCGCACTCCCGACTCAACCCGGCGTCTACCTGATGAGGGACCGCCGGGGCGATGTCATCTACGTCGGAAAAGCGGCGGCGCTCCGCAATCGCGTTCGGTCGTACTTCCAGTCGACGCGGGGGATGGACCCGAAGACCCGCGAGCTCGTCACCCACATTACCGACTTCGAGGTGATCCGGACCGATACCGCGACCGAGGCGCTGATCCTCGAGAACGAACTCATCAAGCGCTATCAGCCCAAGTACAACGTCATGCTAAAGGACAGCAAGACGTATCCGTACTTGAAGATCACGAACGAGGAGTGGCCGCGAATCATCTCGACCAGGCGGATCGTGGACGACGGCGGGCGCTACTTCGGGCCGTATACGTCGGCCGGACTCGCCTATCGCACGCTGAATCTGCTCAACCGGCTCTTCCCGTACCGGAAATGCGAGAAGAAGATCACCGGCAACGATGAGGTCTGCCTCTACTACCATATGCACCAGTGCCTGGCGCCCTGCATCTCCGCCACCGACCACGAGACGTACAAACAGGCGATCGATCGCGCCGCGCTTCTCCTGAGCGGTCGTGGTGACGAGATTTTGCCACCGCTGGAGGAGGAGATGAACCAGGCTGCGGACGCGTGGAACTTCGAGCGCGCGGCCGAGCTAAGGGACCGCATCTCGGCCGTCAAACATGTTCTGGAGCGACAAAAGGTCGTCAGTCCCAACGGGACGAACGCGGACGTGATCGCCGTCGCCCAGGGGGCAGGCGGCGACGCCGGGATTCAGGTCGGATTCCTTCGGAACGGCAAGATTCTCGGTTCGGAGTTCTTCCCGATGCGGGCAACGGTTGAGGACACACCGCAAGAGGTCCTCGCGGGGTTCGTCTCCCAGTTCTACGCGGAGGCGGCGATGGTGCCACCGATCGTTATGCTGGAACACGCGCTGCCCGACGGGGAGATGCCGATCATCGCGGAGTGGCTGCGCGAGCGCCGCGGCGGAAAAGTCGAGTTGACCGTTCCGCAACGGGGACAGAAGCGGGCGCTGGTCGAGATGGTCGCGAAGAGTGCCTCGGATAACCTGGAGCAGAGCCGGCTGAAATTTCTCTCCGACGAGCAAAAGTTGACCGCGGCGATGGCCGAGTTGGCAGACGCCCTCGATCTCCCGCGCCTGCCGCGTCGAATCGAGTGCTTCGACATCTCGAACCTTCACGGTACCAATCCGGTCGCGAGCATGGTTGTCTTCGAGGACGGGAAACCGGCCAAACGTGAGTATCGACGGTTCACGATCAAGACAGTCGTCGGGTCCAATGACTTCGCGATGATGAAGGAGGTTGTCCGCAGGCGATTTCGCCGTGCCGCCGAAGCGGACGAGGAGAGGCAGGGCAAGTGGACCGCTTTGCCCGACCTGGTCATCGTCGACGGCGGCAAAGGACAACTCAACGCCGCGCTAGAGGCTCTCGAAGAGGTCGGCATGACCGTGCCGATCACGGGTCTCGCCAAGGAGAATGAGGAACTCTTCCTCCCCGGGCAACCATTCCCGGTGGTCTTGCCGCGTGACTCGCAAGCCCTCTTCCTCGTCCAGCGTGTCCGGGACGAAGCGCATCGGTTTGCCGTTTCATTCCACCGTGACCGTCGCGCAAAGGCGACGGTTCGCTCCAGCTTGGACGAGGTCAAGGGAATCGGACCGAAGCGCAAGCAAGCCCTGATCAAGCACTTCGGATCGGTGAGGGCGATCAAGGAGGCAACCGAAGCCGATCTGACCGCGGTCGATGGCATCACGCCCGCACTCGCCGCCCAGATCAAGGCCCAGGTCTAGATGCGCGAGACACCAGCCGCCAACGACCGCGCCTTCGAGCCGGGGGTCAATCACGTTCTGCCGAAATCGCTGGCGGACGCCGGAGACGAACGGCGCACAGTGGTCTTGCAGAGCTCGTCGCCAAATGCAATCGAGTGGTCGGCAGAGCGACTCGTGGCGGGTGGGGTCATCTCCCTGCCAACCGACACGGTCTATGGAGTCGCGGCGTCACTGGCGCACGAGTCGGCGTTGCAGAGGGTGTTCGAGATCAAGAGACGGCCTGAGGATCGCACACTGCCCGTGCTCATCGCCTCGACCGACGTGCTCGTCCGCATCGCCGCGCGGGTGTCAGAGGAGGTGCTCCTCCTCCTCGACCGCTACTGGCCAGGACCGCTGACCGTCGTGATTCCCGCACGCGGGGGAATGCCGGACCTGGTGACGGGACCGGGACAGACGATCGGCGTCCGTCTGCCAAACCATCCGCTGGCAATCGAGGTCATCGACCGAGCGGGCGGCGCGATCGCCTGCACGAGCGCAAACCGGTCGGGCGAGTCGCCGGCGCGAACGGCGGCGGAGGTTGCGGCCACCCTGGGGCCAGAACTCGATCTTATCCTCGACGGCGGTCTGACACCTGGTGGGGTGCCCTCGACGGTCATCGCCGTCGAGCACGACCTGGTTCGGGTACTCCGTGAAGGGGCGATCCCGGCGGAGCATCTGCTGGCGACATGGGACGAACTTCTGCGCGGCGCGTGACGTGACGCCTCGGTTCGAAGTAGGATGCCCACCGTGACAATCACTCGTGAGGAATCACCGCCAATGGCTTCGGAATCCGGATCGCCGACATCGCCCCAGACCACCGCGACCGCATCGGTGCCTCAGGGCCCGATCGTGCCGGTGAATCGGGCTGCTCACGCGCCCGGAGTGGCGATGGAGATCGTCCGCCAGCCGACCTACGGTCAGGGCATCGTCGTCAGTCTTGTGGTGGCGGCAGCGCTGCTGGTGCTCGCGATTATGGCGATTCGCGACGCCGAGAACACCGGGCTTCCGCTGACCGAGACGACCGGCCCCCTGTTCTGGGGTCTGGCGGTCCTAATCGCGATCGGTGCCGCGATCGGCGCCGAATTCTCTGAAGTCACCGCAGCACGCGCGGCGGAGTCGCTGGGTCAGCCCCGCAAGCCGTCGACGATTCCCTCCGCCTGGGCGGTTCCGCTCGTCGCGACCATCGCGGCCGTTCTGCTGGTGGCGACGCATCACAACACGGTGATGCTTGTCGCCGGACCGGCGATCGCGTTTTTCGGCGTCGCGGGGGCCTTGCTCTCACGCGATCTCCTCGACGATGCAACCGAGGCTTCGACGCGCACCGCAGCGACGATCCACACCTTTGTCATCCATGTGGTCGCCTTCCTTGCGCTGAGCGGGGTCTATCTCAACAAGATGTCGAGCTGGGTCTCGGCGCCACTGGTCGGCATCATCTCGGGAATCTTGATCCTGGAAACCCTGGAGCGCGGCCAGGCGACGCGGCATCAGCGCATCTTCTACGCGATCCTCGGCGGTGCCGTCATGGCCGAGGCGACGATCGCGCTCAACTGGTGGCCAACGTATGGTTGGACCGGCGGGGCGGTGTTGCTCGTCTGCTTCTACGTGGTCGCCGGCGTCCTCCTCGCTCGAACCCAGCGCGGATCACTTCGGTCGCGCGATCTCGTGGAGTATGGCGCCGTCGGCGGCGCCGCCTTGCTCATCCTCGCATTGACGGCCTGATCGACCGCGGAGGGGACTCATTCGTGCCCAAGTCAACGTCCGCGTCGGGTCAGGAAGGCGGCCTGTACGCCCTCTACGACCAACTAGACCGCCTGGAGGAGTTGCTCGAAGACATGGCGACCCTCGGTGTCGCCTCTTCCGCCGAGGCCGAGCAGCGGATCGCCGAGCTCAACGAGCGAATTGATGCGCTTGAAGCGACCGAGGGCGAGGCCAGATGACTCGGGTCGCGCCTGCGAGAACGCACAGGTGAGTCTCGATCTCTTCGAGGCGAACCGCCGCGAGCAAATTGCGAGCCGGGCTCCGCTGGCCACTCGCATGCGCCCCCGCTCCCTCGACGAGCTCGTCGGCCAGGAGACAGTTGTCGGTCCGGGGACGCTTCTTCGTCGCGCTATCGAAGCAGACAGACTTTCGTCGCTGATCCTTTGGGGACCACCCGGCTCCGGCAAGACGACCCTCGCGCGTATTGTCGCGGCGACCACGAAAGCCCACTTTGCCGCCGTCAGTGCGGTGACCTCGGGTGTCGCCGACCTCCGGGCGGCGATCAAGGAGGCGGGCGACCGCCTCGGGATGCATGGACAACGGACGGTCCTCTTCATCGACGAGATCCATCGCTTCAACAAGGCGCAGCAGGACGCGATCCTCCCCCACGTCGAGGACGGCACGGTCATCCTGATTGGTGCCACAACCGAGAATCCGTCGTTCGAGGTCAACTCACCCCTTCTGTCGCGTTCGCGGGTCATCGTGCTCCGTGCGCTGACCGACGACGATGTCCGCATCATTGTCCGGCGGGCGCTGGACGACACGGAACGCGGGCTCGGCGGTCAACAACTGACGGTCGACGACGACGCGCTCGATCTGCTGGTCAACATCGCCAATGGCGACGCCCGGTTCGCCCTCAACACCCTCGAATTCGCGAGCACCGGCGTGGGATATGGCGAGCGTCCCGTCATCACCGCCGATCTTGTGAGCGAGGCGTCACAACGGCGGGCCGGCACGTATGACAAGTCCGGCGACGATCATTACGACGCGATCTCGGCACTCCACAAGACGATCCGGGGCTCGGACCCCGATGCGGCTCTCTATTGGCTGGCCAGGATGCTCGAGCGAGGTGACGATCCACTTTATGTCGCGCGGCGGCTCGTTCGGTTTGCCTCGGAGGACGTCGGGCTCGCCGACCCTCAGGCCTTGCCAATCGCCGTCGCGGCGCAACAAGCGGTCCATTTTATCGGTCTGCCAGAGGGGGCGTTAGCGCTGGCCGAGCTCGTCGTCTACCTGGCACTCGCGCCGAAGAGCAACGCCCTCTACCGCGGTTACGGCGCCGCCAGGGACGACGTCGCCGCGACCCGCAACGATCCGGTACCGCTCCATCTTCGCAATGCGCCGACGCGATTGATGCAAGACCTTGGCTACGGCAAGGGTTATCGCTACGCGCACGACTTCGAAGGCGGTGTCGTGGGGCAGCAGAATCTCCCCGAGAATCTGGCGGGGCGGCGCTACTACGAGCCGACCGACCGCGGATTCGAACGCGACCTTTCGACCCGGCTGCAGGAGATTCGGCGTATCTACGCCGCCCAGACGGCCCAATCAGAACGGACCAACTCCGAATGACCGTCCAGGCCCCCAGCCTGACTCGTGCCTTTGATCGCGGACCGGAACAACTCCGGCCGCTGGAGATCATTCCGAACGCGGCACCATTTGCAGAAGGTTCGGCCCTGATCAAGCTGGGCCGAACACACGTCCTCTGCGCGGCGACCGTGGAGGACCGCGTGCCTCGCTGGCTGTCCAACAAGGGCAGCGGCTGGGTCACCGCCGAATACTCGATGCTGCCGCGGGCGACACGCCAGCGGACCCAACGCGAGGCAACGCAGGGCAAGCAGGGCGGGCGAACCGTCGAAATCCAGCGGTTAATCGGGCGCTCACTTCGCGCCGTCGTCGATCTCCAGGCGCTGGGCGAGAAGCAGATCATCGTCGACTGCGATGTGCTCCTGGCCGACGGCGGCACCCGCTGCGCGGCAATCACCGGCTCGTTCGTCGCGCTGGCGTTGGCGGTGCGTCGTCTCCAGGAGGCGAAGCGGCTGAAGCGGGACCCGATCCGCAACGCCGTCGCCGCGGTCAGCGTCGGGGTGGTGCGCGGCGCTCCCTTGCTCGACCTCGACTACGACGAGGATGCCGCCGCTGACGTCGATTGCAACATCGTCATGACCGACCTCCACGCGTTCGTCGAGATCCAAGGCACGGCAGAGCGCTCTCCGTTCCTGCCGGCCACCCTCGACGAGCTCCTGGTTATGGCCAGCACCGGTCTGGATCAGCTTTTCGCCGCGCAACGAGCGGCCATCGCCAGCGCCTGACCGAGTCTTGTGTAGGGCATTGGCATGCCTTGATCCTCGGTTCATCCCTCAGGTCGATGTGGCGACG
>JAXDKI010000096.1:0-23894 GCA_034667245.1 Thermomicrobiales bacterium | reverse complement strand
CACCCGAACTGGATCAGTTGCGACCAGGTCCGCCGTCGATCACACTCGCCTTCCGACATGTGGATCAGGATGTCACTATCGGAGTAATGTTGGTCCGCTTGTTTGCACACGTGAGTCTGCGCCGGCTAGGTCAGGTGCCTCCTGAAAAGGGACAGCAATCCCCTACCGCGCGAGAGGAGAAACGCGTACCATGACGCTACGGAGCGATCTGCTCTCGTGTGCCGTGAAGTAGGCACCCTGCGGACGGAGGATTCAACGACGATGTCCAGTATGAAGGCGCCGGTGATCCCGATCGAATCCCCCATCGACCCCGACGAGCTCGCCGCTCTACAGGAGATCGAGCGGCGGATCCTCTGGCTCTCGACGCAAATCGTTCACCATGCAAACAACGTTCGGCCCAGCACGGAAAAGTCGAAGGTCGGCGGACACCAGGCGTCGTCCGCCTCCGTCGTCTCGATTATCACCGCGCTTTACTTCCACTTCCTCCGGCCCGGCGACCGTGTCTCGATCAAACCGCATGCCTCCCCCGCCTACCACGCCGCGCAATTTTTGCTCGGCCGTCTCGACGGCAAGTATCTGCCGACGCTCCGCCAGTACAAGGGACTCCAAGCCTACCCGAGCCGCACCAAGGACCCGGATCCCGTCGACTTCTCGACCGGCTCAGTGGGGCTTGGGGCGGTTGCCCCGGTCTTCGCCGCGCTCGCCCATGTCTACGGCAAACTCCACTTCGGGGAGGTCACGTCGAACCGCTTCATCTCCCTCATCGGCGACGCCGAGCTCGACGAGGGCAACATCTGGGAGACCGTCGCCGAAGAGGCGGTCCGCGGGCTCAACAACGTGATCTGGATCGTCGATCTCAATCGCCAAAGTCTGGACCGCGTCATCCCCGGGGTCCGTGCTGCCAGCCTCAAAGCGCTCTTCCGGAGCGCCGGTTGGCACGTCTTCGAAGCAAAGTACGGCACCAAGCTGACGGCGGCGATGGATGGACTCAACGGCGCCTACCTCCGCCAGCGGATCGACGCGATGAGCAACGAGGAGTACCAGGTCCTGATCCGTGTCCGCGACGGAGACGAACTCCGGCGTCGCCTCAGCGACGTGGCCGACCCCAATTACCGCAAGGCCATCCTCGCCGCGGTCGCCGATACTTCGGACGACGAGCTCCGCGACCTGATCGCCAACCTCGGCGGTCACGACCTCCCCTGCCTTCTCGACGTCCTGGCCCAGGCCGACGCGGTCGACGACGCTCCCGCGGTCATCTTCGCGTACACCGTCAAGGGTTTCGGCCTCCCGATCGCCGGCGATCCGCTCAATCATTCGCAGTTGCTCAGCCAAAGCCAGATGGACTCGCTCCGTGAATCGTTCGGTATCGCCGAGGACGAGATTTGGTCCGGGCTCGACCCCAATTCGCCGGCCGGCCGGCTCTGCCAGGAAGCAGCTGCCCGCCTCACCGACGAGAAACAGCCCGGCACACTCCTTGACGCGACCCTGATTCCCGACGGGCTCGACGTCCGGCATCCCGCCCTTACCTCAACGCAAGAATCGCTCGGCCGCGCCCTCGCCCGGCTTGCCGACACACCGGCTGTCAGCGATCGCCTCGTCACCATCTCTCCCGACGTCGCGACCTCGACTCACCTCTCCGGATGGATCAATAAGACCGGCGTCTTTGCCCAGGAGACGGCGCACGACTTCGAGCAGGGCGCTCAGCGGATGCTGAAGTGGAACCCGGCACCGGCCGGTCACCACATCGAGCTCGGCATTTCCGAGATGAACCTCTTCATGGCGCTCGGTCAGCTCGGCCTCTCATACGAGCTGACAGGTCAGCACTTGATCCCAATAGGCACCGTTTACGATCCATTCGTTTGCCGCGGCCTCGACGCCCTCATCTATGGCCTGTACGTCGGCTCCAAGATGATCTTCGCGGGCACCCCCGCGGGCGTCTCGCTCAGCCCTGAGGGCGGTGCCCACCAGAGCACCGTGACTCCCTCTCTCGGAATCGAGCTCCCCGGCGTCGTCTTCTACGAGCCCGCGTTCGGCCGCGAGGTCGAGTGGGTGCTTTTGGACGGCATGCGCCGCTGTTGCGATCGCGAGAGCGGGTCATCGACCTACCTTCGACTCTCGACCAAGGCGGTCGACCAATCCTTGATGGACGAGCCGCTCGCTCGCTTTGGCGAGGAGGAGCTCCGTCGCCAGGTGCTGGCCGGCGGCTACCGGATCGTCGACCGCTCCGTTCACGCTCCGGCTCTACCCGCCGGTGACGCGGTTCAGATCTTCGTCGGCGGTATCATGGTTCCGGAGGCCATCGCCGCGGCGCGAGCGCTCCACGCCGAGGGCATCGCCGCTAACGTCATCAACGTCACTAGCTCCGATCGCCTCTTCGACACTCTCCGCCGGGCCCGTCGGGCGCAACTCCGTGACGCCCGCGCCCCGCTCGACCTCGGCCACCTCGAAACGCTCCTTCCCGTCGGTGAGCGACGAGCGCCGATCGTCACGATCCAGGACGGCGCCTCGCACTCGCTTGCCTTCCTCGGTGCGGCCTTCGGTGTCCCGGTCGTCCCCCTCGGCGTCGACGAATTCGGCCAGTCTGGATCTCGTCAGGAGCTGTACCACACTACCGGCATCGATACCGCGCAAATCGTCAACGCGGCGATGCTCGCCCTGGAGCTCGCCGAGTATCGCTGATGCGCAGGAAGGTAAGGTCGGCACGACACCCCGACCTTACCTTCCTGCTGATATCGTTCCGGAACCCACGGTGCCGGCACCTGTTAACGGTACGCATTTCTCAGGATGGCCGGCCCCGTAGACCGGTAACATGGCAAGTGGAAACCAGGCACGCGGCGGCCTCCTATTTGGTGTCCGCCGGGCTGCGCTGTAGCTGTGCGCTGTTTCCGGCATTCTTTGCGCTTGCCGCCCCCGCCGGGCACTGTTACGATCCGTCGAATCACCGTTCTCCCGACGGTTTACCATGCCCGCCCACCTCGCCCGCCTGCCGCGGTGTGCGACGCTTATCTCCAGGAGATCTTGATGAAGCGTTTCGCCTTCGCGCTTGCGGCCCTGGCACTCACGCTAGCCAACGTGCCTCTCACGGCGACAACTCAAGCTGCCGTTCAGGCGCGCAATTCCTACACCAACGCCACCTGGGGCTATTCCATCACTTGGGACGATAACGTCTGGTTTGCCCTCGCCCAGGATGACGCTGCGCAGGAAACCGACCTCCTGCTCTCCAACGGGATCAGTTACGTCAAATTGGTCGCGGATGACACGATTCCCGCTCCACAGCTCTGCGTGACGGGATTTGAAGCCGGCCTACCCGCTCAAGAGATGATTTCCGACGTAGAACCGGTCCTGGACGCCAACGGCAGCCCCATAAGGAGTGTTGAGGACGACCGCGCCTTTGTAGCTCTTTCCTTCACATTGGCGACACAGGGCCAGACGATCAAGGTCATCGAGTACTTAGAGTGCCGGACGCTCGTCCGCGGCCAGGCCGTACTCAGAATCGACCACTTCGTCATCCCATCCACCTCTTACAAAGCCGAAGTACCACTGGTCGAGACGCTCCTCGGCAACATCACCATCCCGGACAACGCCGGTCCGAACAACCAAACCGACCAAACGCCAACCCCTGCTCCGACCGAGCCGGCCACGGCCACCGCCGAGGCAACGGCAGAAACTCGAGCAACGGCGGAACCAGACACCGCGTCACAAGCAGGCGAACTCGGCCCCGTCTTTGCCTCCGGCGCGTGGCGCGTCTCGATCGTCGCCGGGGTCCGCAGTCCCGGTGTCAAAGCCATCGGCCTGAAGCGGAGGGTCGGCAAGGTCTGGATCGTACTCGTCGCCGACGTGACCAACTGGACCAACAGCGCGGCGGGGATCACGCTCCGCAACATCCAACTCGCGTTTCCCGAGGGCGAGACTCCAGTAAGGCCCGCCCCGAACTCATCTGCTACTGCCGCTCGAGCTCTCCGCGTCGCCTTGACCGATGTCGCTGAGGAACAGTCATTCCGCGCAAATCAAACTCGACGGGTCGTTCTCGCCTACTCGGTGAACGAGGATCTCACCGACCCAACGGTGTCGTTCGGAACGACCATCCCCATCGCCGAGGTATTCGCGCGGGAGGTTGACTTCGAGAACTTGCCCTCCGTGGCACGTCCGCCCAAGTTGGTGCAGGCCGAGGTCGATCGCATCCTGGACGGCAACTCCCTCGAGGTCTTCCTCCCCGACGACGAAGTGAACCAGACCGTGAGCTTGCACTCGATCGTCGCACCGACAGGAAGGGACTGCTTCGCCGACGAAGCTGCCGAGCGCCTGAGCCAACTCGCGGGCGCGACGGTCTTCCTCGAACCGGCCGGCGACGATGGGTCAGCCGCCGACGCGCGCTACATCTGGTCGGAAGCGGAGGACGGGACCCGCACACTCATCAACCGGGAGATGCTGGCGGGCGGCTTTGCCATCTTCCAAGAGTCGGCCTCCACGCGTTTTACCACCTGGCTACAGGGGGCAGAGCAGCAAGCACGAGATCAGGAGGCGGGTCTCTGGAAAGACTGCGCCGATCAATTGCCGAGCGCCACGGAAGCGCCGACAGCCACCCCGACCACGGCGCCGACCGAGCCATCAGCTACGGAGACCGCCGAACCGACGACGGCGCCAACCAGCACGCCGAGCTCGGCCGCGTCCCCGTCCTCAACCGCCACGCCCGCCACGCCGCAAGGATCCCCCTCGTCCTCCCCGGCCGCGACGGCGGCGACTTCAGCGACCCCCGATGTCCCGGCGAGCACGATGTTCCGCGCTGGACCCGCGCATACCGGCATTCAGCCGGGACCCGGTCTCGAAGCACCGGCCAAGCTCCCGTGGGAGTTTCAAACCACATCCGCCATTTTCTCTTCGGCTGCGATCGTTGACGGTGTGATCTACGTCGGCAGCCTCGACGGTTCGCTCTACGCCCTGGACAGTCGCAGCGGCCCCCCGAGGTGGCAGTTCACCACCGGCGCCGGTATCCTCTCCTCACCCTCGGTCGCGAATGGCGTCGTCTACGTCGGCAGCGAAGACATGAACCTCTACGCCGTTGATGCCGAAACGGGGCGCGAGCGGTGGCGCTTTGCGACTGCCGCGGCAGTATCCTCCTCCCCGGCGATTGTGGACGGCATCGTCTACGTCGGTGGCATGGACACATACGTCTATGCCGTCGACGCGAATACCGGCGACGAAGTCTGGAAGGTGCGCGTTGGACAGGCGTTTTCGTCGCCCGCGGTGGTCGACGGCGTCCTCTACATCGGTGGTGGGCAGTCCCTCTTCGCCTTCGACGCGAAGACCGGGGAAGAGAAGTGGCGCGTCCAGACCGGCGGTCCAGTCGAGTCGTCACCCGCTGTTTCCGGTGATTTGGTCGTGATCGGCAACGACGCGGGGAGCGTCCTCGCGGTCGACCGGGAAACAGGCTCTGAGCTGTGGCGCTTCCAGGCAGCGGACGCGGTGATCTCCTCGCCCGCAGTCGCCAACGGGATGGTCTTTGTCGGGAGCAACGACAACAACGTCTATGGTCTGGACGCCGCGACGGGCGAAGAGAGGTGGCGTTATGAGACCGGCGACTCGGTCACTTCGTCGCCCGCGGTCGCTGAAGGGGTGGTCTTCATTGGTAGTTTCGATGGCTACGTCTACGGGCTCGACTCCGCAACCGGCGGCGAACGCTGGCGCTACCAAGCCGGCCCAATTCTCTCGTCACCCTCGGTCGTCGGTAACGTCGTCTACTTTGGCAGCGCGGACGGGCGGCTTCTCGCCAGGCAGCCTTTCAATCCTATGAACATCGGCGGCTGATTTTGAGCCGACCTGACCGCCCGGTCCACGTCGCAGAGCGAACGACCGGCCCTTAGAGGGCCGGTCGCTCGCGTGCATATTGATCTCAACCGGCTACTGCGGTTAGCGCCAACTCACTCGTCGTGCGCCCAGATTGGGCGTGCCGCCATGAGACCGCCCGAACGCTGCTGCGGCCTGAGAAGCACTGAACCGGCCCGAACCCCTCTTGGGTGCGGCCCCGAAGGCGTGACGGCGAGCCGATGTCGCCGCCGACGGGAACGGGACGGTAGGCGTCTCGCCCAACTCGGATTGGGATTTGACGACGCTCGAATCATCAAAATCCTCCTATCCTCATCAGCATTTGTCCAACTATCCCAAGTCTGGGCCGCGAGCATATCGAAGGCAATGTTTGTGCCACACGAGCGGCCCGCAAGGTTCTGTGCATCCGGCACCATCATCTGACGCACAGTGAGCGCCTTCCCGTGGCATGACGATCCGTGTGACGTCCTTCCCATGCGACAATTGAGCCACTAGCGTGTGTCGGTGAGAGCCTGTTCAGCACCACAGGAGCGCCAATCGGATGTCTGCGACTTCCAGCACTTCCCCGTATCCCACCCTCTTTAGTCCAATCACGCTCAACCGCGTCACGATCAAGAACCGGATCGTCAGCACCGCCCACGCGACGGGCTACGCAATTGACGGCTACCCAAAGGAGAAGTACCGTCGCTATTACGAGCGCAAAGCGCGCGGGGGCGTGGGGCTGATCATCACCTTCGGTTCCTGCTCCGTTCATCCAACGTCAAGCGTCGCCGAATGGAATGGCGTCGCCAACTGGGACGACTCGGTCATTCCCGACCTTGCCGCAATGGCGGAGGTAGCCCATCGTCACGGTGCCAAGATCTTCTGCCAAATCACCCACATGGGCCGGCGCGGCGTCTCAACCACCTCGTCGCGGCCTTTACTCGCTCCGTCGCCGATCTCAGAGCCCGCCCATCGCGAGCGACCGAAGGAAATCGAGGTGCACGAGATCCAGGAGATCGTTGGCGCATTCGCCGCCGCCGCGGAACGATTGAAACGGGCCGGCTTCGATGGCGCCGAGATTACCTCCTACGGCGGCCATCTGATCGAGCAGTTTTGGGCTCCCCACGTCAACAAGCGGACTGACGACTACGGTGGGAGTCTGACAAACAGAATGCGGTTCTCCGTTGAAGTGATCGACGCCGTCCGTGAGAGCGTCGGACCTGACTTCTGCGTTGGCTTTCGCATGACCGGCGACCAACTCGTCAAAGGCGGACTGAATCACGACGACATGAAGGAGATCGCTGCCCGCCTCGCCGACCTCCACAAGCTCGATTTCTTCAACATCTCGGGCGCCACCGCCGAGACCGCCGAACTGCAAGCGATGACTGTGCCCTCCCTCGATTACCCTCTCGGACTCTTCAATCGCTACGCGGCGGCGATGAGGGAGATCGTCGGCGTCCCGGTCATTGCTGCCTCCCGCATCGTCGAGCCAGGTATGGCGGAGGCCGCGCTCCGGCAAGGCGTCGCCGATCTCGTCGGAATGACCCGCTCCCTGATCGCCGATCCAGACCTCCCTCGCAAAGCCGAATCCGGCGAGAACGACGAGATCCGCCTTTGCACGGGCGCCAACGAGGGCTGCATCGGTCGCCTCTACCAGGGTCTGCAAATCCGTTGCGTGCAAAACCCGCTGATCGGCCATGAAGATGAGCTCGATGCAATCGAGCCTGCCGCGGCGCCGCGCCGTGTTGTCGTGGTCGGCGGTGGACCAGGCGGGATGGAAGCTGCCCGGGTCGCCGCGCTCCGCGGCCACGACGTGATCCTGTACGAGGCAACCTCAAATCTCGGTGGGCAGGTCCGTGCCGCCGCCGCGACGCCCAACCGGGCCGAATACGGCCGCTCGATCAACTGGCTCTCCCACCAAATCGACAAACTGGGAGTCGACGTCCAGTATTCCACTCGGGCCTCGATGGAGACAATCCTCGCGACAACCCCAGACGCGGTCGTCGTCGCGACCGGCTCGACGCCACGCCCTGCTACCTTCCCGATCGACGTCCGCGCCCGCATCGCGACCTGCGACGACATCCTGCTTCAACGTCATCGCAGCACTCCGGGGAGTCGCTGCGTCGTCATCGACGAGGATGCGCACATGCGCGGTCCCGGTGCCGCGGAGGCACTTCTGAACGCCGGCGCCCATGTCGAGATCGTGACGCGGGAACTCCTGGTCGGTCTTGACGTCGATCCGACCCTGAAACCGCGCCTCTACCGGCGGCTTAGCGAAAAAGGCGCCGCCATGACCACCCTCTCCGGCGTTGTCGAGGTCACCGCTGACGGCGTCCTCGTCGAGCACGTCTACTCCGGCCAGCGCCGTTTGATTCCCGCCGATCTCGTCGTCCTCGCCCTCGGCGGCGAAGCGCGAGACGAGCTCTATTTCGACCTGAAACACGCGGCGCCGAGCCTCGAGGTTCACCGCGTCGGCGACTGTGTCGCCCCGCGGCAACTCTACGACGCGCTCCTCGAAGCGACGCGCACCGCCCGGCTTCTTTGAAGCGCTTGTCGCTGCTCGGCGGCACACTCATCTCCTGCGAAATCGGAGTTGGGTCACCGTGAAGGTCGTTCGACCGTGGACCAACAAGCCAAGAAGACGGTTCTCCGTCAATTCACGTATGGGCTCTACGCCGTCACCGCCGCCCACGAAGGCGACCGCGGCGTCTTCACGGCCAACTGGCTCAGCCAGGTCTCATTCGACCCGCCCCTCGTCGTCGTCTCTGTGGAGCATGCGAGCTCAACCCTGCCGCTCATCCGTGCCAGCGGTCGCTTTGTCATCGCGCCACTGTCCGCCGGACAAACCGAGTTGGCGGGCGCCCTTGGCCGCCCGAAACGCCGCGCGGGCGACAAATTCGCGACCTTGAGCCTGGAGACGATCACTACCGAGACCGGGGACCCGGCACTTGCCGACGCCCTCGGTTACGTCGTCTGTCGCGTCATATCCGAATCGCCGGCTGGAGATTCGGTTGTGATCCTGGGCGAGGTCGTCGAGGCCCAAGTCCTCTCAGACGCGGAACCGCTCACCATGCGTGCTGCCGGTTTCCGCCACGCCGGCTAGCCGGCTGAGCCCCTCTTCGCCTGCTCAATCTCGCCTACTAGCCGACTCCGTAGCGCGCCGGGGTAGCGA
Organism: Thermomicrobiales bacterium; assembly: GCA_034667245.1. Lineage (GTDB taxonomy): Bacteria > Chloroflexota > Chloroflexia > Thermomicrobiales > UBA6265 > DATBFX01. Next base: position 14,917 of record JAXDKI010000096.1, on the reverse strand, counting down.
CGAGATGCGGGTAATCAAGGGCAATGCCCAACCGGGAAGGTGAGAAACGCCTTCCCGGTTGCTGCGGTTGTTGGGTTCCCAAGGATCGTTACGCGCGTGCCTCGCCTATCTGCAGCTTGGAGACCACGGCCTTCGGCGCTTTGGCATTGACTTCGCCTGATGGGGCCATCAGCCAGGCGACGACGAGAACCGCGAACATCAGAAATGCGACCGCGATCATGTCTTTCCTCCTGCAACGACCGAACGACGTCCGACTGTCCGACACTAGAGCTGGTAGGCCAACTCGCCATGGGTTGTCGTGTCCAGACCGAGTACCTCTTCTTGCTCGGGCACCCGTAGGCCGATCGTAATGTCGATCAACTTCAGGATTAGCCAGCTCGCTGCGCCCGCGAAGACGACGACGATGGCGACAGTCACGATCTGCTTGACGAACTGATCGGCGCCGCCATAGATCAACCCGTCGGCACCGAGGTCGTTGATTGACTTCTTGGCGAAGATACCCGTCGCGATCGAGCCCCAGATGCCACCGACGCCATGGACCGCGAACACGTCGAGGGCGTCGTCCACCTTGACCTTCATCTTCAGCAGCTCGACCGCAAAGAAGCAGACAACGCCCGCGCCGAATCCGATCACAATCGCCGAGGAGGGCGAAACGTATCCCGCGGCCGGCGTGATGCCGACGAGACCTGCCACCGCGCCCGCCGCAGCACCGAGCACACTCGGATGCCCATGCCGCAGCCAACTCACGGTCATCCAGGTCAGCGCGCCCATCGCGGCCGCGATGTTCGTCACGACGAAAGCATTGGCGGCAAGCCCGTTCGCGCCCAACGCGCTACCGGCATTGAAACCGAACCAGCCGAACCAGAGGAGACCCGCTCCGAGCACCGTGTAGGTCAGATTGTGCGGTTCCATCGAATCCTGCCCAAAGCCGACCCGCTTGCCGAGCATCAGTGCCGCCACCAGCGCCGTCACGCCGGAGGTGATGTGAACAACCGTCCCACCGGCAAAGTCCAGCGCGCCGTAGTCGCGCAGCCAGCCACCGACCGCCCAGACCGAGTGAGCAACCGGCGCGTAGACCAGCGTCGCCCAAGCCAGCGAGAAGACGACGAACGCCTTGAATCGTTTGCGTTCGGCGAACGCCCCGGTGATCAAGGCCGGTGTGATGACGGCGAACATGCACTGGAAGATCATGAAAGCGGAGTGCGGAATCGTCGCGGCGTAGTCCGGATTTGGCTCCGCACCGACGCCACGCAGTCCGATCCAGTCCAGCCCGCCGATAACGCCGCCCTTGTCCGGACCAAACGCCAGGGTATAGCCCCAGAGGGCCCATTGGACGCTGATCAGTGCCAGGATGAAGAAACTGTGCATGATGGTGGCAAGCACGTTCTTGCGGCGCACCAGCCCACCGTAGAAAAACCCGAGTGCCGGCGTCATTAACATGACCAACGCCGACGACATCAGCACCCAAGCGGTATCTCCCGTATTCATTCCCCTTTGGCCTCCCGAGATCGTCCGCCAGCAGCCACTTTGGCCAGTTCGAGTCTAGGAGGACTCCTGCGCGATGCATACGTGCCGTCCCACCGAATCACCGCCGCCATCCTGTGCACTCTGCACATCGTCGAAAATCGCTGATTTGAGAGAGGCGGATCGCTAAAGATCGCACCCCAACGAAACGGCCGAACCGTTACCGAGAGGACCCGAGCCGCGTCTTAGACAACGAAGAGCGACACCGGAGCGTGTTTCGGACCTCCAGAATCAAGATGGCAGCAGGCGATTAGTGAAACGCGACGATACCGACGCCGATGATGCTGAGCTCGCCGCGCGAGCTGTCCTTGAGCGCGCAGCCTTCGGCGTGCTCTATGACCGCTATGCCGCGCCCGTCTACCGCTACTGCTACCGCCGGCTGGGTGAGCGAGCAGCGGCGGAAGACGCGACGAGCGGCACCTTCTTACGGGCGATGGAGGCACTGCCGGCCTTTCGCGGTGGCTCGTTTCGGGGGTGGCTCTTCGCGATCGCCCATTCCGTCGTCGTGAACGGGACTCGCCGCCGAATCGAGCAAGCGCTCGACGACACCTACGAGGCCGTCGACCTCGCTGCTTCGCCCGAGGAGATGGCGGTAGCGAACGACGATCGCCGGCAAATCGTCCAATTGTTGGCATCGCTACCCGAAGAGCAGCGGCGGGTGATCGAACTTCGCCTCGCCGGGCTTACCGGCAATGAGATTGCCGACTCGGTGGGCAAATCGGTTGCCGCCGTCAAGATGCTCCAGCACCGCGCGATGCAGCGGTTCCGCCGAACACTGGCGACGCCGACCGCGCCGGGAGTCGAACCGAATGAATGAACAGGGACCCAGCGCGGCAGACGAACTCAATCGCCTCTGGGACGCCACGCTAAACCAAGACCTGGCCGCGGTTGCCCACGGCGATGCTGAGCTCGCCGGCGCGATCTCCGCTTTGCAGGCGGCGGACGACGCGCCGGACCCGGATCACGCGTTTCTGGCCCGTTTGCGAAGCGATCTCCTCAACGTTGGAGAACCGGCGCTCAGACATGCGCCTGCACACGGGCAACCCCTGGGCCTGCTTTGGGCCGCACCGGCGATCTTGCCGAGTCGCTCCTTTGTCCGCCTCGCCATCGCCGCCATCGCCGCCGTCCTCATCATCGCCGCCCTGTCCGGCGGAGGTCGGTGGCTGTCCGGATCCGGTCCCGCTCCCATGGTCGCATCGGCCATGGCGAGCAGCGTTCCGATCTATCCGACGGCGGTGCCGACCTCGTCCAAACCGGCGCTGGAGGGCAACGGTCCGCTGACGTCGCTCCGAACAAACTCGTCAGGCCTCTTCCAATCGCAACCGACCGTTGTCCCAAACGTTACCGATGCAACCTTGAGAGACGATCCGACCGCGCGGGGGACCGACGGGTTAGCCTTTAATTGGACACTGACGTGCTGGGGTCGTTCGCGACGTCATTCGTCGACGGAATGCGGCGATGGGTAGATCGGACGGTGCAGGTCTTGCAACATCCCCGGTTACCGGGGTGTCTCTCCTAGGTCCGGCATCCATGAGGGGATTCGGCTGCCTGCCTCAGACCGGCCATCGTATACTCGTTTCCACCGTCGGTCACGCCCTCTGGCTGGCCGCGACGGGTACCGACCTATCTAGAGCGCGGAGCGCGAGAGTCACTTGCTACCTAATCGCGATCGGACACCACGCCGGTCCCCGGCGTCGGCCCTGCCCAATCCAGCCACCGGAGCTCACGAGGTGAGCGCGGCCGGAGAGGCGGCGTTCAATGCCGTCACCCTGTCGCGTCCGCCGGCAGCTCCTCCCTCCCGCTATCAATCCGAGTCCGCCTCGGGGGTTGCCGTCCTCGATCGCGATGTCGCGTCGGCCCGTCCGACGGCGCCGGCGGGAACCGGTGTCCGCGGCATCACGGTCGGAACGGCGCTCTATGGCCTATTTCTCGTCCTCGCCGTCTTGACCCGATTTTGGGACCTGGGCTCAAAGACCCTCCACCACGACGAAAGTCTCCATACCTACTTCTCGTGGACCTACATGACGGGCGAAGGCTATCGGCACGACCCGCTGATGCACGGGCCGTTTCTCTTTCACGCGAACGCGCTCGTCTACCTGCTCTTTGGTGACTCGGACGCCACCAGTCGCTATATGCCCGCGCTCTTCGGAGTCATCCTCGTCGGACTGCCCTATCTCCTGCGGGGCCCGCGCCACCTGGGACGCTGGGGTGCGCTCGCCGCCTCGTTCCTCTTCCTGATCTCCCCGGCCATCCTCTATCAGAGTCGATACATCCGGCACGACATCTACACGATCGTCGGGACACTCCTCTTCTTGATTTCCATTGTCCGCTACATCGACCGGCCCGAACGGCGCTGGCTCATTACCGGTGGTATAGCGGCGGGCGTCCTCGTGACCAACCACGAGATCGTGTTTGCCATCTTCGCCATCTTCGCCCTCTATCTCTACGGCGCCCTCATCTGGGGCCGCGTCCGTGCCTGGCTCCCTGACCGTCGAACAGTCGTCCACCGGCTCATTGCGGTCCATGCCGGATTTGTCGCCGCGGCGCTGGCGCTTTTCCTCCTCATCCCGCCGCACTACAAGACCGAACTCCTCGACATCCCATGGGAGAATCCCACCAAGCAGCAGCAGATGGATTACTACCAGAAGGTGGCGACGAATCCCTTTGCGATCGGTCTCCTGCTGCTTGCGATCGGATTTGTTGCCGCACTCGTCTATGTGCTGGGACAGGCACGAGCACCCGAGCGACGCGACGAAGGTTGGCTGCCATCGCTCCTCGGCGACGCTCCCGACGGTACGGTCGAATCCGGCATTCGGTCCGCCTGGGTCGACCGCACCGGACTTGCCATCGGCATCTTCGTCTTCGCCGTCATCTTCGTCACCCTCTTCACCAGCCTCTTTACCAATCTCGACGGTCTCGTCTCGTCGACCATCGCGACCGACGGCACTCTCCTCTACTGGCTGGGACAGCACGATTACCAACGCGGTGAGCAACCGTGGTTCTACTTCCTCGTCCTCATGCCGCAGTACGAATTCCTCGCCGTCCTATTTGGCGGTGCCCTGGCCATCCTCACTTCCTGGCGCGCCATTGGCGCCGCACTCGGTCGGTGGTCCGGCGGTCGGAATCTGTTTTTTCGGCTCTTCGTTACGGTCTGGTTTGTACTGATCTTGGCCGGTCTCTCCTACGCAGGCGAGAAGATGCCGTGGCTCGTTGTCCATATCTCCCTGCCGGCCACCCTTCTCGCCGCCGCGCTGATCGGCGGTCTGATTGGACGCGCCATCGAGGCCGTTCGCGTCCGACGCGCCGATCCGTCGCGCTCGCTCCTGTTCTGGCCCGAATGGGGCCTACTGGTGGCATTGCTCCTCGCGGGAGGATCCTGGCTAGCGCTTGCCGCACGTCTCACGGTCGGCCAATTCGTCGAGGACGACGCGGGCAACCGCAGCGGCTGGCGCCGCACGCTCACGTCGTACGACGCGCGATACTGGTGGCTGCTCGCCATCCCGCCTGCCATTGCGATCGTTCTGCTCGCGGCGAACTACGCCTGGCGGGGACCGCGACGGACAGGCCTGACCGCCCTTGCAGCGATCACGATCGGTTTCTCCCTTCTCCAGGTACACACCGCCTGGCGCATGACCTATCAGGAAGCCGACGTTCCCCGGGACATGCTGATCTACACCCAGACCTCGCCCGACGTCCTACGCTTGATGAATGAGCTGGAGCGTCTTTCGGAGGAAACCACGGGCGGCAAGGGCCTAAAGATCTGGTACGACAGCGGTGTGTCCTGGCCCATGCAGTGGTATCTGCGCGACTACCCGAACAAGGAGTTCAAAGGGACCTCCGCAACGACGGTGCCAGACGACGTTCCGATCGTGATCGTCTCCAACGACCATGAGCGCGGGTTCAGGGACGCCCTTTCCGGCTACACAGCCCAGGAGTACGTCCTCCGTTGGTGGTTCCCCGAGGAGACGTACCGCGACGTGGCGATCGCCCCGGAGCTCCCGCCCGGCCGCAGCGCCTGGAAGTCAAGCGACGCCCCACACGGTCCACTCGATATCGTGAAGTCGATCGGTGACACACTCGGGCACCAACTCGATCCCGAGAACCAGCTCCGCCTCTACCGACTACTGATGTACCGCGATCTCGACTGGCCGAATGGGCAATACAACTTCAAGGTCTACATCCGGAACGACTTGCTTCCGTTCTTCAACGGAATCCGATACTGACGAGCCGACAGCATTCAGCCTTCAGCCGTGAGCAACCACGGTCGAGAAGCGCGATGGCCGACCGAATCCATTTGAACCAAACCTGTCAATTGACGAAGCTGATGGCTGAACGCTGACGGCTGAGGGCTGAGATGACCGACACGACCTTCGACGACTCGCCTCCATCGATTCTCGACCGCACCATCGACCTGACCCGCGTCGGTTGGGTCACGATCGGCGCGGTCGTCGTCATCGCCATCGGCGTCGCCCTGCGATTCGCGCAGCTCGACGTGCTCGCCCTTTCGCCGGTCGAAGGTAGACGCGCATTCCAGGCCTATTCCTTCTACCGTGGATCGACCTCCGGCCCCGCGTTCGAACTTCCCGACACGAGCCCAGCGTTCTTGCTTCTGCAGAGCTTCGCGCTCTTTCTCTTCGGCGCGACTGATGTCGTCGCCCGCGTCGTGCCGGCTATCCTTGGTTCGGGTATCGTCGTCCTTGCCTGGCTGATGGCTCCGTTCGTCGGCCGCGCCCGTGCCCTCGGTATGGCTGTCCTGGCCGCCCTGTCCCCGACGCTTCTCTATGCGTCTCGCACTGCCGACGTCGAGATTGCGGTCGCCTTCTTTTCGCTCCTGTTCGTCGTCGCGGTGCTCCGGATCGGACTGGCAGACGCCAGCGTCGACGCCCGGCGTACCTGGACGCTCGTCGCCGGCATCGCATTAGCGGCGGTCTTTGCCTCCGGTCCCTCCTCGATCTCAGTCCTGCTCAGTCTTGGCGTCGGCCTGATCATAGGTCTCGCGTTCGAAACCGGACGTGGCGGCGCTCTGCGTCGGTCCCTCGACGGCATGCGATCGACACCGCAGGCGCCCGTCTTTGCCATTGCCGGTTTCGTCCTGACCTTGATTGTCCTCTTCACGCGGCTGTTCAGCGACCTCACCGCCCTCTCCGGGATCGGAGCAACATTCGCGGATTGGGGCCGGCTGGTGGCGACCGCGTCCAGTACCACGCCGACCCAGTTTTTCCTCCTCGCCACCCTGCTCTACGAGCCGTTGGCAATCGCCTTCGCGATCGTCGCCGCCAATCGTGGGCTAGGCGACCGGCGTGGAGCCCTCTCCTGGTCCTTCTTCATTGGCTGGTTTACCGCAGCCTTGCTCGTCTTCAGCTTTAGCTCCGGCCGCGCTCCTGAGCAGGCGATCCACGTCGCGCTGCCGCTCGTCCTGCTCGCCGGTGCCGGTCTCGGCGACCTGTTCTCCTCGCTTGACCTCAGTCCGTCCGTTCGCAACCGGGCGGGCACCCTCTTTGCCGCGGTTGTCGGCCTCGTCGTCGCGATAGTAGCCCTTGCGGTCCTCATCGAGCGTATCGACACTGTCGCGGAGCAGGACCAAAATCGGGCCGTGTTCCAGGCGATCGCGGTCGGCGTGTTGGCAGTCGTTCCATTGGCCTTTGCGGTCTATTCCCTGACCCGTGGGGAACTCGCCGCCGGGACTGGCCGCCAGGCGGGCTTCGTCGCGCTGGCCGTGCTCGCGCTCTTCCTGGGCGGGTACACGATTCGCTCGACGGCGCTGCTCAGCTACTACAACGCGGGCGAGGGGACGGAACTTCTCGCTCAACGAACCTCGACCCCGGCGGTCGATGCGCTGGTCAACCGCCTTCAGAAACTCTCACGGGATGCCACCGTCACCGATGGCTCGCCACGCGATCCCACCGGTGGTCACGGACTGAGCATCGCGATCGACCGCCGCGTCCAGTGGCCGTATCGCTGGTATTTCCGCGACTACCCTGATGCCCAGGTCGTTGCCAACGGGCAGGCGCCGGAAAGCGGTACCCAGGTCGTCATCGCGCCCGACGACGCCGGAATGCCTGAGGCCGGCTACACACCTCGCACCTACCCGACACTCAACCGAGTCCCGGCCATCTATACCGCGCCGAACGTCGGCACCGTCCTTAAGAACATCCTCTTCCCCAGCCACTGGTCGAACGGCGTCGACTTCCTCATTCTGCGCGACCTCGATGTCACAGCCCCTCCCGAATCGATCGCAGTCGGGCTGAACGCGGAACTCGCGAACCGGGTGTTCCCCAACACAGGCCCCTTCAGCCTCGTCGACCGCGCCGGCTCCGGTTCGGGCCGAGGACAGTTCAACGGTCCGCGTGGTATCGCGGTCGCCCCCGACAGCGGCACAACGTACGTCGTCGACATGGGTAACGCGCGCGTCGAGCGCTTCGACGAACTTGGCCAGTTCATTGGTGCCTGGGGCGGGGAGGACGGCGGCGTGGCCTTCGAACGGACCGAGGCCGGCCTCGGCCCGACCGGCATCACCGTCAGCGCCGACGGCCAAACCATCTACGTCTGTGACACATGGAACCACCGTATCGTCGTCCTCGATCACTCAGGACAGATGGTTCGCGAGATCGGCTCGTTCAAAGACACGCAGGACTCGCCCGATCCGACGATCGACACCGGCTTCTTCTTCGGTCCGCGAGACGTCGCAGTAACCGCCGACGAGATCTACGTCGTCGATACTGGCAACGAGCGTGTCCAGGTCTTTGGTCTCGACGGAACGTTCAAGCGCGCCTTCGGCGGCAGCGGTAGCGAACCGGGCCAACTCGTCGAGCCGGTTGGGATCGCGCTTGGCCCCGACGGACGCGTCTACGTCGCGGATTCCGGCAACGCCCGAATCGCCGTATTCGCGGCCGACGGCACGCCGCTCGAGCAGTGGCCCGTCGATACCTGGAGCGGCCAACAGTACTTCGAGCCCTACCTCGCGTTCGACCAGGACGGCAACCTCTACGCGACGTCGTCCCAGACCGGGAGCGTGGAGGTCTTGGACCAATCGGGCCAGCTGGTTGAGTCGATCCAGCAAGTCGGGTCCGAGAGCCTCCAGGCTCCGATCGGGATCACGAGTGCCCCGGATGGCTCACTGCTCATCACCGACACCCGACGCAGCGCGGTGCTGCGCTACAGCGCCCCCGCACCATCGTTGATCCCCGAAAATGAGGAGATCATCGACGAGCTTCCCGCCAGCCCCGCCGCCGCGACTCCCGAAGGTACGCCGGCGGCCAATCCGATCGCGAGTCCGGCGGCAAGCCCCACGGCGGAAAGCCAGGCCGGGTGACGCGCCTCCAGCCAGTCCACCCCGCGCGGACGCGGTCGCTCTGGCTTCAAGAGGCACTGGCGCTCGAATCGGAGGCCGAGCGGGCTGAGCCGCTCATTGGCTCCCATCGCACTGAGGTCTGTATCGTCGGTGGCGGCTACACCGGGCTCTGGACGGCGCTACGCATCAAGGAGCTCGATCCTTCAGTCGAGGTCATGCTTCTCGAAGCGGACATCTGCGGCGGCGGCGCCAGCGGACGCAACGGCGGGCTCGCCCTCGGCTGGTGGGGGAAACTGGAGACCCTGGTTAAGGTCTGCGGGGAAGAGGAAGGTCTCCGCCTCGCGAAATCGGCCTCCTCGGCCGTCGCGGAGATCGGGAGCTTTTGCCGGCAACACCATATCGACGCCCACTACGTACCGGCTGGTCTGCTGCGGACCGCGACGACACCGCTCCACGCCGACAGTTTCGAGGCCGGCGTTCGAGCCGTGGAAACGCGCGGTCTCGACGTCTACCAGCGATTGACCCCGGAGGAAGTCAAGTCCCGCGCCGGTTCACCCACCTACGTCGCCGGCGTCCTCGACAAAACCGCGGCGACCCTCCAGCCCGCCCTACTCGCGCGAGGACTTCGCCGCGTCGCGCTCGAAAAGGGGGTCAAGATCTTCGAGAAGACACCGGTCACCGAGCTCGATCAGGGCACGCCACCTGTCGTTAGAACCCCAAAGGCCGCTGTCGTCGCCGAGAAGGTAATCCTCGCCACGAACGCCTGGACGGCCTCGTTGCAGGAGGTTCGGCGCGCGTTGATCGTCGTCTCCAGCGACATGATTGCCACCGCGCCGATTCCTGACCGTCTCCGTGAGGTCGGTTGGACGGGAGGCGAGTCGATCACCGACTCTCGGCTGATGGTCCACTATCACCAAACCACCCGAGAAGGCCGGATCGCCATCGGGCGCGGCAGCGGTGCCCTAGCCTACCTCGCTCGCGTCACCCCGACCTTCAATGGCGACCATCGGCGCGCCGAAACTGTGGCCCAGGGTCTCCGCTTCCTCTATCCAGCGCTGGCCGATGTCCCGATCACGCACGAATGGGCCGGACCGATCGACCGCAGCCGGAGCGGCACACTCGTCTTCGGCAAACTCGGCGGCAATCCGCGCATCCTCTACGGCGTCGGCTACTCCGGCACCGGGGTGGCCCCGTCCCTGCTCGGCGGCCGGATTCTGGCTTCCACCGCGCTCGACCGCGTGGACGAGTGGTCGACGAGCCGACTCAACCAGGGCTGGCTCCTCCTCTATCCGCCCGACCCGATCCGCTTTTTCGGCGGCCTCTTCGTCCGCGCTACCGTCTTCCGCAAGGAGGAAGGCGAACAACGCGGGCAGGCTCCCACCGAGTTCGTCCGTCGGATGGCGTCACTCGCCAACCCGACGTTGCCGAGGAGTCTGCAGACAGGGCCGCGATAGGGCGGAACGGCGTCCTCGCCCCATGCTCCCGGAGTGAGTCGAACCGGCGGACCTTGCGAGTTTGGATCAGCCTCGCCTCACACCTCAGCATCACCCGCCGAAGGCGACGCCGTCTCCTCTGGCGTGACTGCCAACCACTCCTCAAAGCGCTCTGTCAGCGCCTCGCGATTGTCCGCCCAGTAGTTCCAGTTCAGAACAAACTGCACAGCCTTGTTGGCCGCCGCACTCGGCAGGACCGCGGCGCGGTCCGACCGCAGGAGGCCGAATGCGTCCTTGTTCACGGGTCCGAATGGGACGAGGCGAGCAAAGTTCGCGCTAGGGACCGCCCGCGTCGCGAAGTTGATGAAGTCCATCGCGATGTCCGCGTTCGGCGCCCCTCTGGGGATCACCCACGCGTCGGTGGAGAGCATTCCACCGAACCATTGCACGCGAACCGTGTCCGCCAGGTCAAGTTGCCAGAGCCGCGCATACCAGGCACTCGCCATCCCGGCCTCGCCGGACGCGACGAGTTGGATCGGCTCCTTCCCCTCCTGCCACCAGACGATCACGTGATTGCGGATGCGATCGAGACTCGCGAACGCTCTCTCCACGTCGAGAGGATAAAGAGCGTCCGGCATCACGCCATCCGCCAAGAGCGCGAACTCCAGCGTCCCGATCGGACTCCGCCGCAGCGACCGCGCGCTCTCGGGCTCGGGTGCCTCATCGAGACCGAGCGGAGGCACGTCCCAGAAGTCGACCCAGTCCTGGGGCGCGTTTGACGAGCCCGCGGGATAAACCATGACGGTCGAGTAGAACGCCGCGCCGACACCGTACTGAAGTGCGACCTCGTCAAAAAGTGCGATCCGATCGACCACTTGATAATTGATTGGCTCGAGATATTGTCCGTGGGCGAGATCGAGCACATCTTCCATCGGCACCGTGACAACGTCCCAGGCGACACCCTCGTCCTCAACCTGGCTCCGTAATTCGCCCAGGTCTGCCCGCTTGATCTGAATCTTCACCCCGGTGGCCTCGGCGAATGGGTCGAAGAACGCCTCCTCCTGGGCATCTTGATATTCTCCCCCCCAGGCGGCGACGGTCAGTGTCCTCCCCTGCCACTTCGTCGGGTCACTGTAGCCGGCGACCGGAGAGGCGATCACATCCTGGGTCGGAGTCGGCGACAGTTCCGGCGTCGGGGACGGTTCCGCCGTGGCCGTCGGACCGGGCACCTCCCCCTTACCGTCACCGCCGCACGCGCCGATGCCGACCGTCACCCCTCCGGCCATCAGCCCCAACAATGTCCGCCGGGTGAGCCTCCGATGTCGCGTCATGAGGAGGTCGTTCCCGTCGGAGCCGGCTGCAGGCACGGGCCGCCGAGCAGCCAGCAGTTGAACTGTTCGTTCGCCTCCGTCTTGTGCGCCGCCCACCAGGCGCGATCCTGCCGGATCAACCGCTTGACCGTCTCGGGCGCAGTTGGCAGGTCCTTTGCAACTTTCGGTTCAAGCAGATCGAACGACTTCGGCGTGACCGGCCCAAGCGGTATGGCGCGGGCTAGCGCGGCCTGAACTTCGGGCGTCGTCGCATAGGCGATCAAATCGACTGCCACATCAAGCGCCGGTGATCCATTGGCGATCACCCACGAATCGGCGACCAGTAGTCCCTGATTCCATTGGATGTCGATCGCTCGACCATCCCGCTGCCCGGCGATCGCCCGGTAGTGCCATGCTGCGGCAAAGTCGGCGCGTTCGTTCGACAGCCACGCCACCGGCTCCAGTCCGCTGTCCCACCAAAGATCGACGATCTTCCCACTGATGCGCCTCAGACTCTCGACGGCACGTATACCATCGAGCGGGTACAACTTGTCCGGCTCAACACCGTCCGCCAGCAGCGCGAACTCGAAGCTGCCAAACGCGTTCCGCGGAAGCGTCCGGCGTCCATCGTACCGGTTCGGGTCCCACCAATCCGTCCAGTTCTCCGGTACGCCGCTTTGCTCGACCGCATCGCGCCGAAAGGCGTTGACCAAGGCGTAGGCGTACGCTGGCACCGCCGCAGCGGTTGCCGCGATTGGGCCGAATCGATTGCGGTCGATCTCGTTGTCTCCTATCGTCTCCACGACTCCGTCGTTCGGCGCGGCCTCGGCCCAGACCTCGTCGACAAGTAGCACGTCGGCATACGGCTGCCCATTCCCAACGGACGCGCTGAGCTGCGCGTAATCTGTCGTCAACTCCTGCACCTTACATCCGGTCGCAACTGCGAACGGCTGCCAGACGGCGTTGCGCAATGCCGTTTGCACCTCGCCGCCCCACGCCGCGACACGCAGGACGCGACCCGCCCACCGTGTCGGATCGTCGTAGTCCGGCACCACCACAGCGGGACTTCCCGAGGGCACGATCGGCGTCGGGGTGGGCGTCTTGTCGTCGCCGCCGCAACCAATGAGGGTCGCTACCGCGGCACCGGTGGCGACACCGAGCACCGAGCGTCGTGTCAGCGCGGTCGCCTCGTCGATCCCCCGGGATGCACGTCGATGCTTCATGGCTTGTCCGTTCGCCGATCGAGGAATCGGAGAGCAGGCGTCGTCGCGGCGCACCCAGCCGACACCACGTTCCCTCCCACGAGCAGCCTACCAACCGCGCAGTCCGCCGGTCAAATCTGTACCAGCTTCGCACGCTTGAAGCTGCTAGGATTCGACGGTGGTCATCCGACTTCCACGATTCCATCAGTGAGCAGGAGCAGTCTTTCTATGGCGTTACGCGTCGCCGTGGCCGGTTTCTCCCACGAAACAAATACCTTTGCCGGGAGTGCGACAGGTCTCGACGAGTTCATCGCGAACGGCTTGCTTCGCGCCGAGGAGATCCTCGACCTCGCCGGCACGAACACTGTCGTCGGCGGGGCGATCGACCGGATCGCGACCCAACCGGATCTCCAGCTCGTTCCGATTCTCGCCACGAGCGCGATTCCGGGCGGCATCGTCACCGCACAAGCGGTGAACGCGATCGAAGCCGAAATCGTCGCCTCCCTCGAGAAGGCGCGACCCGACGCTGTCGTCCTCGATCTACACGGAGCGATGGTGACCGAGCTCGCGGACGACGGCGAAGCCCAGACGCTGCGCCGCGTGAGGGACGCCGTTGGCCGCTCGGTCCCCATCGTCGCCGTCCTCGACCTTCACGCCAATCTGAGCCAGAACATGGTCGACCTCGCGGACGTCCTCCTTCCCTACAACACCTATCCCCACGTTGACTGCGCGGAGCGCGGCTCGGAGGCGGTTGACCTGGCCGTCCGGATCGCCCGCGGTGACCTACGACCGGTCTCGACCCTCGCCAAGCTACCGTTGATACCACCCGGACCGAAGCAGTTCTCTTATGTCGAGCCGACCCGTTCGATCATGGAGCGGGTCTTCACAGCTGAACAGCACCCGCGCGTCGTCAACGTCGGCATCGCCTTCGCCTTTCCCTATGCCGATTGCCCTTTTCCCGGCATGGGCGTTGTCGTCACGACCGACGATGAGCCGGCCCTTGCCACGCACCTCGCCGAGGAGATGAAGCGTTACATCTGGGAGCGCCGCGAGGAGTTCCGTCCAGAAGTGATGACGGTCGAACAGGCGGTGCACGAGGCGATGGCCGAACCTGACGGCCCGGTCGTCCTGGCCGATCTCGGCGACAACCCCGGTGGCGGTTCCGCCTGCGATGGCACCGCCCTGCTTTGGGCGCTGCTCGACCTCGGTGCCCCAAACTCGGCGGTCGCCCTCATCGTCGACCACGAGGCGGTCAATGCTGCATTCGCTGCCGGCATCTGCGCCCGCCTGGAGCTCTCGCTGGGCGGCAAGACCGATGATCTGCACGGCTATCCCGTTCCTGTGTCGGCGACGGTACAGTCGCTCTCCGACGGCAACTTCGTCTACGAGGGCCCAATGGAGACCGGCCGGCACGACACGCTCGGTCGAACCGCCGTCCTCGCCTGCGGTGGCCGCCACGGCAACACGGTCGAGGTAATCGTCTGCGAGCGTCGGGTGCAGCCCCTCGACACCGCGATCTTCCGCTCGCAGGGCATCGAGCCAGCGGCGCGGAAGATCCTCGTCGTCAAGTCCACCGTTCATTACCGAGGGGCGTTTGCTCCGCTCGCATCTCGCATCATCGAGGTCGATACTCCCGGTCTAACGAGCATCGACTTCTCGCGCTTTCCCTACCGCCGGTTACCGCGCCCGATCTGGCCCCTCGATCCGATTTAGCGCCAGCGGTTCGCTCACTGGCCGAAGAGACGGGCGCTTTGATATCTTACTCAGCCTATCGCGGGTGAATCACAATTTTGGCCGGTAAGTCGTGTCGGCCGGGGCATCCGTTGACGTCCGGAACGTACGGGGAGCATCATCGTGAAGCATCGACGTAGGGCGGGCAACACTTGGGTCAGTCTGGCGACTGTCCTCTTCGTCGCGTCGCTGCTCGCCGTGCCGATGTCGCAGGCCGGCGCCCGCCAGCAGGACGACGCGGTCGACTCCATGAGCGAGACGGGCGTCCCGGCACAGATGCTCATCGCCCAAGAGTTGCATGACGGCAAGATCGACTACGAGACCAGCCTCGTTTACCGCGCCTACGCCCTCTTCGACGACCCCCGCCTCCCCGCCGACCTCGCCGGCACCGGCTCCTTCGGCGAAGACAATGCGTTCTTTGGTCAA
>JAXDKI010000095.1:0-6935 GCA_034667245.1 Thermomicrobiales bacterium | reverse complement strand
CCGCGTCAGCCGCCGTGGCGCGATGGCCCTCTCCTGGACCATGGACAAGATCGGCCCCATGGCGCGGACCGTCGACGACTGCTGGGCAATCCTCGACGCCATCGCCGGTGCCGATCCCGATGACCCGACCTCCGCCGCCTGTCCCGTTCTGCCGCCATTCCCCTGGACGGACCACGGGGCAAGTGCGGTCGGTTCCGCCGATGCCCCTGCCACCTCCACCGACCGCTTCCGCTTCGCCGTGTTGCGTGGCGCCACCACCCAAGCCCAACCAGAAGTTGCAGCCAACTTCGCGGCGTCGCTCGACGTGCTGCGCGAGCTCGGCACCATTGAGGAAGTCGACCTCCCCAATCTGCCCTGGGACGCGGCGGCCAGTGTCGTCGTCATCGCCGAAGGGACTTCGGCGTTTGAGGAGTTCATCACCAGCGGCGAGTGCGCCGGCTTGGCCGCACCAGAGGACCGTGTTGGCCTCTACCATGGGCTGACCCTCCCCGCCGTTGATTACCTGCGTGCGCTCCGCATCCGCCGGGCCGGCAGCCGCCAGCTCGACGCCCTGCTTGCCCCCTTCGACGCGATCGTGGCGCCCACCCTCCCCTACGTCGCGACCCCGATCGACGCCAACTTCGCCACCTGGTTCGGCCGCGACCGTGGTCCGTCGCTCGGTGCCGCCGGCAACCTCTGCGGTCTCCCCTCGATTACCGTCCCGAACGGCTTTGGCGAACGGGGCCTCCCGACCGCCCTCGAATTCATGGGACGGGCCTACGCCGAAGACCGCATCCTCGCCGCCGCCCGCGCTTACCAGGCCAGGACCGACTGGCACACGAACCGCCCCAACTGGTGACGTCGCGACAATGTGGACCATCTGAGGCGGTCACGCAAGCTGGTCATCCTGAGCGAAGCGAAGGACCTCTCCCAACGTCGTCCTTCTCACCCAATTTCGCAGTTTTAGCCTAATTGGAAGGTTAACCGTCCCTTGTCGACCTACGACTACGTCATCGTCGGCGCCGGCTCGGCCGGCGCCACACTCGCCGCGCGGCTCTCCGAAGACCCGGCCACGACCGTCCTCCTTCTGGAAGCCGGCCCCGACTATCGCTCGGCCGACACACCGCCCGAGATGCGCAGCCCAAACGGGCATCGCGTCAGCCTGCCCGGCCGGTTCCCGCAGTTCCAATACCCCGCCCTGATGGCGCGCCGCACCGCCGCCCAGGAGCCGCGACAGTACCTGCGCGGTCGCGGCGTCGGCGGCAGCTCGGCGATCAACGCCCAGGTCGCCATCCGCGGCGAACCCGCCGACTTCGACGCCTGGGCCGCGGCAGGATGCGAAGGCTGGTCGTGGGCCGACGTCCTGCCCTCGTTCATCCGCCTCGAAGACGACGCCGACTTTGGCGATCGCCCGTACCACGGTCGTGGCGGCCCGATCCCGATCTGCCGCGCCCGCCAAACAGAGTGGGGTGGCGTCGATCGGGCCTTCTGCGCGGCCGCCCTCGACCTCGGTTACCCCTGGCAGGACGACCACAACGCCCCCGGTACGACCGGCGTCTCCCCGTTCGCCAGCAACAGCCGAGGTGGCGTCCGTTTCTCGACCAACGATGCCTACCTGGAACCCGCGCGTGAGCGACCCAACCTGATGATCCGCGGCGACGCCCTCGTCGATCGCGTGCTCTTTAATGGGCGTCAGGCCACCGGCGTCCGCGTCCGCCTGGACGACGAGTGGACCGAGATCGCCGCGCGCGAGGTCATCCTCTCCGCCGGCTCCATCCACTCCCCGGCCATCCTCGTCCGCTCCGGCATCGGTCCGGCCGATGACGTCCGTGCAATCGGTCGCGACCTGATTCAGGAAGCACCGGTTGGCCACAACCTCAGCGAGCACCCCACCGTCTGGGTCATCTTCAAGGTGGCACCCTATGCGCGCGTCACCGGCAACGACGCCCGGCTGACCAATTGTTGCCTCCGCTGCACGTCCGATCTCGCCGAGGCCGGATCGAACGACCTCTTCATCGTCGGCATCAACCTCGTCGGCGACGACGACGAGACCCCGACTCGAGGTCTTCTCGGCGTCTCGCTCAACCGCATCTTCGGCCGTGGCTCGGTCCGCGTCTTCTCTCCCGATCCTACCGTCGAACCCTGGATCGACGAACGCCTCCTCACTGACGAACGCGACCTCAGCCGGATGCGCGAGGGCGTCGCGCGACTCTGGGACATCGCCCGGCACCCCGCCGTCGCCGCCATCTCCTCCGAGATGACCGGTCTCATCACGGCCCGCGACCTCTCAGAACTCCCAACCGGAGCCGACCTCGACGCCTGGCTCCTCGCCGAGTGCACCGACAACGTCCACCCCGTCGGCACCTGCCGCATGGGCACCCCGGACGACCCCCGCTCCGTCGTCGATCCGCACTGCCGCGTCATCGGCGTCGACGGTCTCCGCGTCGTCGACGCCTCGGTCATGCCGGAAGTCCCCCGCGCCAACACCCACCTGACCACGGTGATGATCGCCGAGCACATGGCGACGCGGATGCGCCCGGTTGGCTAACCGTTCGTCATAAGGACAACTCGCATGCGCAGGCGCGTGCGCGCTGCGCCGTCCTTGTATCAGAGCCTACCGCTCGGCACCGGCCGTCAACCCGCGAACCATGAACCGCCAGACCGGAGCCACCAACACCAGTGTCGGCAGACTACCGAGGATGATGCTCGCCGTCAGGAGACCCCACGCGACGTCACGATTGGTCGAGAGCGATCCGAACAGCACCGGCAGCGTCTTCGTCTCCGAGCCGGTCATAATCAAAAGCGCAAACAGGAACTCGCTATAGGAGAGCATGAACGAAAAGAGTCCGACCCCGACGACGGCCGGCAACGCCAGCGGCAGCATAATGTCCCATAACACCCGCAAGGGGGAGGCGCCCTCGATCTGCGCGGCCTCGTCGATCGCCTCCGGCACGGCGCGAAAGTTGAGGGTGAGAATCAGCGTCGTGAACGGCAGCGTCAGCACGCTGTAGATCAGCAGGAGAGCCCATCGCGAGTTGAGCAACCCGAAGCGCGACACGATCGCGTAATACGGAACGGCAAGGGCAATGGCCGGCAATAACCGGCTGGCCAGCACGAAGTTGAACGCCGCCGCGCGCCCCGGAAAACGCAGCCGCGCGAACGCGTAGGCGGCGAGGCTGCCCAGGACAATGTTGGTCAAGGCGACGCCCGTCGCCACGATGGCGCTGTTCAGCATCGATCGGGGAACGAATCGGACTTCCTGCGAGATTGCTCCCCGGAGGGCTCCCGGCTGCAGATACATTTCGGGCAACGTGCCCGTCAGGATGTACTCGTAGTTGCCGAAAAAAATCCCATCGTCGAACCAACGGGGCGGGAATGAGAGCAAGTTGCCATCCGGCACGAGACTCGCCACCCCGACGAGGAGGAGCGGACCGAACCAAAACGCCGCCACGAGCAATGCGGCGACGTAGAGCATGACTCGACGGAGCGGCGACTCACCCCTCATCGTGCTTCCTCGAGCAGCGCGTCCTTCGGCATGGCGCGCAAGAGCACAACAATCACAACGATCGAGGAGAGCGCGACGAGGATCGCCAGCGACGCGCCTCTGCCGAAGTCGAGCATCTTGAAACTTTCGGCCCAGGTGAAGTAGGTCAGCATCGTCGTCGCCGTCCCCGGCCCGCCGTGCGTGAGGGCATAGGTGATGTCGAACGTCGTGAACGCCATCAGGACCTGGTACAGCGCCACGATGACGAGCGTCGGTCGAATGATCGGCAGCGTGATGTCGCGAAACCGCCCGGTCGCCGCGGCACCGTCGAGCGAGGCGGCGGCGTAGAGATCCTGAGGAACCCCTTGCACCGCCACCAGGAGGAGGGCCGTGGCAAGCGGGGTTTGGGCCCAGACGAAGGCGATCACCACCGCCATCATCGCGAGCCGGGGCGAGGTTAACCAGGTGATGTACTTATCGATGACCCCGAGCTCATAGAGCCCGACGTTGATCGCCCCCCAGCTGTCGAGGAACATCCACTTCCAGACGATGCCGGTGATACTCGCCGGTAGCGCCCACGGCAGGAGCATGCCGGCGCGCAACGCCGTGTTGCCGACGAATCGCTCGTTGAGCAGCAGGGCGATCAGCAGGCTGGTGACCACCGTCGCCGGCACCGCGATCGCGGTGAACGTAAGGGTGACGCGCACCGCGTCCGCGAAATACGTGCTGCCGATCACTCCCCGGAAGTTGTCGAGCCCTACGAACCGTGCCGGAAAGAAGGGCGAGGTCAACCGCATGCTGTCGTAGAGAGCCTGACCGAACGGGTACAGCGTGAAGACCGCGACGAGGAGGACGACCGGCAGCACCATAAGGATGCCGGTCCCTCGCACGCCCGGTCGGTATCTCTGACTCCGGCGGCCTGCCTCGACCGGCAACCGATCCCGCGCGACCGTCGCCCGCTGCATCCGTCCTCCCCACCCCTCCGTGCGCCGATCCGACGTTTCTCACCGTTACGGGCAGTTCCGCCCCGCGGCGCCAGGACGCCGCGGGAGCGGACCGGTTAGCCGCCGAACTGCTTCTTCAACTCGTTCCATTTGTCGGCGGCGGCCTGGAGCGCGTCCTCGACGCTCGTCTCACCCGCAACCGCTTTGACGTGCTCGAGACGGAAGAACTCGTTCCAGATGCCCTGCCACGGCGTGTGGCGTTGCGCTCGGGCGAGGTTGAGCTGCTCCGTCCACTTGTCGACGTCGATCCATTTCGAGTAGGCAGTGCGCACGTCCGGATCGTCGAAGAGCGCCTTGGTGCCGAAGCCAAGCCCGTTCTCGACCGCCCAGCGCTTCGCGATCGGATACTGCCCGTCGATCTCGCCGGCAAAATACTGGATGAACTGGCCGGCCGCGTTGACCACCTCCGGCCCGCGGTCCGCCGCCATCTTCGTCAGGTTGTAGAACTTGGCGAAGCCGTAGCACTCGTGGGTCTCGCCCGGCATCAGGGCGATCTTGAATTGTCCGGCCCGGTCGGACCGCGCGGCGTCGTTCAGCTCGGCCAGGTGGTAGTTGTAGAAGACGACGAAGGCATGCTGACCGGTGCTCATCGCGCCGACCGCGTCCGTCTCGTTCGACACGAAGGTCAGGATCTTGTCGACGTTCCGGGCGTCGGCGAACCACTTGAACTGCTTGGCCGCCGGGCTGTTGGGGTCGGTCCAGAGCGGCTCGTTGTTCTCGTCGATGAGTTCCCCGCCGCGGCCGAAGACGGTGCTGACGAACGCTTCGGAGACGGTCGGGAGGTCCTGCGCCAAAACGTAGAGGAACGGAAACTCCATCCCCTTCGCCTTGAGGGCCAGGCTCTGCTCCGTGACCTCTTCCCAGGTCTGGGGCGGGGCGGCGATCCCGGCGTCCTTCAGGAGTTGCTCGTTGTACATGAAGGTGATCGTATCGGCGTAGTAGGGCAGACCGTAGACCTTGTCGTTGAAGGTCATGTCCTGCCAGGCGAAGGCGAAGACCTTGTCCTGGTAACCCTTTGCCCAGTCGAAGTGGTCCTCGAGCGGAACCACCCAGCCGGCTGTGGCGAATTCCTCGAGCCAATCGCCACCGTTGTAGATCACGTCCGTCGCCGTCTTCGAGCGGAGGCGGTTGACCGTCTCCTCGTGGTAGGAGTTCCAAGGCACGTCACTCAGCGATACCTTGACCCCGGGATAGAGTTCTTCGAACCGCTTGATGTTGTCCTGGACGGTCTCGACGCCGTATTGCCAGATATGGAAATTAAGGTCGACGGACTCCTGGGCCGACACGGCGTGCGGCCCAATGCGCGGCAGGAAGGCGGCGCTCATCGCTCCGAGACCGCCGGCGGCAATCGTTCGGCGGGTCATGCGTAATGGATGCGGCTTCATCTGATCCCTCCGTCTGCGTCCAATGCGTCTGCTTCGATACCCTGTCGCACCGCGCTTGCCCCTACATGGCGACCTCCATTCTCGCCAGGCTGTGGCGGCCCAGCGACGCGCCCAAAGCTCGCTGATCCCCAACCAGGACACGGAGCCGACGACGGTCGCCGTTGCCTAGGCGATGCTCAGCTTCGTCAACCACCGCCCATTGACGGCGCCAAGCGTCCCGCCCAGATCTCGATCACCGCGGCCCCGAACCGGGCGATGTGCCGCCGGAGGCGATCAGCCGCCTCATCGGCATCGCCCAAGGCCGCCGCTTCGAGGATTGCTTCGTGCTCAGTGTGCTCCTTGTTGTCGTAACCCCGTCCTTGCCATGTGACGACGGCGATGATCCGATTCTGGACCTGCAACGTCGCCAGCGTGCGGCGCAGCCGGAGATTGGGACACCGGTCGATGAAGGTCGCGTGGAAGCGGCGATTCCACTGGCTCAGTTCCTGCCAATCGCCCACCCCGATCGCCATGGCTGCTCGGTCGATCGCCTCCCGCATCGCGGCAAGGTCCTCGGAGGTGAGCAGAGGCACGGCCGACTTGACTGCCAGCGGCTCGAGGGCCTCGCGCAGCTCGTAGATCTCTCGAACGTCGACGTCGGTCAGCTCGACGACCGTGGCACCGCGAAAGCGATTGAGAACGACGAGCCCCTCTTGTCCTAGCCGCTGAAGCGCCTCCCGCACCGGGGTCGTGCTCACGCCCAGCTGCCGCGCTACCTCCGCCTCGACGACCGATTCACCGGGGCGAAGCGCTGCAGACGCAATCGCCTCTTTGAGCCGTAGGTAGACCCGGTCGGACGTGGATGGATCCGCGCCCAGCGGGTTGAGTATCGACATGGCATCCTCCGGGTCGATGTTAGAGACCGAATAAGGCATTGTCAATGCGTAACATCATATAAGATATGTGATCAGTTCGAGGTGCCGCTCCCCGGTGCCTCTGGAGCGCCTTCACTATCTGTACCGAAAACTTGATTGAGTCCACCTGCGGTCAGCACGCACCGCGGACGCGCGTTCAGCCCGTGAGAACCACGAGTACCCTGTTCCT
>JAXDKI010000094.1:0-8645 GCA_034667245.1 Thermomicrobiales bacterium | reverse complement strand
CGGGCACCCCCGGCACGGTGACCCCGGCCGGGTTGTGGACCGAGATCGCCCGCGACCTGATCGTCCGCGACGGGCTGGACCTGCCGCACGCGGCGCGGGTGCTGGCGCTGACGAGCGTGGCGATGGCCGACGCGTTTATCTGCTGCTGGGACGCCAAGTACGCCTACTGGGTGGCGCGGCCGGTCACCGCCGACCCCACCCTCGCCGTGCTGATCCCGACGCCGCCCTTCCCCTCCTACACCTCGGGTCACTCGACCATCTCCGCGGCGGCGGCGACGGTGCTCGGCCACCTCTTTCCGCGGGACGAGGCCGAGTTGGTCGAGCGCGCGGCGGAGGCCAGGCAGTCCCGGCTGTGGGCAGGGATCCACTTCCCGCTCGACAACGAGATGGGCGCCGTGGGGGGCGGACTGGTCGGTCGGTTGGTCGTTGCCCGTGCCCGCGAGGATGGAATGGAAGTATATGGGTGACCGATGAAATGGCGCGGACTCTCGACCGAATCGGCCCTCGGCTTGTCGCAACAGGGAGTACGCGTGTGGACGGAACCGACACCGAATGGGAAAAGACGCGCGACCTCGGGTTTCCAAACAGAATGCCGGCCCATCACGACGCGGCGGCTTGCGGACTCGGCGAGTTCGGACTTAAAGCGGAGAACACGCGATGGCCGCACGGCGTGACACACGGGCGTGCCTGCCACGGTGGGTGCTACGTGCCTTCATCTAATGGAGCGAGGAGGAGGGCGCCCAGCAGTCCCGCTGCTACCCCGAGTGCGGTGCCATCGCCCGGCTCGCCGAGCACGAACCCGACCGTCGTGCCGAGCACCACCCCGGCCAACGGCCACGCGAGGCCGGACCGGGGGTGCCGGTCGATTGTGCCTCCGCCGTTCTCCATGACTGCCCGTTGCCACGCCCGCTGATCCTCGGCGAACACCAGGGCGGCTCCGATCGCCGAACGCGAACGCCGACGGCGAAGCGCGGTCGCGACGAGGAGCACTCCCCCGCCCAGCATCCATGGCAGTGGGTGGTCGACGAGAACGCCGCGGACAGACGGCGCGACGTCGGCATTGCGCAGCAGGACAAGGCCGGTCAGGACCAGGAGCAGCCCCGCCCCGTCCGCCACCGCCACTGTCTTCGCGTCCCGCCACATCGTCGCCATCCTCCGAGTTCGTTACCTCCTAGGCTAGCCGCTCCGCGCCCGGCGTCAACCGTGTTCGTTCGGCTTTCCGTCCGGGATGGTCTCCCCCGACGGTTCTCAGGAAACTCCCATCGTTTGTCCAGGAGGCTACCCGGTTGCCCGGTTAAGGTGTCAGGAAACACCGAACCCGCGGATGACGTGATCCGGGGGCATGGGACGACGCCAAACCGCACGAAAGGACGGAACGATCATGCGGCAAACGACGAGTCCATTGAACGACGCGGAGACCCCGATGCAGGGCGTTCGCTTGCTACTGGGGACGATTGTGGCGTCCCAGGCGGCCATGCTCGCGATCATCCTGCGGGCGTCTGGAAACACCGAGGCCGGTCCCCTGCTCGCGGCGCTGGTTTGGCCCTGGCTGGCCGCGTCCGCCATGCTAGGCGCGTCGTACCTGGCGTGGCGCCGTCGTGCGCCTCGCGCACGAGGCGCCACCGAGCCCACGGTTGTTCCAATCCCGGTGCCGCTACGACAGCTCGTGGGTAGTGTGCGCCCGTAGACAGCAATCCCAGTGTCGCATCTTCAGGCAATCCTCAGGCTGGAATCAGGAAGGCATCAGGTGCAGTCGGTATCGTGCTCATGCGTCGATCTTTCCCCGATCGCGCATCCTCATCCCCCTCCCCGGTCCGGTCGGGCGCTACGTGCGGCGCCCGACCGGACTTTCCACTCCTCCCTCCCCTTTCCCTCGTCGAACTCGGACTCAGCCACCGGGTTCGACGCGTCCGGTTGTAGCACCGGAGAGAACAGTCGAGATCGACGCGGATGCGGGAGTTCTCCAAGATGCCCGCCCGCGTCGACACATCGCCGCCCGATCGGCGATCTTTCAATTGATTTCGGACCACCGCTGGGCGGCGAACCCGACGCCGTCTACGGACACGAACAAGGAGTAGATCACTGTGGAGAAGCTCGTTCAGACCAAGCTCAGCCGTCGTCGCCTGCAGAAGGCAGCGCTGATGCTCCCGGCGCCACTCGCGCTCGCTCTGCTCGGCGGCCGATCGGCCGGCATCACGTTCGCCCAAACCGACGATGGGACAGCCACGCCGCCTGCCCAGGCCACGCCGATCCTGGCACCGACGCCGGCCTGCGGGGATGACGACGATCTCGAGACGACCGTTGCGCAGACAGAGGGACCCTACTTCACGCCCAACTCCCCGGAGCGGGCGTCCCTGTTGGAGGAGGGAATGCCGGGGACCAAACTGGTCCTGACCGGCTACGTCTACACGACCGATTGCCGGCCGGTCGAGAAGGCCCTGTTCGAGTCGTGGCAGGCGAACGACGCCGGGGAGTACGACAATGCCGGCTACACCCTGCGCGGCCACCAATTCACGGACAAAGACGGTCGCTACGAACTGACGACGATCGTGCCCGGCCTGTATCCCGGCCGGACGCGGCACATCCACGTCAAGGTCCAGGCGCCGGACGGCCCGGTGCTGACCAGCCAGCTCTACTTCCCCGACGAGCCGGAGAACGAGCGCGACGGCATCTTCGACCCCGCCCTGGTGATCGACCTCGAGGATGCGACGGACGGCAAGGTCGGGTTTTTCAACTTCGCGCTTGAGCCGAGCGAGTAACTGTCGTTATCCCCTGATCCAACTCCCGGCCGCGGCAGATCAGGGTCGAACCGCCGAATTCCTCCCCGATCGGGGCGGAATTCGCATCTTCAGACAATTCTCAGGCAGAGTTCAGGACGTTCTCAGGTATGCGGGGTAATCTCAAGGTGCGTCGTCCTCCCCGGTGACGCATCCCTTTCCCCAGTCCGGTCGGGTACCGCACATGCCCGACCGGGCACCCCCTTCTCCCCTCCTTCTCTCCGCTCCCCGCATTCCCCAGTCGACCCCTGTCCCTATCCCGGGGTCGACGCATCCACTGTCATGTGCTAAATAACTGGATACGTTCCGCTGTTCAGTTGGCGCACATCGTGCGTAGGTCTTCGCCAAAACCATCCGCCCGACCGGATGCCCGAGCCAGGCCGCTGCCTATTGCCGGTGTCGATGATCCTTTTTGCGATCTAACTCCGTGAAAAGGAGTCACCACAAGGGTGACGGGCCGTCGGACAGCACAACGCTTTGGGGATCGATTCCTTGGTCGTAGGGAAGGGGTAGGCCATGGGACGTTCGCTCGCAGTCGTACGGGTGCTGGCGCTGGCGCTCGTCGTGACAGCCGGCTTTGGTCCGCGATCGGCGCAGGCCGATACCGAGCGCAATCTCCATGCCTGGGCGACGATCCGGGGTGCGGAGGGTGGCGTCGATTGCGCGGTCGAGGTGAGCGTCGAGGTTCGCACCGGCGGAGAGACGGTTGGGGGACTGCCCATCCAGATTGCCCTCTTCGATGATGACGGCAATGTCATCTCCACCGACGATGAACTCACCGACGGCGACGGGATCGCCTGGCTCGCGGTCGAGATAGCTGACGCGTCCGCCGACTGGGTGGACGTCAATGTTGGGGGCGTCTACGTCGGCGGGACGTCGATTCTGCCGCAAGGCGGCGCGGAGTGTGGCGCCAGGACCGAGATGCTCGAAGTCGAGACCGACGCCGTCGTGCCCGAGGCGGGAACCGAGGAGGACGGAGGAAGTGGCGGCTTCCCAACCCATTACCAGGAGCACAACCTGTCGTGTGAGTACGCCGCGATCCAAATCGCAACGACCTGGTTCGGCGCCCCCATCTATGAAGGCGACGCGCTGGCGATGGTGCCGTCGGCCTTCAATCCCCACGATGGCTACCGCGGCGACATCGACGGTCCCTGGGGCGGTTCCGACGACTACGGTATCTATGCCGAGCCGCTGGTGCCCCTCCTGAACGCGTACGGCTACGCGGGGGAGGTCTGGTACAGCGCCGACGCCGGCAGCCTGCGGGCCCAGCTCGACGCCGGGCATCCGACGCTCGTCTGGATTGCCACTCAGGGCGAAACCGGGTTCTATGAGGTGGACGAGAACGGCAACCCGTTCAAGCTCGTCCCGTGGGTGCACGTAGTCGTCGCCTACTCCTACGACGAGGGTGGTGTGTCGGTCTCCGACCCGGGCACTGGGAGTCTCGACTATGTGAGCTGGGACTGGCTCCTCAACGCCTGGTCAGTCCTCGACGGGATGGCCCTCTCCGTCTATCCGGCCTGATCCCCGTCATCCCGCGAGTTGCCGTCGGGTAGGGGAGAACCCTGTGTCCTCCCGCCCCGTCGGGCGCCATTGATGCCCTTATCGATCGCCGCGTTCACCAGCCGCGGGAGCGCACGGGCGCTCCCCTACGACAATGATACCGCCTCTCCGGCCAACCTCATTCCGGCTCTCAATGTTCCCGCGGCGCGTCGTGCCGGTGCAGCGGCGTGTGTAAGTGCGCTACGCCCTGCTGATGTAGCCGGCCATGAAGGCGGTTATGTGCGGCCTCGAGCGTCGCGCGCAGCTGCTTGAACCGTTGCGCCTCCGGCCGGGGCGCGATCGTATCGACGTAGGCGATCGCCCCCTCGATCTGATCGAGGACGGCGACGGCGTCGGGTTGGCAGAAGATCGGCGCGTCGCCGACCACGAGCTGGACGGCGCTGGTGTGGGCGGCGATGTCGCCCGTCCGACCGCGGAGACTGCCGCGGACACGAAGGGCGATCCAGGTCGAGTCGGTGACACGCACGGAGGCGCACCCGGACGCGGAAAGCTTTCCGCCGGTGTCGATCTGCTCCGCGACGAGACCACCGAGGACGATTTCGACCTGCTCGATCGGCACCCTCACCGACTCGACCGTCCAGGTGACGTCGACCGTGCCGCCCGATGCGGGCAGCGTGATCCGACGTCCGGCCGGCTGTCCATCGACCGCGAACTCGATCAGCGGACCGACGGTGACAAAGGTATTTCCCCCTCGGACGGCGTCCATCCAATTCCCGTAATCGAAATCACGTTGGCCGAGGTGAGCGTAGGTGCGGACGCCACCGAGGAGGGAGGAAGCCGACATCTTGTCGGAACCGCCGACGAGCGGCAGCTGGTGGCCGATGTTCAGGAAGCGATACCAATCGGCCAGCCCGTAGGGGCCGATCTGGTTCTGGTGAGGGTTGAAGGTCATCATCTCGATCGCGTGGACGAGATCGAGGACGATGTCGGCCGCCCGCTCGCACTGCGGGTTCGGCCCGTGGGGCAGCACGACCAGTCCGCCCTGGTCGATACAGCGGGCCGCCCACTCCGCCATCGTCACCTCTTGCTGATCGCCGAGCGCCGACTCCCCGGGACCTCCGGTGCAGAGCGGCGTGATCATCGCCCCGGAGTACCCCAGAAGCGAAATGTGCCCGAGCACCTGCATACGGTTCTCGGTCCCGACCCGGACCAGGAACTCGCCGTCGCCGCCGAAGTCGCGGGCGCCGAGCGTGGTGCGGCCGTCGAAGTCGCCCACGTTGCTGAACATTTCGCCCCATTGGCTGGCGAGAAGGTTCACCACGTTCACCCCCTCGGCCGCGCCTTCCAGGAGGGCCGTCTGGGGACTGAGGAAGTGGACGTGGGTGTCAGCGGTCACCCAACCGCGCTCGCGCCAGGGCAGCCGTCGTTCCAGCTCGAACGTGAGCGTCTCCGTTTCCGGCGTCACCTCGACGACGGTCCGGATCGGGGCGATCTCGTAGCCGCGCGTGATCTCGACGAAGACGCGACCGAGCGGGAGATCGACGGCGCATTCGCCGGGGATATAGCTGTACTGGTTGTGGTCGTTGACGAACTCACCGTAGTTGTCCTCGAACCAATACCCGTTGACCTTGCGATGATGCCCGTGCGGCGGCAGGTACTCCCCGGCCTCCCCATGGAGATGGAGCCGGGCGGCGACGGGCTGCCGCGTCGTCTTGTCGATCACCCGCAGTCGAACCGGGCGATCGGCGGCGGCAACCACTTCGATTCGTAGCGCCGCCGGGTCCGCCATCTGGCCGTTCACCGAAACTTCGGCTGCGACCGAACTCTCCGGCCCCGTGGCAACGTGGAGTCTGGCCATGGGGTGTGCGGTGTATTCGACGACGACGCTGCCGCCCGATGCCGTCGGTTGGACGTCCGGATCGACGCCATGCCAGCGTGCCTCGTCGTAGTCGAGAGCGGCGCGGGCGGAGATCACCACTCCCAGGTCGAGACCGATCGCGGGCGACCGATCGTCGGCGTCGAGCTCGCCAAGCGCGTTCAGCGCCACACCCTCCGGCAGGGTCAACTTCAGCTTCTGCCGGACACCGGCGCGCAACGGATGATCCGCCAATGTCGTAACGGAGATGCCGTAAACGACTGACCGCTCCATACCAGGGCGTAGGACAACGGCGCGGATCGGTTGGTCCGGTCTAGGATTCGGCAGGGCGTAGAGCCAGAGATTCTCGCCGTAGGACCGACCAGAGTCGTGGCGGGTCTCGCTATTGCCGTATGGCACCCGCACGACCCGGTTGAGATAGTGGTCGTCGGTCGCGGAGTTGAAGACGTGCGGGCCGAGCGCCGGCACCGCCGCGAAGGGGCTGGCGCCCCAGACGATGTGCCGCTGCTGAATTGCGAAACGGCGCAGCACCGGCGTGACGAGCTCCGTGCCGTCGTCATAGACCAGGACGTAGTCAGCGGCGCGATCGCCGAGCGCGTTCGAGGCGATGTGGGCGACCGTCGGCGCCAGGACGTGCGTGCCAAAGTCGGGCAACTCCGGCAGCGGCCGGTCCTCAACGGCATGGAGAAAGACGACGTACGTTGCCCGCACCGGGTCGACCTCGATGCGAACCTCCTCTTCCGGTCTTTCACCAGCAAGCAGGATCACGTTCGGCTTGCCGGGCTCGCCAAGCGCAAACGGAATCCCTTTGTACGACTGGTCGCCGAACGCCTTCGTCGCGCTCCAATCGGGCGAGCTCCCGTCGAGCGGTCGCAAACCGCCGTCGAGCCGAGCGCGGTCGGCGTTGAAGTTGTTCGAAAGGGAAAGCGGCGTGAAGTGGGGAGACGGCGGAACCCGCATCCTCGGTCTCCTGATGCCTGACGCGGCGGACGATCGTCCCCGACGATGCGACCGCCGCCATGAACGCTGCGGACGAGAGTCGGCCGGCGGCAGCATCGCGATCCGGCCAGGAACAACGGGTTGTCCTCGTCGCGCAGACCTTATCAGGAATAGACTCTGACCGCGACAGGGTCTCCAGAATCGCCCTCATCCCCTTCGCTCCGGTCCAGCGCGTATCGAATGACACAACACCAGGCGGCCGGGCGGTTGCCACGGCGGCGATTCGGAACGGCGGTCGGTGACATATCATATGATGGCAGGTCGCTCACGAGTCCCACCGCTGGTGCGGTCACGAGCGATGGCCGAGGCCATGGCAGGACTCGTCGTGGTGCCGCATGTTGAGCGGGAGGAGACATTCGGATGCATCGTGCGCGCTCGCTGGCGCTCGTCGCCGTCCTGGCGCTGGTTTGGTCGTCGTGGCCCGCGGCAACGGCGTGGGCCGTGCCAACACGGCAGTCGGACATGCCGATCGACCTCGCCGCGCTGGCGGTCTATCCCAGCGACACCGGCGACGACGGGTACGTTCTCATCGACGGTAAGAGCTGCTTTACCGCCGAAGCGTGCGCCAATCCCATCTTCTTCGGCGCGGCCACCGAAGCGTCGCTCACCGAGGTCGGACTGACGCAGGCCTATGCGGTGGCACTCGCGAAGTTTAGCGAGGACGGGAACTCCCTCACCCGGACGTTGGCGACCACGTTGGCCGAGTACGACGACCGGGCCGGGGCAGAGCAGGGGATGACGACCTTCCTCTCCTGGCTGGCCGATCCGGCCTCGGAGGAAGAGGTCTCGAGCAAAATCGGCGACGAGGCGCAGCTCTTCGACATCGGCGGTCCCCTCCCCGCCGACCCCTCGTCGACCGGTGTGGTAGGACTGCGCTTCCGCGTTGGCTCGCTTGTCGTTGGGATCGAAATCCGCGATTACACCGGCACAGCGCCGAACCGCGCCGACCTCGAAAAGCTAGCAAGGAAGGTAGCGCAACGGATCAAGACGGAGCAGAGCGCGGCGGAGCCGGGATTAGGCGCCCTCGTCGTCCACCACCGCGCCACCGCGACCGAGTTCTACCCCCACCGCGGCAGCAACACCGTCCGGCTCCTTCAAGAGAATGCCGATCAATTTGACGCGCGGGCCACGGAATTCGGCGCGGCCGGGATCGAAGACGTCTTCCTCTCCAATCAGGCACTCGTCGCCGGCGACGATCCCCAGCAAACCGACATCCTCCTCTCGATCGCGGCCTACCGCCTGCCGAGCAACTCCGATGCTTCCGCGTACCTGTACGGCGCCTCGACCGCGTTCGCGGCGGAGCGGGAACGGATCGGCGCGCCGATCGACGAGCCGGAGGAGCCGCCGATCATCGGCGACGAATCGGTCTGGTATCTGAACGTCTACACCGACGCCTATCAAGCCATGG
This sequence comes from Thermomicrobiales bacterium, assembly GCA_034667245.1. Lineage (GTDB taxonomy): Bacteria > Chloroflexota > Chloroflexia > Thermomicrobiales > UBA6265 > DATBFX01. The sequence continues at coordinate 85 of JAXDKI010000094.1, read as the reverse complement.
GCTACGTCCGCGTCGGCAACGTCGTCGCCCGCGTCATCTGGCAACGAAACCAACCAACTCCGGCCGGCGAGGAGGCCACTCTGCT
>JAXDKI010000093.1:0-10623 GCA_034667245.1 Thermomicrobiales bacterium | reverse complement strand
GCCAGAGTTTCATCGGGTAAGACGCGAGACTCACCCGGCCCAGACCAAACAGACGCACGAAGCCGTCAAGCGTGCTCGCGAGGAGCAGGATGAGCGCCTGATGGCGATCGCCGGCTGTCATGTAGATAATCCCCTCCCCATCGGTCCACTCGCTGCGTAGCCCATCGGGCGTCCAATCGAGGAACTCCTCGTAGGTCATCGGAATCCATTCACCCCGAACGAGTTGGGGCAGCGTCGTCTGGTGAGCCATCGCGCGACTCCTGAGGCGAGGATGAGCGAGGGCGCTTGTCGCGCCATTGGGGATAATACCGCTCTAGGCGACCAACTCCCGCCCCGCCGGGCCTTGCAGGTACTCCCCGGTCTCGACGATCTCCCGCAGGTGCTGCGCGACCTGCCAGAGCTCGTGGTAGGAGGTGTAGAGGGCGATAGGGGCAAGGCGGACGACATCCGGCGGGCGGAAGTCGGGGATGAGTCCACGGCGTTTGAGGGCCTTGGCGATGCGCGGACCGGCGTCGTGCTCGACGGCGACGTGGCCGCCGCGCCTCGCGGGATCGCGGGGGGTGCCGATCCGGTAGCCGTAGGGTTCTGCCGTCAGACCGAGCGCTTCCAGGAGGTCGATCAGGTAGGCGGTCTGGGCAAGGGATTTGGCGCGGACCCGATCGATCCCCGCCTCGGCGAAGAGGCGGAGCGAGCCGACAAGGGGGGCAGTCGCCAGGATGGGCGGGGTGCTGATCTGCCAGGCTCCGGCGTGACCGGCGCCCTCCCAGGTGTGGAGCATGTCGAACTGACGCTCCTTGAGATACCCCCACCACCCGGCCAGCCCAGGTCTCCTGACGAAATGCGAACGATTGACATAAAGCGCACCGACGCTGCCGGGTCCGGCGTTGAGGTACTTGTAGTTGCACCAGAAGGCGAAGTCGACGCCCCAATCATCGAACCGGTGCGGCACGGCGCCGATCGAGTGGGCGCAGTCGAACCCGATCGGGATCCCGCGTTGACGGGCGGCGGCCGCGAGGCGCTCGACGTCGAGGAGTTGACCGGAGCGGTAGAGGACCGAGGGAAGGAGGACGAGCGCGACGCGGTCGGTCATGGCGGCAATCAGGTCGTCCTCGTCGAGCGTCCGGCCGTCGCGGCTGGGCACGAGGACGAGGTCGGCGTCCGGGTCGCCGCCGCGCAGGCGGATCTGGCTTTGGAGCGCGTAGAGGTCCGAGGGGAAGTCGAGGGTACTCGCGACGATGTGACGGCGCCTCCCCTCCGGCTGGTAGAAGGTCGCGACGAGGTTGTGGAGGTTGACGGTGGTGGTGCCGGTAACGACGACCTCTTCCTCCCCTGCTCCGACGAGCGTCGCCATCAAGGCGCCGAGTTGCTCGCCGACCGTGAACCAGTCGGGGTCGGCCCGCAGCCAGCCGTCGATGGCCAGCTGCTTCCAGTCTTGAAGAGCCGCGAGCGTCGCCGCCTCGGCGTCCTTCGACAACAAGCCGAGCGAGTTGCCGTCGAGGTAGATCATCTCCGGCGGCAGGTAGAACCGCTCGCGGAAGGAGGCGAGCGGATCGGCGCGGTCGAGCGCGCGGGCGTGGGACTCGGAGGCGATCTCCAGACGGTCGGCGAACATGTAGGGACGGTCCTTTCTTAGCCAGGCGGTCTCTGTCATCGGCAAAAGCATGATATGAGTTTGGAGCGACAGGAGACGCCCGCCTCGCTGGCGAGGCTGCGGGCCAGACGTCTGCCCGCGTCGGATCGGGTGCTCGAGGGATTTGAACGCTGCTCAACGTGCCCGCCCACAGGCGCGGTCGCTCAACCGATCACCTGGCATGCCCGTGTACGCGTCGATCCTTCCTGGTTGGCATGCTAACAGCGCCGATGGTGAATCTCAAAACAGATGCCTCGCCGGATCATTCGGGCAGGCCCACCCTGGCATCGCTCGTGCGATTGAGCCGACGGGCGCAGAACGTTGGTCGGCGGCCGCGCCCGTCGGTCCTTTTGCGAGGTAAGGCCTTTCCTTGCTACGCTGTCGTCTGAACGATCGCGTGTACGGGCGGCGCGGTCGGTGGGATGTTGTCGGAACGAGGAGGCAGCGGGTTTGGCAGAGGAGCGACATACCACCGCATTCGTCGTCGGGTTTGTTCTCGGCGGGCTGGCAGGCGCAGCGGTGACCCTCTGGAAAACGCCGCGGTCGGGAGCGCAGACGCGGGCGCTGCTCGCGGAACGGGCCGAGGAGTTCCTCTTTCGGTTGACGGGCATGGACAAGCCGCAACCGGAGGGCGCGGCGTCGGGCAGTTCCGCGAGGCCGTTCGATACTGCCTCCACTCGAGGTGACGACACGACCAGCGTAGCGACTAAGACATTGTCGGATCCCTTGGCTGCGACGCCAGTGCAGGGGATGGACGAGGACGACGGCGCGACACTGCCACCGACATTCCGAGGCCAAATACTGACCGAGCAACCGACCGACATCGTTCTCGACGGTCCACGACCGGCGCCGCCCGACCACTGAGTACGTCACGGCTTATCCGCTGTCATTCGGCAAAGGAGCATCCCACATGATTGTGCGCATGCGCACCGCGATGAAGTTCTTCACCTATGGTCTGTTGATCGGCCTCCTCTTCGCTCCGCGAAGCGGCAAAGAGACGCGAAGCCGCCTGATGGCGTGGGCGACAGAGAGCGCGAAGTCGGTGATCGGCGGGTAAACGGAGCGACCAAGTCACGAGTGGCACGTGGCACGTGACACGTTTCTGACCACCGCCGCGATCAGTTGCCGTCCGATGCCCTGACCCGGAACCCGGAATCCTGGCTCAGCACTCGAGACTCGTGATTTGTCCCTTGGGACGCGTCACGGGCGACTCCGAGGGATGCCATGTTCCCGATCGGCGACGAAAATCAGGGGAGGCGACTGACGCCGATCGTCAATTACAGTCTGATTGCGCTCAACGTCCTGGTTTTCCTGTACGAGCTGGCACTCTCCGACCGCGCACTGGCGGAGTTCATCTTCCGCTGGGGGGTGATTCCTGCCGAGGTCGCGAACGGGGATGATCTGATCACCCTGGTGACGTCGCAGTTCCTGCATGCGGGCTGGCTCCACATCGCCGGCAACATGCTCTTCCTTTGGGTCTTCGGCGACAACGTCGAGGACACCATGGGACACGTCAGTTATTTAATCTTCTACCTGCTCTGCGGGGTCGGCGCTGCCCTGTTACAGGTCATCGTCGACACCGAGAGTCTCGTCCCGATGGTGGGTGCGAGCGGCGCGATTTCCGGCATCCTTGCCGCCTACCTCGTGCTCTTTCCCCACGGCAATATTCGGACGCTCATTCTTCTCGGCTGGATCCCGCTGATCTTCCTCGTCCCGGCCTGGGCGATGATCGGGTATTGGATCGTCCTCCAGTTCATCAACGGGTTCCTCTCCCTGGGCGTCAGCACGGTGGAGGGGGGCGGCGTTGCCTACTTCGCCCACATTGGCGGGTTTATCGCCGGGCTCGTCCTCGTCACACTCTTCAAGGATGACGGCGCTCACCAGCGCCAGCTGGCCGCCCGCGAGGGAACGCATGCGTTCCAGCGGCTGAGGTGACACGAGAGGTGATCAAAAGTGCTTAGCTGCTACATCGCGGCTCCCTGAAAGGACGGCCTTCCGGTTCCAGAGGAACGGGTCAATGCCCTCTTCGTCGGTGTATGAGCGCCAAGGTCAGTAATTGAAGTTGGACCACCTCACGTCGTAACCCGAGTGACAAAGCCCGTTTGTCCACGCACCATCACCCAGTACGTCCGCGACAACGAGACCCATCGGTAAGCGCCGCCAAGGCCGTTGTCATGTTGTGGCTCCCATAACGTTACATGCCCTGATTTCTGACAAACGGACCTGGCCGACATCCTGGTTCCGACAACGTGGATGGGACACGATCAACCCGCAACTTGCTGATCTCATCTGTCGATGTCCTCAGCAACTGATCGCCGGGGCAAGTCATTCTGGTCGATATGTCGAAGGGAGAAACGAAGGCTGTTCGGGCGACCGCCGCCGTTATCACGTCCGCCCGCAGGGCGACCGGGACCAGTCCATTGCCACAGATCAAACCGTGTCCAGATCACCGGTCGCAGGGGTTGATCGTCCAGGTGGCTAACATGTTCGCAGGAGCATTGAGTCAGACGGGTGACTCGAGGGGATCGCAACTCGGAGGAAAGATCACACCGGCGTCGTACAACACAAACCCTGCCCCTGTTCCGGCATGGCTACCGGCCCGCCCCACACGCTCGGGGACGACTCCACGACGGGGAAACGCTCTCGCATTGTTACGGAGTCGATCTGGTTGACCAGCATCGACGATCCCACACCGCTAATACCACAACTTCAACAGCCAGTCGCGCTTTATCAGCCAGCGACCACCGCGTCCGCCAGCCGCAATGAGAGCACCTGCGAGACGCCGTCTTCACGCATGCTGACGCCGTAGAGGGTGTCGGCGACCTCGATCGTGCCGCGGTTGTGGGTGATGACGATCGCCTGCGTCTCGGCGGCGAGGCTTCGCAGTTGCTCGCGGAAGCGGACGACGTTCGCCTCGTCGAGGGCGGCGTCCACTTCGTCCAGCAGGCAGAAGGGCGTCGGGTTGACGCGGAGGATCGCGAAGAGGAGCGCCGCAGCCGTCAGCGAGCGCTCACCGCCGGAGAGGAGCGCCAGACTCTGGAGTCGCTTCCCCGGTGGCTGGGCGACGATGTCGACACCGGCCCCGTCGCCGTTCTCGCCGGCGACGAGAACGAGGCGCGCGGTGCCGCCACCGAAGAGGGTGGTGAACGTTTCGGAGAAGACCGCGGCGACCCGGGCGAAGGTTTCGTCGAAGCGCTGCCGCATCGTGAGGTGGAGGTCCGCCAGCAGGCTCCGGAGCGACTCGGCGGCACCCTGGACGTCGGCGAGTTGCTCACGGAGGAATACCTGTCGTTCGGCTTCCCGCTCGTACTCCTCGACGGCGTTCTCGCCGACGTAGCCGACGCGCCGCAGGCGCTCCTTGAGGCGACCGATCTCGCGCTCCATGTCAGCAGGCAAGGAGTCGGGGAGGCGAGGAGGTGAGGAGTTGTTTTCTTCTCGACTGCTCACCTCCTCGATTGCTCGACTCTCGTCAACCAGGTCGTCCGGGTTATCGAGTTCCAGGTCGTCGGTGATGCGTTGGCGGATGGCGCCGAGTTCCCCGCGGGCGCGTTCGACGACGAGACCGCTCGCACCGCGGGCGCGCTCGGCTTCGAGGAGGGCGTTGCGGGCCGCTTCGAGGGTGCGATCGAGGCGAGCGACCTCTGTTTCGGTGCGTTTGACGGACGCTTCGAGGGGCGGACGCTCGGCCTGGACGGCGTCGCGGGCGGCGGTGAGGGTTGCGGTCTCCGTGGCAAGGCGGTCGCGCTGCGCGGCGAGGGCGGCCAACTCGCCGTCGAGGGCGGCGGCACGCTCCGCTCGGAGCGCAAGCTCCTCATCGAGCCCTTGACGCTGGGCCCGGAGGCCGGTCTCGCGGCGGCGTTCGGCGCGCAAGCGTTCGTCGAGCGCCGCCAGCCGGCGCTGCTCGGCGGCGAGCTGCTGCTCCGAGGCGGTGGCGACCTCTGTCTCGCGGGCGAGCTGCGCCTGCAGGGCGTCGCGTTGCTCGCGGAGCGCGCCGGCCTCAGCGTGAAGCGTGACTTGATCGCGCTCCAGGGATGCCGTCTCCGCGTGAGCGGTTTCCGCCGCGGCGGCGAGGGCCGCCAGCCGGCGATCGGCGGTGGTCTGCTCGGCGCGGAGATCGTTGAGCCAGCCGGCGAGGCGAGCGCGCTGGCCCTGCCGTTCTTTGCGCGTCGCCAGGAATCCGGCGCGTGCCGTTTCCTGCTCTCGGCGCTCTTCGACCAGGCGACGCGGCGTCTCGGCGGCTTCGCGCAAGGCGGCCTGTGCCTGATCGCGAGCCTGCTCCAGGCGCTTCAACTCGCGCGGGAGCTCCCGCAGCTCGCGCTCGCGGCCGAGGACACCGCTCTCCCGGACGGCAGCGCCGCCGGTCACCGAGCCACCCGTCCGGGCGATCTCGCCGGCGAGGGTGACGGCGCTCCATCCGACCGGCAGATGGGGAAGGGTTGCCCGCGAGGTCGGCAGGTCTTCGACGACGAGTGTCCGGCCGAGCAGGGCCGAGGCCACGACGCCGAGGTCCAGTGCTGCCGAAACCAGCTCGCTTGCGACCCCGTGAACACCGGGCAACCCGAGCGCCTCACGCGGGGCTCCACCGCGACCGGGGCGGATCGTGTCGAGCGGCTGGAAGGTGGCGCGGCCGGCGTTGCTGCGCTTCAGGTGGGCGATTGCGGTCTCCGCGTCGGCCCAGCGCTCGACGACGACGTCCTGAAGATGGGCACCGAGGGCGACTTCGATCGCGGTGTCGTAGCGGGCGGGGACCTCGATCAATTCGGCGACGGTGCCGCGGATGCCGTGCAGTTTGCCGGCGCGGGCGGCGCCGAGTGTCTCGCGAACCCCGGCGTAGAGTCCGGCGCCGCTCTCGTGCAACCGGCGGAGTCCCTCCAGCCGCGCGGCCACCTCGCCGACCCGACGCTCGGCCGCGGAGACCGTCTCGCGGGCGCTCCGCTCGGCGGCGACGGCACGTTCCGACTCTACCGTAAGGCCGGCGAGCTTCGCATCGATTTCCGCCAGATTGGCCGCGGCCGCCGCTTCGGCTTCGTCGAAGGCGGCGAGCTCGGCGGCCAGGCGGTCGAGGCGAGTCGTCCGCTCGGCAGTGGAAGCGGCGGCACGTTCCTGTTCGGCGGTGTCGGTCTCGCGGCGCTGATCGAGGAGCGCACGCCGGCGGACGAGGTCGGCCAGGGTTCGCTCGCGCTCGCCGATCGAGGCGGCGAGGGTAGCGGCGCGGCGCTCCTGGTCCCGTCGGGTCTGGCGCGCTGCAGCCCCCTCCGCCTGGAGGATCGTCACAGCCGTCCGGGCGGCGGCGACCTCTTTCTCCGCGGCCTTCAGATCGAGGGCGACGCCGGCGAGTTCCCGCTCGACGGCGGCGACCTGGTCGTCGAGTCCGGCCTGGGTGTCGGCCATGTCCTCGCGGCGACGGGTGAGCGCGGCGTGCCGCTCGTCGGCGAGGTCGCGCTCGTGCCCGACGCGGCGAGCGGCATCGATGGTCGATTGCAGGCGGACGGCATGCTGGGCGAGCGTGGCGCGCGCGTCCTCGGCCTCGGTGCGGGCGGTTGTCGCGGCGGCGCTTAGCCGGTCCAACTCCTGCCGTGAGGCGGCCACGCGCTCTTCGTCGCTTGCGGCTGCGCGCTCTGCTTCCGCGAGTCGCGTCTTGGCTTCGCGAAGCAGGCGGCCGTAATGGACCTGCTGCAGTTCGAGGAGGCGGTCATGGACGCCTTTCCATTCGCGCGCCTGCCTGGCGCCACGCTCCAGAGATTTCAGGCGCGGCTCCAGCTCGTCGAGGAGGTCGGTGAGGCGGGTGCTGTTCGATTCGGTCTCGGCGAGGCTGCGCTCGGCTTCGGCCGCTTTGAGACGGAGACCGGTCAGGTCGGCGGCGTGCTCGAAGAGACCCCGCCGCTCCTCCGCCCGCTGGCTGAGCGCGGCGTCGACGAGGCCCTGGCCGACGACGGTATAGCTGTGGCCGAGTGAGGCGGTCAGGTGGGCGACGTCCTTGAGCCGGACCTTGCGACCGTTGATCAGATACTGGTTCTCACCGGAGCGGAAGGCGCGCCGGGTGACGGTGACCTCGCCGAAGGCGATCGGCAGCCAGCCGGAGGTGTTGTCGAAGGTGACGGCAACCTCGGCCATGCCGACGGGGGCACGACCGCTGCCGCCGGCGAAGATGACGTCTTCGGTCTTCTTGCTCCGGAGGGAGGAGTGACTCTGCTCCCCGAGCACCCAGCGGACGGCGTCGGAGATGTTCGACTTGCCGCTGCCGTTCGGTCCGATGATCGCCGTGATGCCGGGCTCGAAGAGGAAGACGGTCCGGTTGGCGAAACTCTTGAAGCCGTGCAGTTCCAGCCGCGTCAGGCGGGGCGGGGCGGAGGGGGAGGGGATCATGATAACGAGGCCCTTGCCGGCCTCCGGACGGTTGTGCCGCCCGTGCGCGGGGCTAAAGCGCCCAGAGGGCACCCGGCGCTCAACCCACAAAGCCCCCTATAGGGGGCTGCGAACGAGCGAAAGATCGTCGTGCATACAGCCGGCTTGAGCCGGCTTCGTAGGCTGAGCGCGGGGTCTTTAGCCCCGCGCACGGGCGGCACGGGCAAACGCATCATCCCTGCATAGACGTGTTGGAAAGACAGGACCGCCCCGCCTCGTAACAGGCGTACGTATCTCGGCGGCAGGACAGGATGGTACCATCGCCGCGTCCGGCCGGACAAACGCGGCCACCGTCTGACGCCTCGTGGAGCGTGCGGTTCGTGATCCAGGTTGCCCATCGGGACCATCGCTCGTGATGCTTCGGCTTGGTCTCTCCAGCGGCGCCCTGTACCCTGAGGTTCCGACGGAGGAGGTCCCGATCGTCGCGGCGCGCCTCGGCGTCGCCGACGTCGAACTGATGCTCCAGACGCGGGGCGAATATGACCCGGCGTTCATCCGGCTCATCGCCGGGAACTGCCGAGCGGCAGACGTTCGCGTCCACGCGATCCACACGTTTCAGTCGCTGCACCCGTTCGCCACGCCGTACCGGAGGCGGACCGAGGAGGCACGCGCGCTCTTCGATCGAGCGATCGTGGCGGCGGTGGAATTGGGTGCTCGTGCGGTCGTCTGGCACGGGCTGAGGCGGGACGAGGCACGGGGACCGGACGACTGGGAGCGGTTTGTCGCGGTAACCGCGGAGCTGGCGGCGGCCTGCGGAGCGGCAGGGGTAACGCTGGCGATCGAGAACGTCTCCTGGTGCGTCGTCAGCTCGGTGCGGGACGTGATGGCGCTGGCGGCGCGGCTGCCGGAGGTGGGGCCGCCGGAGGCGATCGGATTTGCCTTCGATCCGTTTCAAGCGGCGGAGGCGGGTGCCAACCCGTTTATGGTCCTTGCCGGGATGGAGGGCCGGATCGTCGACGTCCACGTCAGCGACCACAGGGAGGGCGATCCGGCCGCGCGCCATCTGCCGCCCGGCGACGGCGATCTCCCCTGGCCGGCGCTGATCCGTGCCATCGCGAACAGTGGCTACGACGGCCCGTTGATCGCCGAGGGGGCGCTGGGAAGCGAACCAGGTGCGACGATGGCGCGCATCCGAGGCCGTTTCGATCCACTCCTGGTCTCGCTCGCGCCGGAGTCCGATCCCTGCGCCGGATCGCTGCCGCCGGGTGTGCTGGAGGGGATTCGTCTCTTCAACGAGCGGAAGTTCTACGAGTGCCACGAGGAGATCGAGCACGAGTGGCACGCCGAGCGAGGCCCCGTCCGCCGCCTTTACCAGGGCATTCTCCAGATCGGGGTCGGCTTCCATCATGCCCGGAACGGCAACCACCGCGGGGCCGTGCTGCTGCTGACGGACGGGATCGAGAAGACGTCGGGCTTTGTCCCGACGTGCCGGAGAGTTGACACCGCGCGGTTGGTGGCCGAGAGCCAGGCGTGTCTGGAGCGGATCGTCGAGCTGGGTCCGGAAGGCTTGGGCACGTTCGATTGGGAGACGGTGCCGTTCGTCTGGACGATCGGACAGGAAGGGATTGCACCGTCCCGTCGGTAATGTTCCGCCGACACATCTCAACCCGCCGATTTCCCGCCGAGCAGCGCGAGGGAGGAGAGGTGTGGACGACGCCGATTGGTACGGCGCGACCCGCGACGTGCTGGAGCACGCGTACCTGGCCGCATCCGATCCCCGGGGCCAGTCGGGTTTCCGTGGAGACGAAGCACGCTGGGAGCGCGGCCGGCGGGTGATCGCCGAGGCGATCGGCGAGACTCACCGCTGCGCGCTACGCCGCGACGTGCTCGCCATAGACGCTGGCAGCCTCTCGCACTCGGTCGACGTGCCCCCGGCGAAGTTCGTTCAGGGGCGTTTCGTCGTCCAGCCAGGTGTTGGGGTTGAGCATGAAGGCAGCTTGCGTCCACGGGTCGAAGTCGCGGAGCTCCGCGAGCACCGTGTCGAGCCCCTGGATGGTTCGCCCTTCGACAACCTGCCAGGCTGGATAGGCGTAGCCGCGCCGGCCCAGCGTCAGAGCCAACAGCTTGCCTTTGCGACGGCGGTGATCGACGGCCTGGCGAGAGATACCGAGGAGCTGCGCGATCTGGTCGGCCTTGAGCGGCCCGCCTTCGGCGCGGAGGAGTTCCTCCCGCGCGCGTAAACCGGCGATCCGGGCCGGGAGGAGCGGATCGCGAGGGTCGAATTGCCCGAGGTCGCTGATGACCTCAGGTTGAGCCAGAAGCTGAAGCAGCGCCGCGTAATCAGAAGGGGCGCCGGCTGCGTCGGCGAGGGCGCGATCGTCCGAGAGTTGAAGCAGACGGGCGACGGCACGCAGACCGCGGGCAGCGAAGGCCGTCCGGACCGGAGCTGTCCCTGCGGCGTGAAAGAGGCTCAACATGGCATCCACGGTATGGGGGGACGCATCCACCGCCAGCTGACCTACCTGCTCTCGCACCTGATCCGTTGTTCGCACCGCAACCATGCTCGGACTCCGGAATCCCAACGCAGACCAGGCTTGCCACCGTGATTTGACTTATTTGTATTATCCAAGGCATCTGCTCATTCGTCA
>JAXDKI010000092.1:0-4677 GCA_034667245.1 Thermomicrobiales bacterium | reverse complement strand
GATGCCCCGCTCATTGGTCATCCTGAGCGCCTGCGAAGGACCTCTTCCGTGACCGGGCGATAGCTGGTTCGTACTTGACGCCTACACCAGAGATTTGCTCGCCACGCGACCGTGGCAGTGCTTGTATTTCTTGCCGCTGCCGCAGGGACAGAGTTCGTTCACGCCGACCTTGCGCTTCTTGGTGGGGGCCGAGGCGCCATTGTCGCCGCGATTGGTCGTCACTTCCTCGGTGACTCGGGTGCGGATGGGTTGCTGGGCGACAGCCGGTTGGACTCGGAACATCGTGTGGACGACGTCGTGCTGGATATTGCCGAGCAACCGCTGGAACATCTTGTAGCCCTCGGTCTTGTAGACGATGAGGGGATCGCGCTGCCCGTAGGCCTGGAGCCCAACGCCTTCGCGGAGGTCGTCCATCGCGGTCAGATGTTCGACCCAAAGGCGGTCGATCACCGCCAGCATGATGTGGCGCTCGACCTGGCGCATCGCCTCGGCCCCGAACCGCGACTCAACCTCGGCGTAGGCCCGATCGGCGTCGGTCTCGAGCGCGTCGAGGATCCCTTCCCGGTCGAGACCTTCGAGGTCGGCGACCTCGATCTGGCCGTTCGGAATCATCGCCGTGTACGCCTCGGCGATCGCCGCGAAGTCGATGTCCTCGCCGCGCTGACCGGTGTGGATGTCCACGATGGCTTCGAGCTCGGCGCTGATCATGTCGGCGACCTGCTCGGACATGTCCTCGCCGGCGACGATCTTCTTCCGATCGTCGTAGATACGCTCGCGATGCTTGTTCATCACGTCGTCGTATTGGACGACGTGCCGCCGCATGTCGAAGTTGTGCCCTTCGACCTTGGTCTGCGCGCTCTCGATCGACTTGGAGATGATGCGGTGCTCGATCGGCACCTCCTCTTCCATCCCAAGTCGCTCCATTAGCCCGGCAATGCGCTCCGAGCCGAAGCGCCGCATCAACTCGTCTTCGAGCGAGACGTAGAACCGGGAGGAGCCCGGGTCACCTTGACGGCCGGCGCGACCGCGGAGCTGGTTGTCAATCCGGCGCGACTCGTGCCGCTCGGTGCCAATGATGTGGAGCCCGCCCGCTTCCGGGACGCCGGGTCCGAGGACGATGTCGGTGCCACGACCCGCCATATTGGTGGCGATCGTCACCGTACCTGGTTGACCGGCGCCGGCGACGATGGCCGCCTCACGCTCGTGTTGCTTGGCATTGAGCACGTCGTGGTCGATGCCGCGTTGCTTTAGCGCCTCGCTGAGCCGCTCGGAGGTATCGACCGAGGTGGTACCGACGAGGACCGGGCGTCCCTTCGAGGTCATCGCGACGATCTCTTCGATGACCGCGTTGAATTTGCCGCGTTCGTTCTTGAAGACGAGGTCCGGACTGTCGTCGCGGACCATCGGCCGGTGCGTCGGAACCGCGACAACGTCGAGGTTGTAGATGCGGAGGAACTCCTCGGCCTCGGTCTTGGCCGTACCGGTCATCCCGGCCAGCTTGTCGTACATGCGGAAGTAATTCTGAAAGGTGATCGTCGCCATCGTCACGTTTTGGCGGCGAACCTTGACGTTCTCTTTGGCTTCGACCGCTTGATGGAGACCCTCGCTCCAGCGCCGGCCAGGCATCATCCGGCCGGTAAACTCGTCGACGATGATCACCTCGCCGTCACGAACGATGTAGTCCTTGTCGCGGTGGAAGACGGCCTCGGCCTTGAGGGCGTTCTCCAGGTAGTGCGTCAGGTCGATGTAGCGGTCGTCGTAGATGCTCTCACCTGCCGGAATTGCCGCCAGCTCTTCGACCTTGTCGACACCTTCCTCGGTCAGGGTGGCACTCTTGTGTTTGAGGTCGACGGCATAATGCCGGCCCTCGCGGAGCTGCTTCACGATCTGGGCGAACTGGTAGTAGCGGTCGTTCGCGCGCTCGGCCTGACCGGAGATGATCAGCGGGGTCCGCGCCTCGTCGATCAGGATGTTGTCGACCTCGTCGACAATCGCGTAGACGAGGTCTCGCTGGACGCACTGCTCAATCGAAACGACCATGTTGTCGCGCAGGTAATCGAACCCGAACTCGTTGTTCGTGCCGTAGGTGATGTCCGCGGCGTACGCCTCGCGGCGTGCCACCTCGCGGAGTCGTTCCAGATTTGGTTCGGGCGACTCCCACGTTGGGTCGAAGATGAACGCCCGCTCGTGCTGAATGCAGCCGACGGTGAGACCGAGGGCGTCGTAGACCTGGCCCATCCACTGCGTATCGCGCTTGGCGAGGTAATCGTTGACCGTCACGACGTGGACGCCGCGTCCGTTCATCGCGTTCAGCGCGACGGCGAGCGTGGCCGTGAGGGTTTTGCCCTCGCCGGTCTTCATCTCGGCGATCTTGCCCTGGTGGAGGACCATACCGCCCATCAGCTGCACGTCATAATGGCGCTGACCAAGCGTGCGGCCGGCTGCCTCGCGCGTCGCGGCGAAAGCCTCCGGGAGGAGATCATCGAGGGATTCGCCCCCTTCGTAGCGGGCGCGGAACTTCTCGGCGAGAGTGCGAAGCTCCTCGTCCGATTTCTGTTTCATCGCGGGTTCGAGCTCGTTGACTTGCTGGACGAGGGGCTGGAGTTGCTTGATCGCTTTCTCGTTGGGGTCGCCGAGTATCTTGGTCAATAGGGTTCGCATTGATCGTTCCTCAGGCGGCGTGGCATTTCACAACACCGCCCGTACACGTGGGCGTGACGAAGTCCTGGGCCTGAGTATACCCTCTCAAAGATACGAGCCCGGCAACAGACCGGATGCAGGAAAGAGGGAAATCGACCGCGATGGCTGCCTCCGCAATCTTCACGGAGCGGGTTTACGACGTGGTTGGCCGCATCCCGTATGGGAGTGTCACGACCTATGGCGACGTGGCACGGGCGATCGGCTCGGTACGAGGGGCGAGGATGGTTGGCTGGGCGCTCCACGCCGTGCCTCAAGAACTCGACCTCCCCTGTCATCGCGTCGTCAACCGGTACGGTGAACTCTCAGGCGGCTGGCACTTCGGGCATCCCGAGGTGATGAAGGGGCTCCTGGTGGCCGAGGGAGTGCCCTTCGCCGCCGAGTACCAGGTCGATCTCCGGCGCTGTCTGTGGCTGCCCTGGCAGGAGGAGGACTCACCCGCCGCCGACGAAGTGGACGATCTCGACGCGGTCCCCGGTGGAGAGCATGGTTGACGGATACGACGCCCTCGGCAAGATCGCCTCGTTCAACTCCACGACGACCAGCCGGTCCTGGTAGCCCTTCGATTCCAGGAATTGCTGGACCGTCGTTCCGGCATCCATGCCGACAGCTTTGCCGTTGATCGTGACCTCGATTTTGGTTGCCGTTGCGTCCACCGTGAACTCCTTGCTCCCGGGCAGTTGCCGGCGAATTGCACATGCGGCGTCCGCCGGATCGACCGCGCCGTTGATGGCCGAGACTACTGCTGCGCCGTACGCCCCCGCCCAAATCACCGATCCCGCGTTCGTGGCGGTGATACCGCCGATGGCGAGGACGGGGCAAGGAGCGGCTTCGACGATACGTCGCAACCCCTCCAAACCGATGGGGGGACGGTCGGGTTTGCCGGCCGTCGCGAATACGTGTCCGGCTATCAGGTAGTCCCCGCCCTCGCTCGGGCGCGCGCTCTCAGGTGAATGAACTGAGCGCCCGATGAGCACTGTCGATCCGAGCATCTGCCGTGCCTGGCGGACAGCGGCCCCCTCCTCGGGCAAATGAACACCCGTTCCGAGTTCCTTTGCCAGGCGGACATCGCCGTTCACCGACACGCGCGCCGGGTCGCCGACAGCCTCGACGATCGAAGCTACGATGCGTCGCAGGTCGTCGACTGCCAGATCCTTCTCGCGGACCTGGACAAGGTCGACGCCTCCAGCGACCGCACTTCGTGCCAGGTCGATGAGTGGTAGCGACGAACGGAGTCGATCCGTGACGAGCATGAGTCTGGGGACCCGCGCGACATCAGGCACGCTCATCAGCCCGGGCGGAAGCGACCGCTCTGCTCAGGTTCCGTGCCGCCTGCTCAGGATCGCTCGCGCGCAGGATAGCGCCAACGACCGCCACACCGAACGCGCCGGCGCGCACGACGTCCCCCGCGTTCCCGGGGGTGATCCCGCCGATGCCGATGATGGGGATTGCGGCCAGCCTCGCCCGACGCCGGATCGTCTCTAGCCCGACCGCCTCCCCCGCGTCATCCTTCGAGACTGTGCCGTAGACGGGGCCGACCCCCAGGTAGTCGGCGCCCTCGTCTCGAGCTTGCGTGGTTTGCTCATCGGTCTCGGGGGAGTAACCGATCACAACGTCTTTTCCCGCAAGGCGTCGAGCTTCACGGAGCGGCAGATCGTCAACACCGAGATGGACGCCGTCCGCGCCTGCGGCGAGTGCCAGGTCGATGCGATCGTTCATGACGAAGAGCGCCCCGACCCGGTGGCATCGCTCCACCAGTGCCCGAGCAAAATCGAGCACTGCCCGGTCGGTGAGACGTTTCGCGCGAAGTTGCACGCACGTGGTGCCACCGGCCAGTGCCGCTTCGACATCACTCAAGAGGTCGCGGTTGGTCTGCTCTGGATCCGCGACAAGGTAGACGGCTAGACGCCGCCGGAGGTTGAACAAAGAGAGATCCTTCGCTTCGCTCAGGATGACCACGGAGAGGGATGTCCTTTCAGT
>JAXDKI010000091.1:0-11377 GCA_034667245.1 Thermomicrobiales bacterium | reverse complement strand
GTGCCTCCGGGCGGTTCCTTCTCCCACACGGCGTCATGCCACCCCGCCATGGGTCGACCGTCACGCCTCACTTCCCCGCCACGTCCCGCACCATCTCAAGGGAGAACAATTCTGTTGCGTTTTCGTCACACCCCACCCAGTCGTTTGCACGCCCCCGTCACGCCTCCAACCCTATTCTGGTGTCAATGAAAGGGGACGACGCAAGGGCGTTGCCCCGCACAACGGTCGGGAGGTGTGCCGTGACAAAGAATCGTACCTACGCGCTCACCGCCGCTTCGGCGGCGCTGTTCGCTCTACTCTGCTGGGTCTTTGCGGACGGTCTGTTCACGAAGAGCTTCTGGAATGGCGAAGACATCGCCGGCTCGGCGATCTGGACCTACGTCATGCTCACGGCCATCATTGCCGCCGGTCTCTACCAGGCGCGCCGGCTGCCGGAGGGCGGCGTCGATCTGCGACCGGCGAGCGATGCGACCGCGGCCGGTCAGATCGACGATCCGGTCTCGTGGAAACTGCTCCTCGGCAACACCTTCTTCGCGCTCGTCTGGCTGCCGGTCCGCTTCTTCGTCGGCCGGGAGTGGGTAGCCGCCGGCGAGCACAAGCTGCGCGACGACGCCTGGATGGGCGGCGGCGGCGCCCTCAAGGGCTACTGGGAGCGCGCCACCGCCGTCCCCGAGGGACGCCCCGCCGCCCCGGCCGGCACCTACGCCTGGTTCGAGGATCTCCTCCGCTACATGCTCCGGCACGAGTGGTACACCTGGTTCGCCAAGGTGATCGCGGTCGGCGAGTTCCTGATCGGCATCGGTCTGATCGTCGGCGCCCTGGTCGGGATCGCCGCCTTCTTCGGCACGCTGATGAACTTCAACTTCCAGTTGGCCGGCACGGCCAGCACCAACCCGGTCCTCTTCGGCCTCGGCGTCTTCCTCGTCCTCGCCTGGAAGGTCGCCGGTTACTGGGGCCTCGACCGGGTCCTGCTGGCGGCGGTCGGCACCCCCTGGACCCGCGGTCGTCTCTTCAGCCGCGGCGACGAGATCAAAGCGCAGCCACGGCAAGTCCTGACCGCCTGACCCGCGGCCCAATCGCGACAAAGGCGCCCCCGGCCACTGTGGCCGGGGGCGCCTTTGTCTATCAGGGGCCCTATACACCACAATGATGTCCAGAACAGGAGCAGAAAGATGGAAACCACGGCGGCCGAAACGGGAACGATCGCCCTCCTCGACGGCACGGAGGTTCGCTTCCGCCCCATCACCTCCTCCGATTTTGCGGCACTCCAACGCTTTCATTCCCGGCTGAGCGACCGCTCGATCTACCAGCGATTCTTCTTCCCCAACCCCCGACTCAGCGACGAGCAGGCCCACTACTTCACCGAACTCGACGGCATCGATCGCTTTGCCCTCGTCGCTCTCGATCCCCTAGCACCGGAAGAGATCGCCGGCGTCGTCCGCTTCGACCGCGACCCCGGCACCGACCGCGCCGAGTACGCCGCCATCGTCGCCGACCGCTGGCAGGGTCACGGTCTTGGCCTGGCTCTCACCCACCGCCTGATCGAGGCGGCGCGCCGCCGCGGCGTCCGCTTTCTCTACGCGCTCGTCCTCCCCGACAACGCGCGCATGCTCAACCTCCTCCGCGACCTCCGTCTCCCGGAACGTGTCCACCTCGAGGACGGCGTCGCGCGCGTCGTCATCGGCCCCCTGGACGACCCCGTACGCGCCTGTCCGGAGAGTGGTTGACCCGTGGGCAGCGCCTTCGGTGTCACGAAATTGCAACATCTCGGCGTCAACCAGCCACGCGGACGCGTCGGCCACCGGCCTAACCTGTCTTCGGAATGAGGGTCGTGACATCCTACGCAACAGCCCGGCCGTCGGAGGTACCACCATGAGTCCACGTCGCATCGCCGGTTTCGGCTCAATCGCCCTCGGCACCGGAATCGCCGCCGCCGCGGTTCTCGGGCCCCTCGTCTTCAAGGTGATCGAATTCCGAACGTCCAAACACATCGAAAACCAGTTCGTCGGAGGTGAAGTCGTCTCGCTCGGAGTCGTCGCCCCGGCTGCGGTCGCGGCCGGCGTGCTCTGGCTGCGCGGCCACCGACTCGCGCCCGCGCTCGCCCTCGGCCCGTCCCTGTATGCGGTTTACACCTCCACGACGGCCATCCTTGGACAGGAATACAGCCGCTATCCGGGCAACGTCGAGAAGTTCTTCCCCCTCTACGCCGGGCTGGTGGCCGGCGGAACGGCGCTCGCCGCCTATGCCTGGTCTCAATTGGGCGAACGCGACCTACGAATGCCCTCGGACAGCCTCCGGCGCGCAGCCGCCGGCATCTTCCTCGGCCTCGGCGTCTTCTTCGCACTCGCCTGGTCCGCCCAGATCCGGCTCGTCGTGATCGGACATCCGTCAGCCGAGTACCAGGAAGGGCCGTCGGCATTTTGGATCGTCAAGCTCCTGGACTTCGGCTTCGTGATCCCGTTGCTCATCGTGACCGGCATCGGACTCTTCCGCGGGCGCCCAGCGGCGATCAGGGCAGCCTACGGTTTGGCCGCCTTCGCCACCTGTCTGGCCGGATCGATCGCCGGCATGGCCGTCGCGATGTCCGCCAAGCACGATCCGTCCGCCCAACCGGCGATGCTGGTCGTCGTCCTGCCTGCGACAGCCGGTCTCGCCCTGATCACCGCGCGTCTGCTGCGCTCATTCGCGTGCGAAACGGACGGACTCTCGCAGGACAAGCTCGACGAGATTTCTGGCCGGCGTCGTTCGAGCACCGAAGCGTCCCGGCAACCGTCACCTCGGCCGTCGTGACCGACGTCGTCGGAGCGCAAATCCCGCAGGTGGACCTGGCGCCTGCTATCCTCCTCGCCAATCGAATGAATGGGATGCGCACCGGACGCGAGGCGATGACGGACCAAGACAATCGACTGACCGACCGAAAGAATGGCCCTATCACGCTCCCCGAGGCGACCTCCCGCGAGCCGCTGCTGATCGCCGCCTACGAGGCTGCCCTAGCCATCGCCTCGGAGGTCGATCTCCCGATCGTCCTCCAACGCCTGGTCGATCTCGCCCGTCAGGTCGTGCCCGCCCGCTACGCCGCCTGCGGAGTGGCCGACTCGGAGGGCCGGATCGTCGAGTTCATCACCTCCGGCATCTCCCCCGAGGCGCGCGCCGCGATCGGGCCGATTCCCCAGGGCCATGGGATGCTCGGCGCGTTGATCGAGACTGCTCGCCCGATGCTCGTACCCGACATCGCCGCCGCCCCGGGCTCCGTCGGTTTCCCGGCTAACCACCCCCCGATGCGAACCCTTCTCGGCGTGCCCATCCTCCATGCGGGCCGCCCGGTCGGCAACCTCTACCTGACCGAGCGCCTCGACGATCGCCCGTTCGACGAGCGCGACCTCGAGACCGTCCAGGTCCTCGCCGCCCACGCCGCCACCGCAATCGACCGCGCCCATCTCTATCGCCAGCTCGAGGAAGCGCGCCTGCGCGCCGAGGAGCAGCGCGACCAGTTCCGCACGATGCTCGACAACCTGCCCTCCGGTGTGCTCATCCAGGCACATCCCTCCGGGGCAATCGAGCTGGCAAATGCTGCCGCGGTGCGGATGCTGTTCGGTCCAAATGCACCGGCCGGTGCCTTCCCGGTTGCTGGCCGTGACTACCGGGTCCTCCGGGCCGACGGCACTCCCTTGCCGCACGACCAACAACCGGGGGAACGCGCTCTTCGCGGGGAGACAGTCCGCAACCGCCAGCTCATCCTGGAAGGGTGGGACGGACAGCGTCTCCCGATCCTGGTCCAGGCCGCACCGCTCCGGGACGCCCGCGGTTCCGTCGCGCGCGCGGTCGTCGTCTTTCAGGACGTCGCTCGCCTGCGCGAGGCCGAACAACTCAAGGACGACTTCCTCTCGCTCATCTCCCACGAGTTCCGCACCCCGTTGACAGCCATCCACGGCGGCGCGCACCTCCTTTCCCACCAGGGCGACAGCCTCGACGAGGAGACGCGGCAGGAACTCCTCGCCGACGTCGTCCTCGAAAGCGACCGCCTCGATCGGATGCTGACCAACATGCTGAGTCTGGCCGCAATCCAGGCCGGGCGCTTGGAACCCACCACCGAGCCGGTCCTCGTCGAACCACTCGCCCGCCGTGTTGCGAAGGAAGTAGGCAACCGCGCCTCTGGCCACGTCTTTGTCGTGGATGTCCCGTTCGGTCTGCCGCCGGTCGAGGCCGACCCTGATCTCCTCGCCCAGGTCCTCCGCAACCTCTACGAGAACGCGGTCAAATACGCGCCCGGCGGCGGGGAGATTCGAACCTCGGCCCATCGCGACGGCGAGCAGGTCGAAATCCGGGTCACTGACCAGGGCAGCGGGATCGCCGCCGACCACGTCCCGCTCGTCTTCGAACGCTTCCGCCGGCCGGGCGCTGATCCGACTGTCCGCGGCATGGGGCTCGGGCTCTATCTCAGTCGCCACCTCGTCGAGGCGCAAGGCGGCCGGATCGCCGCCGAGTCGCCCGGGCCGGGTCTCGGAGCGACCTTCTCCGTTGTCTTACCGATCGCCCAAGGCTGGGACGCGGGCGACGAAGCCGCCGCGGCCGATGCGGGCCAAACGGGGGTACGTTGACCGATGCGCAAACGCCTGATCCTCGTCGTCGACGACGAACCGGCCATCGTGCGCCTGGTGCGCGCGAAACTCCAGTCCGACGGGTACGCCGTCGCGACCGCAGGGCGCGGCGAAGAGGCTCTCCAATTCCTCGAAGACGAGCGCCCGGATCTGGTCGTGCTCGACCTGATGATGCCGGGGATGGACGGCTTCGAGACCCTGCGCCGGATCAGGACCACCAGCCAGGTACCCGTGATCCTCCTCACCGCCCGCACCGGCGACCACGACAAACTCCGCGGTCTCGAAGGGGGCGCCGACGACTACATCACCAAACCGTTCAACCCCGACGAGCTGGCCGCCCGGGTCGCGGCGGTACTTCGCCGCACCGCCGGCACCGCCCAGACCGGTGGCCGCTCCGTCCTCCGCTACCCCGGCGTCGAGATCGACCTCGAGCGCCGCCGCGTGCTCGTCCAGGGCGAGGAAACCCGCCTCAGCCGGACCGAATGGGAGCTCTTGACCCAGCTCGCCGGTAACGCCGGTCGGGTCATGCTCCACGGCGAGCTCCTGACCCGCATTTGGGGTCCCGAGTTCCGCGACGAGGCCCACTACCTCCGCACCTGGGTCAGCCGCCTCCGCGCCAAACTCCAGGTCGATCCCTCGACCCCCGACCTTATCGCCACCTATCCGGGCCTCGGCTATCGCATGGAGGCCCCGGCGAGTGACTGACGCCGCTCAGCCGACACCGTACCGATTGCCCGGGCCATCCTCAGCCGACTCCGCATCGCCATCGCCGAACTCGCCGACCTCCTCGGCTTCCGGATTCCCCGGCGTGTGCCGATAGCCGAGTCGCCCCCCGTCGTCCTCTACGCGGGCGTCCGGCGCCAGCCGCACCTCGCCACCGGTACCGGCTCCGCCGCCGCCCGCGCCCTTACCGGCATCGCCGGCCACCGTCCGCTGGTCTTCTGGCTCAGCCATGGTCTCCTCCAAATCGTCGAATCCGGTCGGACCGTACTCGTGCTCCGGCCCGCTCCTACCCGCGCATATGCGGTGCCATTAAGGCCGCACTTGATGGACGAGACCGCAGCCTTCCGGCCAACGGAATCCGGACCGAAGAGCTCGTCCGGGAAGTCGCGTCGACGC
This sequence comes from Thermomicrobiales bacterium, assembly GCA_034667245.1. Taxonomy (GTDB): domain Bacteria; phylum Chloroflexota; class Chloroflexia; order Thermomicrobiales; family UBA6265; genus DATBFX01. Next base: position 5,660 of record JAXDKI010000091.1, on the reverse strand, counting down.
TGCAGGTGCCAGGTCAGCCAATGCAAACGATCCCGATGCGTGACTCACCCATCCTTGCCACCGTGGAGGCATTCCTGATGTCTCTTACACTTAGCGGCGACGACGTTATCAACCCCGGCGAGAGGAGCGAGAGAGCAGTGGCAGCCAGGATCGAGGAGACGACCGGCTACGCGCTTGCACGGGCGGGCCACATCCACCGATGGCGAATCGAGGCGGCTCTCCGTCATCTTGGGTTGCACGTCGGGCAGGAAATGGTCCTGCTCCACCTCTGGGGAGCCGAGGGACCGACGCAGGCCGAGCTCGCCGAGCGCCTCGGCGTTGAACCGCCCACCCTGACCAAAATGCTCGGCCGGATGGAGCAAGCCGGTCTCATCGTTCGTCGGCGCGACGAATCGGACGCGCGCTGTGCCCGCGTCTACCTGACATCAGCCGGTCGCGCACTCGAGGAACCGGTTCACCTGGCATGGTGTCAGGTCGAATCACGGGCGTTCGCCGCCATGACTCCCGAGGAGCGGGCCGACCTGCGGCGGATTCTGGCGGCAGTCCGCGACAACCTCTGCTAGCAAGCTCCCCGACACCGCTGGACAAGGCTTCAGGGAGCGTCGTATCGTTGCTATTTATTAGCCGGCTAATCATCTGCTTCGGCCAGCGCCGCTGCAGGCCCGGCACGACGAGATCACCAGGAGGAACCATGTCCGAGAGGAACGACTTCAACAGCAAGCTGATCGAGGAGTACCGCGCCAATGGTGGCCAGGTTGGCGGCGATTTTGCCGGGGCGCCACTCCTTCTCCTGACGACCACCGGGGCCAGGAGCGGCCAGCCCCGCGTCGCCCCGCTCGTCTACACCAAGGACGGCGACCGGTTGGTCCTGATCGCGTCCAAGGGCGGCGCCCCCACCAATCCGGACTGGTACCACAACCTCGTCGCACACCCCGAGGCGACGGTAGAGCTCGGCACCGAGTCGTTCGGGGCGAAGGCGACGATCCCGGAGGGTGAGGAGCGCGACCGTCTTTACGACCAGATGTCGTCGCAGATGCCCGGATTCGCCGAATACCAGCGCAACACGACCCGCCGCATCCCGGTCGTCGTCCTCGAGCGGGTCGGCTAGGGAAGCCGTCGAGGTCACCGGTGGATCGGTGAATCGTAGCGGGTCACCGATCCACCGACGGAGCTAAGCGAGCGTCACAACCGAAGGGAAGCCCCCATGGACCAGCCCTGCACCCATCTCGACCAGATCCACGATGTCACCCCGAGCGCGAACGGTTGCGAGGATTGCCTCAAGACGGGCGACAACTGGGTCCACCTCCGCCTCTGCCTTGTCTGCGGCCACGTCGGCTGCTGCGACTCGTCGAAAAACAAGCACGCCACCAAGCACTTTCATTCCACCGACCACCCCATCGTCCAGTCCTTCGAACCGGGCGAGGACTGGGTCTGGTGCTATGTCGATCAGGTCTTCCTCGAACCGGCCTGATTCCCGCAACACGAGACACCTCACGACAAACATCCCGGAATGGAGCGCCCAGATGGTAGGGTCGGAATCAGCCGACGGCGGCGTGTTGACGCCGCCCCGCAATGCGCGACCTCCAGAGCGGCATCCGTAGCGGCGCCGGCGGCACCCGACTATCTTCGTCAACGGCCACCGCCACGAGGCTGGCTTCGACGCATCCACCCTCCGACGCCGCGATCGAACTCGCCCGCTGACCAATCTCCCGACGCACAATCAGGTTGCCAGCCCAACGGGGTAGAAAGTGCACCTCATGACACTCTCGTCGACACCGTCCCGCGATGCCCAATGGCCTCCCCTCCCGCTCGACGTCTGGCATGAGACCTACGAGACGCTCCACCTCTGGACCCAGATCGTCGGTAAGCTCCGGCTGGAGAGCTCCCCACCCGTCAACCACTGGTGGCACGTTACCCTCTACCTGACCTCCCGTGGTCTCACCACCTTGACCATTCCGCAGGGCGCCCGGTCCTTCCAGGTCGATTTCGACTTCATCGACCACCGGCTCGTGATCGCCGCCAGCGACGGTGCGCCTCAGCACATTGCCCTGGAGCCCAAGTCGGTCGCAGCCTTCTACGGGGAGGTAATGGACGCCCTGAAAACCCTCGACCTCGACGTCCCGATCGACCGCCGCCCCTCCGAGATCCCCGATCCCATCCCCTTCGACCAGGACGAGCAACACGCCTCCTACGACCCCGATGCCGCGAACCGTTGCTGGCGCGTCATGCTCCAGACGGACCGTGTCTTCAAGGAGTTCCGTTCTCACTTCCGCGGCAAGTCCAGCCCAGCCCACTTCTTCTGGGGCGGCTTCGACCTCGCCGCGACCCGTTTCTCCGGCCGCCCCGCTCCCCGCCACCCCGGCGGCATCCCCAATCTCCCGGACCGCGTCGTCCAGGAGGCCTACTCCGACGAGGTCAGCAGTGCTGGTTGGTGGCCGGGCGGCGGTCCGGTGGATGAGCCGATCTTCTATTCCTACATGTACCCCGAACCGCTCGGCTTCCCGACCGCCTCGGTGCAACCGGCGACCGCCTATTACCACCCAACCCTTCGCGAGTTCGTGCTCTCCTACGAAACGGTCCGCACCGCCTCCGACCCCGACGCCATGCTTCTCGCATTCCTGCAAAGCACCTACGAGGCAGGCGCTAACCTGGCCGACTGGAACCGCTCGACACTGGAGCGTTGATCGCTTCCCCTGGCCGTTCAGTCTGCTCCAACGGGTGCAGACTGAGGTACCGAGTCAGGAGTTGCCGTCCCCGAGGTCCGCACGGTCGCATCGCGGAGCGCGATCCCGGCCACGATCCCGACGACGAGAACGATCCCGAGCAGACTCCCCGCACCGAGCGTCGTGGAGGCCGTCCCCGGACAGGCACCGGTGATCGCCCACCCCGTCCCGAACACGATTCCGCCCCACAGGTGCTTCCGCTCGAACGCCCAGCGGCGAAGAGCCAACGGCCCCCCGAGCGGCGTCCGCCAGCGGCGCCGCTCCAGCAGCCACAGGATCGGCAGCGCCGTCGCCATCGCCGACCCCATGATCAGGAACGGGGCGATCTCCTCCAGGAGGAGCATTCGGTGGATCACATCGTACTGGTTGAGACCGGCCGCCGCGAACAGGAAGCCGAACGCGAGACCGAAGAGTCCGCAGACCCCATTCACCCGGTTCACAGCTCGCCCCCCGTCAACAGATGCAGCAGGAAGGTCACCGCCACCGCCGTCACCATAAAGGTCACGACGGCGACCAGGCTACCCCGCGAGCGCGTCGCGCAGCCCGTCAGCCCGTGCCCCGACGTGCACGCCCCCGCCCACCGCGCGCCAAACCCGATCAAGACCCCGCCGATAAAGAGCGTCACCACCAACGCCGGCAGCGAGAGATATTCGCCCAACTCCCCGTAGCCGAATCCCGCCTGCGGGCTGCCGCCAAGCACCGCCACGACCGCGGCTCCCAAGAAGGTGCCGGCCAGAAACCAGAGCCGCCACCCCTCGATCGGGCGACCTCGTGCGAAGTCGACGACCTGAACGTAGGCCCCGCTGACGCCGAGATGCTTGTTGGTCACCGCGTACAACCCCGCCACCGTCAGACCCATCAGGGGCCCCACGACGTACCAGGGCAGAGGAATTGGCAAGACATCGAACATTCACAGCCTCCATTCCGAGCACCAGGACGGGACCCGGCCACAGCACCCCAGTGATGCCGCAGTTTACCCGACACTTTCCAAGCAAAGAGACCCGGCCGCCGGTCATTGCAGTCGCTGCCGGATCGGACGAAGCCCATTCTGCTAGGCTTTGGCGACCGCAACTTGGGCTAGCATGGGGAGGACAAGGGTGGCACCAGAGGGGAAGCGACTGATTCCTGCAGATGCCGGCGAGTCGGTATCCATGGGAGGCCTACGGGTCATCAGCTGACCGGGGAGGACACCGGCGGCGTCCTCGCCGGCCCACTCCACGCCCATACGCACGAGGACGAGATCTCATTCGTACTCGAAGGGGAAATCGGCGTCCAGATCGGAACCGAGGTCTTCCGCGTGCCCGTCGGTGCCTACGTCGTGAAACCCCGCGGCATCCCGCACACCTTCTGGAACCCCGGCTCGACCCCCGCCAGAATCCAAGAGATCATCACCCCGGCCGGCTTCGAGGGCTACTTCCGCGAGGTCGATCAGGCCCTCGCGCCGGGTGCCCCCCCAGACGTCGCCCGCCTCATGGAGATCGCGGGCCGCTACGGCCTCACCCTCCACATGGAGCGCATCGCCGAAGTGATGCAGGAGCAAAACGTGCACCTGTAGGAGTCACGGGGTAGCCGGCAACGCTCATCTCTCCCAAGGCTGGCCAACTCCGCAGGCGAGTCGCCGCCATCAAGTTGCGGCTCGTCCTGTTCTGCCCACGATCCGCTCGGGACAGGGTGATCGACGCCCGACAGTGTCAAGCAGGGTGGCGATCGCTTCCTCAGAGCACGTCGACCCGGCTGTCAAACCACAATTCAAGCTCAGCCACCTAAAAACAAAGAGCCCCTCTCCCGACCGCAAGAGAGGGGTTGGGGTGAGGGCTCATCTGGCAACCGGCAACCGGCAACCGGCAACTTCGTCGCCTACCCGTCCGCCACAATCGTCAGGCACTCCGTCGGGCACCGATCGACGCAGATGCCGCAGCAGATGCACCAGGGAACTTCCATGACCGTCGCCACATTGCACGTTCTAAGCATGACGGGGATCCGTTACATGACCTGGTGTTAGGATAGTCGGGGAAGTTAGGCATCGGAGGTAATGTCCATGACCCGCGTCTCAACAGCCGAACTCTCAGAACGGCTCCCAGACATTCTCATTCGCGTTGTTGAACGCGCCGAGCGGTTCGTCGTTGAGCGCGATGGGGTTGCGGTGGCTGTGATCCAGCCACCGGCAGTTCAGCCCGGCCCGACGTTGCACCAATTGCCTGCGCTGCTCGCGGATGTCGATTGGCCGGACACCGATTTCTTCAACGAGCTTGAGGTTGTTCGAGCCGAAATGAATGTGCCGGTTGAGCCACCGCAATGGCCCTCGTAGTCGACTCGAACGTCTTAATCGGGATGGAGCGGCGCGGTCTGGGCATAGCAGACCTGTCACGGATCGGTCCCGACGCACCCACGGCTTTGACAAGCATTACCGCATCGGAATTGTTGATCGGCGTGGCGCGTTCGGCCCCTTCCCGAAGAAAGACGGCACGGGCTGCCTTCGTCGAGGCGTTCTGCCAGCGGCTGCCCATCCTGCCGTTCGATCTCGCTGCCGCCCGGGTTCACGCGCGACTTTGGGCCGAACTCGCCGCGGCCGGCACGCCGATCGGGCCACACGACCTACTGATAGCCGCCACTGCCGTATCGAATAGCTATGCAATCCTGACGGACAACATTGCTGAGTTCGAGCGCGTCGGCGGACTCATCGTCTTGCGACCGACCTGGCCGACCTGATACGTCCCAGACGTGCAGGAGCGCCTCATTATCCGTCCGCCACGATTGCCAAATCCACGCTCTCCCGCGCGTCCGGCGGCGTCAGCCGGAAGTGGTCCATCGTGAGGCACTCGGTCGGGCACCAGTCGACGCAGATGCCGCAGCGGATGCAGGAGCGCTCGTCGATCACCCTCTCCGAGAGGAGCGGTGCGACCGCAACTGGATCGCACCACTGCTACTATTCACGTG
>JAXDKI010000090.1:0-2973 GCA_034667245.1 Thermomicrobiales bacterium | reverse complement strand
CCGAACGGCAGTCGCGCCGCCGAGGAGCGGACCATCACCGCCTCGGCTCGGTGCCTGGAAGCGACCGACGATGACGAGCCGACCGTCGAGGTCACGATCGTCAACCGGACCGGTGCCTCTGTCCGCGTCGGTTACGTCCACGGCTTCACGACCCCGCAGGTCTTCTCGGTGCTGCAGAACGTGGTCGACCCCGGCCGCGTCAAAGACGTGACGATCAAGGATGGGGAGACCCGTATCCTGAGCGCGCCCTGGGACGACCTTCGCCAAGGGGCCGGCTATTTCGGCGGCGCGCTCGTCGTCACCAGTGCCGGCGTCCTTGTCCCGGGCTGCAGCGACCGACCGGCGGATGCCGACACGCTGACGCTGGGTCCGGCACCGGGGTCATCCTCCGCCCTCAAGCGGGAGCAGGTCGAAATCGCCGCGCGGATGATCGGCCAGCTGGAGTCGTGGCGCGCCTACCCCGCGCTCTACTCCCTCTTGCACCCGGACGCCCGGGAAGAGGTGCCGTTCGCGGTGGTCGCCTGCTGGTACGCCGGTGAGTACGGACTGCCGGGCACGCCAGACAACCACATTGTTCGCTCGACCGAGCCGACCGACGTCACCTTTGGCCCCTGGACCTATGGCGTCACAGGCGAGACGTACGACGCCGCCGAGGTCACGTATCGCCAGAAGATCGGCTCGATGGTGAGCAGTGACACAGTCGAGACCGTCGCGCACCTTGTGAAAGAAGGGGACCTCTGGCGCTGGTTCTTTGGTGCCAATGCCGACGCCGTCGCCGCCCTCCCAACGGACTGCGACCTGGGCACCGCTGATGAAGCGGTGGCGACCGGCTCGCTCGAAGTCGATTTCTTCGACTGCCAGCCGGGGATGACACCCGAAACCTTCGACGCGGCTGCCTGCAGCCCGATTCCTCCTGGGTTTGATGCCTTCGTCCTCACGCCCGGTCCCGACGTGAACGTCGACGCTTTGCCCGGCGGTCCCATCTTCGGGATCAGCAACGCCGCCCCGCTCGGCGGCGGTCGCTTCCTCTTCGCCGACTTGCCGTTCGGCACGTACTACATCGGTCCCGGTACCAACTACCAGGGTCCGATCTTTGTCGCCCCCGGATTCGGCTCTCCCGTCGGCACGTCCGGGCCGGGTGCGTCGACCTACCGGGTGGCGATCGACACCAGCGCACCGAGTGCGGTCATCACCTTCTATCGCCTCAGCCGGGGTATCGGCTGATCGTGCTCCCGTACCCTCGCGGTAGACGTGCAGAGCCGGCCACGGTCATGCCATCGAGTCGAGAACCATCTCCAGGTCTGTCAGTGTCGTCCGTGGGTTGAGGATCACGATCCGCGCCGCCGGCTTGCCCTGGAAGCGCGTCGGCATGACGAAGGCCGTGCCCGAGCCGATCAGTCGGGTCGACCAGTCGTCGTAGTCGGCGGTCGACCATCCAACTCGGCGGAATACGAGGACCGTCAGTTCGGGCTCGATCAGGAGTTCCAGGTAGGGGCGCGCCCGGATCTCATCGGTTGCTTGCCGGGTCATCGACAGCGTCGTTTCGATCGCCTCGGTGTAGGCGTCGGTCCCGTGGACCGCGAGCGAGAACCAGAAGGGAAGACCGCGGGCGCGCCGGCTCAGCTGTACCGCGTAGTCCGCCGGGTTCCACTCGTTCCGCTCGTTGATCGCGTCCAGGTAAGCGGCCGATTGACTATGGGCAGCCCGTGCCTGCCCCGGCTGGCGGTAGACCAGGGCGCAGCAGTCGTACGGTGCGAAGAGCCATTTGTGCGGATCGACGATGAAACTGTCGGCCGCCTCGACTCCGGCAAACGCCGCCCGCTTGCTCGGTGCGGCCAGAGCCGCCAGTCCATACGCACCGTCGACGTGCAGCCACACGTCCCACTCCCGACAGACGGCAGCTGCACCGGGCAGATCGTCGATCACACCCAAATTCGTCGCCCCTGCGGACGCGACTACCGCGAAGAGTCCATCGCCGGCCTGTTCCTCGATCGCCGCCCGCAGGTTTGCCCCCGTCATGCGGTGATGTGCGTCGACCGGAACGACGATGAGGTCCACGTCGAGCACGCGAGCTGCCTGCGCGACCGACGAATGCGCCTCGGCGGAGGCCGCCACCTGCCAGCGACCGGGCCGCACACCGCCTCGCTTCACCAGCGCCGTGTGCCGCGCCGCGTGGAGTGCCGACAGATTGCCCAGTGTCCCGCCCGGCACAAACGTGCCTCCGGCCTCCGGCGGGAAACCGGCCAGGTCGGCCAGCCAGCGCAAAGCCTGATTCTCGGCAAAGACCGCGCCGGCCGCTTCCAGCCAGCTCCCGGCATAGATCCCCGAGGCCGCTACCAACAGATCGAAGATCTCCGCGGCCGGTGTCGGTGCGTGCGGGATGAAGGCGAGGTACCGTGGGTGGTCGGCCGCGACCGTCGCCGGTCCCAACTCCTCGACCCAGCGCCGCAACGCCTCCGGTCCACCGAGTCCAGCCGGTGTGATCGTCTGCCCAACCCGCTCCGCCAACTCCTGCGGTGTCGCCGCGCCGCCAAGCGGCCAAGGATCCTGCCGCTGTCGCGCCAGGACGACCTCGAGCACCTGCCGCGCCAACTGCTCGGTTTCGTCCGTCAGACGGTGCATCTCGCCCCTCGTCCTCATCGCTCATCCGCCCGAAGCCACTTCCCGATCGGCGAAAGCGTATCAGGCAGCGTGACTTTTCGACTGGGTGTCCGGTGAGTGCATTAAACGCAGATCCCTTCCGAGTTGAGGCGGAAGGGACCGGCAGGGGGAAATGGGGAAGGGAGGGGCCGCCGCGCGCCCTGGCACGGACGCGCGACGCATCGGCAAGCAAACCGTGCCGTGACTGGTCTAGCAGGTGGGGCAGTTGGCCGCCTTCGGGCGCGCGGCGGACTTGGCTGCGAGCCGCCACGCGCGCGAGAGGAGGTTGCCGTGGGAAGAGGCGTCGGTCGACGAGGGCGGCGTGGCTGGCGC
>JAXDKI010000089.1:0-12075 GCA_034667245.1 Thermomicrobiales bacterium | reverse complement strand
GCACAATGATGACTCGCCGAGTCGCAAGGGGGCGAGTCGACTGTTCATTGGCGGTAGTCTGTTTGTGTGGCACTTCACGTTGCCCAGCGACCGGCTCGTGTTCACGGCGTCGGTCTTGATCCGCGGGGCGAATCTGGAGGTGCGGGATGCGGAGGTCTTTCCCATCACGTTCGGGATCGGAACGCCCGAGGAGTCGACACGATAGTCCCGCTTGTCGAAAACGACCGAGGCAACGGAGACACAAAGGATGGCCGACGCCGTGACCGATCTTGTCGTCGGCTCCGTACGTCCACTCGACCTCTATCGCACCGACTCACTCCTGACTGACGACGAGCGTGACGTGCGTGACCGCGTCCGCGCCTTCGCGGAGGAACACGTGCGTCCGGTTGCCGGCGCGGCGTGGGAGCGGGCAGAGTTTCAGGGGCAGTTGGTGCCGTTGCTGGCCGAGCTTGGCGTCGTCGGTGGCTCGGTCCAGGGTTATGGTTGTCCAATGCTCAGCAGCGTTGCCTATGGCCTGGCCACGCAGGAGCTCTCCCGGGTCGATTCCTCGTTCGCGACCTTCTTCGGCGTCCACAGCGGGCTCGCGATGGGGGCGATCGCGGCGTGTGGCTCTGAGAAGCAGAAGGAGCGCTGGCTGCCGCGGATGGCCCGGTGCGAGATTGTCGGCGCATTCTCGCTGACGGAACCGGAGCACGGCAGCGATGCTGCCCACCTGACGACCAGCGCCGTACGTGACGGCGACGACTACGTTCTCAATGGTGCTAAGCGGTGGATCGGGAACGGCACGATCTGCGACCTGGCGATCGTCTGGGCGCGCGCCGACGATGGGATCGCTGGGTTCCTGGTCGAGTGCCCCAACGCCGGTTTCCGGGCGACGGTCATCGAAGGGAAGCTCTCCAAGCGCGGCGTCTGGCAAGCAGATATCCGGCTCGAAGGATGCCGGGTGCCGGCGGCGAGTCGGATGCCGGTCGGTGGTTTCCGAACCGTGGCCGACATCTTGAGCAAAACCCGGCACAACGTCGCCTGGGCTGCGCTCGGCGAGGCAATTGCGTGTTACGAGGCGGCCCTGGCGTATGCGCGGCAGCGGGAGCAGTTTGGCAAGCCGATCGGGGCGTTCCAACTCGTGCAGGCGAAGCTGGTTCGGATGCTGGATGAGATCACCAAGGCACAGCTGCTGGCGATCCAACTCGGACGACTGAAGGACCAGGGGCTGGCAACGCCGGGGATGACGGCGTTGGCCAAGCTCAACAATGCGGCGATGGCGCGGGAGGTCGCGGCGACGGCGCGCGAAATCCTTGGCGGGAACGGCATCCTTCAGGACTTCGACGTGATGCGCCACCTTTGCGATCTCGAATCGGTCTTTACCTACGAGGGAACGCACGAGATCAATACGCTGGTCGTCGGGCGAGAGATCACCGGGCTCGCGGCGTTCGTTTAAACGAGCGTCGAGCCCGTTTGTCCGAATTCCGCGGCCAATCAGGGAGTCGGGGCGACGCTCATAGCCGCTTTCTTGAGCGGATCCATACCGCGCTGGTTGGCGACGGCGCGCTCGACGACCTTTCGCTCGTCCGGGGTAAGGGTCGGGATCGTTCCATAGAGGTCGGGGACCGCGGCGGCGACGATGGCGACCTCGTCGGCGCGGGCGATCGCCTCGCGCAAGCGGGAGCGCGCCGCGGCACGAGTGACGTCGGATTCGAGTTGCAAGAAATCGAGGTTGGATCCGAGATAGGGCGTCTCGCCGCCGGATGCATCCCGGGCGGCCGGAAGGAGTCGCGCCAGGCGGGCGTAGTCGGGCGGTTTGGCGAGGGCGGCCCGGCGGATAGCGGCGGCCAGACTGAGGCGATCGACGACACCGCGGACGGCCTGCCAATCAAGACCCCCGGGCAGCGTAGCACCCGCGACTTCAAGCTCATTCAGAGCATCGACGATGGCGATGTCGTCGCCGGTGCGCATCGCTTCGGTGAGAAGAGCAATTGCCCGATCGCGTGTCGTCAGCCGGGTGATGCGGTCCCGCTCGACGCGGCTGAGGCGGCGGTCGGCACCGTCTGGGATGTCCTCGAGGGCGACGCGAAGGGTCGGCACGTCGCGCTGGCGGATGGCGCGGCGGACGACGTCGAGCCAGCGGATACGGCGCAGTGCGAGATCGATCCGGTGCCGATCCTCGTCGGTTAGCCCGGTGGCATTCTCGAAGACATCGGGATCGAAGGCGAGGGAGATCGCCCGGTCGTCGTCGCCGGTGAGTGCCCGCATCAAGAGCGGCCAGTGGATCGCGCGGACGACAGCCCTCATCGTCGACTCAGGCAACCGGCCGAGTTCTTCGAGTTGACCGCCGAGGGCGAGGGAGGCGAGCGTTTCGCGGTCGTCGTCTCGCAACGCCGCCTCGAGCTGGCGGCGGACCTTGAGGCGACGGGCGGCGGCGCGGGCGGCGCGTCGGGCCGTAACACCGACGGCGATGCCCTGTGCCTCGGCATCGCGGACCGCGGCAACTGTTGCCGCGTCGTCGCCCCGCTCGATCGCACCGGCGATCGCGGCACCGAGCAGTTTCGAGAGGATCTCCGTCGCCTGGATCGCGTACGCCGACGCGGCCGGATCCCCGCGCACCTCCGGCCAGAGCGCGCCGACGGCCGCGGCGTCTCCGGATTCGATCGCCGCCTTGAGTTGCTCAACCGCACCAGCCCGGCGCTTGGCCGTCTCGAAGATGGGACGCATCGGTACCGCGGATGGGTGGTCGGCGAGACGCTCTCGCTCCCAGGCGGAAACGACGGCGGTTGAGTCTCCCGCCTCGGCGGCGCGGCGGGCTTCCCGTAACGCGCGCTGGCGCTCGAGCTCCGCCATTCGGGCGCCGAGCTCGCGGGCCGCCTCCGGATCGTCGTGAAGACCACTGCTTCGCCAGAACCGACGAGCCGCCTCTTCGTCGCCGGCGAGAAGGAGACTGTTGAGCCGGGTCAACCGTTGCTGTCGATCGCGGGGATCGAATCCGGCATTGGGACGGTTGGACGGGACCGAGCGTGCAACGTGGACCGCGGCGGCGACTGCCTCCCGGAAGGGAGGCACGTCGTCGACCTTCACGAGGCAGGCCTCACGGAGGATGCCGATCAGCGCCTGGACTTCCGGATCGTCGACGACCCGCAGCTTCCCGAAGAGTCGGGAACTGTCGGGCGCGGCCAGGTCCTTCGGGGAGAAGAGGAGAACGCCGCCGAGTTTGCTCGGCGGGTCGCCGTGCTCCTCCCGGAGATCGGGCCACTGCGTCAGGACGCGGAGCGACGCATAGACCATCAGGGCGGTGAAGTCGTCTCGTCGCTCTGGACGGGAAGCGACGCCGCGCGGATGGCGATACCCAGGAAGCTGCTCCGGCCCAGGCGGCTTGGGCGATCCAGGCCAGGTCGCGGTGTCGTAGTCGACCAGGGCGATCCCCTCGCGGGCACGGACCATCGCGTTGTCGCCGGTCAGGTTGCCGTGGGCGAATTCGGACTCGGTCAGGGCGTCGACCGTCGTCAGCCAGGCGGCAGCGAGGGCGGCGAGGTAGGCCCGGTCGCCGGCGCGGCAGGCGCGGTCGGCGGCGGCGATCAGGGTTGGGCCCATCACCCAATCCATCGCAACGACCGGGAGATGGATCGAGCGGAAATCGGATGTCGGGAACGTCAGGCCCTCGGCGATGTAGGCCAGATTACCGACGATCGGCGAATGGGGGAGAGTTCGGAGTCGACGTAGCCCCGGTTCTCCAGACAGCCCACGGTATCGATCGCCGAGGGTCGGTTCCAACTCGTCGTCTAGGAAGCACCGGAGGGCGAGGACGCGGCCGGTCGGCTGCCGGAGCTGGTAGACGACGGCACTGGTGCCGACGACGCGCCACGGTTGCGTGCTGCCGGTCATGGCCACGGTACCGCCGCCCAGGCGGTTGACGGCCGGAACCATCCGACCGGGGCGTAACATTGCGTCGTCGAGGAGCGTTAAGGTTGGCATGGGTGATTAAGGTCCCGATCTGCGAAGGCCAACGCACGGACGGGTACCGGGGGCACCGATGGCAATGGTACAGTGTGATCCGGCACCGGCGACAGTCGTCAAAGGTCACAGTTAGGTGGGGAAGTGTTCGGCAGCGGCGAAGATCGTCGGGGAAACGTGTTGGTTCGGATAACCAATTCCTTCGACGCGATTTCGCACTCGACGGCAACGGCAGCGCCCGGCACGCCGAACGCCTGACGCCTACAGCGGAGGCTCACGGTGCAATTAGGTAGACGCTCTCAATCGAGTTCCAGGCCCCGCACAACCGATGATGCCGCCCCGTTCACCTCGGCCAGCCTCAATCAGCGCACGACCGCGATGCTCCCGCCGCTCGACGAGAACGAACTCCGCCGTCCCCCGACGGGTAGCCAGGCGGAGTTGATGAATGAGCTCGAAGCGATGTCCGCGTCGCTCGGCGAGGTTGATTCTCGTGCGGCCCAGCGACTTCAGGATCTCGCGTCCTCGGTCAGCACCGACGCCGGCCGGCTGCGGTGGGCAGATGTCGACCTGCGGCGTGCCTTCAATACCGAGAAACTCGCGCACGCCTACGCGGTCCGCCGCGAAGGCGGCTTCGTGCCGCCGAGCGTGGATAAAGCGGACAAGGTCCGCAACGTTTTGGTGCTCCTCCCGATCCTGCTGACGTGGGCGGCGCTTGCCGAGGCATCCCGCGCCTACGATCGCTACCTTGTGCGAGAACCGGAGGCCGTCAGTCAGCCGTTCCTCCTTCTCTGGCAGCGCGGCTTCGGCGGCGAAGCGGGCGTCCTCTCGCCGACGTTCTCGATGGTGGCGATTCTCGACGCGATGATCATCGGCGTCATCATCGTCCTCACCTTTTACTCCCATGGTCGCCGGGAAGAGCGTGAGGAGGCGATCCAGCGGACGGCCAACTCCTTCCAGACCGACCTTGACAATGTCCTCGCCGAGGCGACGATCGCGCTGGCACCCGACCGCGCCGGTCGGCCCGCGATGCTGGCGCGCAGTGTCGAGCGATTGGCCGAGCGGTTCGACGTCAACAGCCAGGTACTCCTAACCCGGCTCCAGAAGGAGCACGAGCGCCTGGAGGCGATCGCGAACCGCCGCGAGAAGGAGTTCACGGACTTCGGCGTCTTCGCGAGCGGGATGCGGGCCGGCGCCGAGGAAACGCACCGGCTGCTGATCGACGTCCGCCAGGTCTCCAACGGGCTGCAGCAGGCGCTCGAAGACCTAACGAGCGAGATCGGCGTCGCCAGCGACCAGCAACGCTCGCTCCACAGCGCCGTCAACTCGCTCGAGCGATTGGTGGCGACGAATATCCAGAGCGACCACTCGGTGATGCGCCAGCTGACTGACGCGGCGTCGATCCTCGCGGAATCGGCGGACAAGTCGCTGGCCGGCACCGAAGCAGCGGCACAGGCGGGACGGGTGGCGACCGAGGCGATCCGCGGAATCGCCGAGATGTCGGCGGCACTGGCGGCCAGCCAATCGCGGCTGGAGCACGCGCTGGCCAACGAGACCGAATCGAACGCGCGGCTGGTCGATTCGCTCCGAACCGGTATGAACGGCGTCGGTGCCTCGACCAAGAGCCTGACAGAAATCTCGGTCGGGCTGACGAATCTCAAGGACGAGTTCGGCCGCATCGGCGACCTCAGCCAGGAGCAGTCGATCACGCTGTCGCGGCTGCTGACGGAGCAGAGTGCCATTGCCTCGGCGCTCGGGCAGGTTGTGCGTGACCTCCATACGGTCGGGGGTGCAACCTCCCAACAGCAGCGAGAGGTCCACGACGAGATTGCCGGGCTGGTCCGGCGACTCGACACCCTGGCCGGCCATCTCGGCCGGATCGCCGGTCAAGGCCCAGGGACCGACAACCTGACGACACCTGCGGCACCGGGCGGTGTGCGCTCGATGCTGCCGAACGCCCCCGACCTCCTCGCCGATCCCTTGGAAACGCCCGGCGGTCGCCGATGGCCGCGCCGCGATTAGGCGAAGTGGCACGAGACGAGTGACTAGTGGCAAGTGGCGAGTTGCAAATGGTGGTCTGCCAATGAGCTTGTTCCTTGCCACTAGCCACTTGCGACTCGTCACGTCGTTCGGAGCACGAGCGTGAATCTTCCTAAGCGTCGCGAGCAGCGCTCGATGGTCATGTTGGGTGGGTGGCTCTTTGCCGACCTGCTGCTGGGCCTGGCGATGCTCTTCTTCACCGCTAATACCGTCGGCTCACCGCCGCCGACCGCGACGCCGACCGCGACACCCAATCTGCTGGCGACGAGCGAGGCCGCCCGTAGTTCCCAGGAGGAAGCCGCAGCGGCGACCGCGACGGCGCAGGCGTTGGTCGTGAGCGACCTTGAGGCATCGGCGACGGCAATGAGCGCCAGCGCGGCGCAGACCGTGGCGGCCCGGGCGACACTCGACGCGCTGGCGAATGCGCAGGCGACGGCGACGGCGAACGCACTGGCGACGCGGGCGGCGATGTCCGACAAGGAGCGCGCGACCGCAGACGCCCTGGCGACCCAGCAGGCGGTCGCCGCCGAAGCGACGATGGCAGCCTTCGCGACACAGCAGGCCGCGAATGAAGCCGATGTGGACGAGATCACGCGGCAACTCGCGACCGCGGCCGCGCAGGCGACCGCCGACGCCCAGTCGGCACAGGCGACGATTGCGGCGCAGGCGACCGAGGCGGCATTGGTCCAGCAGATCGCGACCGAGAACGCGGAGAGCGGCGCCAACGCCGCGGCGACGGCGAACGCCCAAGCGACGCAGCTCGCCGAGATCGCGGCGGTCGCCACCCAGAACGCCCAGAGCGGGGCGAACGACCTGGCAACGGCACAGGCCGCGTTGCAGGCGGCTCAGCAGACAGCGGAGGCGCTGAAGGTCGTCCAGGCCTCGAGCGATACGGAACTCGCCACCGCTCAGGCCGAAGCGGCCGACATTCAGGCGACCGTCAACGCGCTGGCCACGCAACAGGTGGTCGCGGCGGCGACGGCGACCGTCCTCAGCGAGCAGGCCAACACCGGCTTCGTCGATACGTCTGCCGCAACCGAGTTCTCGATCGACGTCGACGCCACCGGCATCCTCGACGGGGACGAAGACGCCCGGCAGGAGGCTGCCGATCAGATCCGGGCGGAGTTGGCCCGGTTCCCGGACTGCCGAGTTGGATTTGCGCAGACCTTCGGCTACAGCACCCAGATCGCGGAAGGGGTGGCGATCGCCCGGGCGGTCAACCAGGTCCTCAAGGAGGAGTTCCCCGCGGTCTTCGAGAACGCCGTCGTCGATGACTTTGCCAACGTCGGGCAGCAGCGCGGGCGGGTCGACATCGAGCTCTACTTCTACCGCGGCTGCGAGGCAGCGTCATAACCCGACCCGTCGAGGATGACCGGCGTACGGAGTCAGGGCTCAGTCCTACTCCGTTTCCTCCGGCAAACTCGCGCGGTACGGCCGTCCCAGCCCCGCATAGCGGTCGGCGCCCAGATGGTGCAAAAGCCGGCCGGCATCGGTCGTGACATCCCAGAAGCCGCCAAAGGCTTCGTCGAGGGCGCTGACCGCGAGGACACTGCCGACGAAGAGATCGTGGTCACCCAGGGTCAGCCGCTCGACGACACCGCATTCGATGTGGG
This sequence comes from Thermomicrobiales bacterium, assembly GCA_034667245.1. Taxonomy (GTDB): domain Bacteria; phylum Chloroflexota; class Chloroflexia; order Thermomicrobiales; family UBA6265; genus DATBFX01. Next base: position 4,483 of record JAXDKI010000089.1, on the reverse strand, counting down.
CGACGCACTCGGCGATCAGCGGGGCCTCGACCTCCGTCGCCTCGGCCGGGGTGAGACCGGTCGCGGCGAATTTGTCGCCGTCGCGCCCCGAGCGTAGACCGCAGGTGTGGACGGCGGTGATGAGGTCGACGTTGGGGATGTTGATGGCGAACCATTCCGACTTCGAGATGAACTCGTGGGTCAGCCGCGTCGGATGGACCGCGACGCCGACCCGCACAGGGTCGAGGCTAAGCGGTAGCAGCCAGGCGGCCGTCATCACATTCGGTTGATCGCGGTACATCGTCGAGACGAGCGCGACCGGTCCCGGTGCCAGCAGGCGCAATGCGTCGCGAGGGGCTATCTGTCGCTTTTCGGCCATCAATCGATCCTTTCTCGGGTGGTCGCAGACTCCGCCGCGACCACCTCACGGTATGCCGCGAGTGTCAGTTGCGCCGTTCGTTGCCAGGTGAACGCTGCCGCGCGCGCCATGCCATTGGCACTCAGTTCCAAGGCGCGCGCCGGATTGGTCAGGATGTCGAACATCGCGGCAGCGAACGCTTCCGCATCGGGTTCCACGAGGAGACCGCCATCGCCGACGACCTCCGGCAAACTGGTTCGGTTCGCGGCGACCGTCGGGACGCCGCAGGCCATCGCTTCCAGCGCGGTCAGACCAAAGCCCTCATAGAGCGACGGCGTCGCGTAGAGCGCGGCGCCTTGATAGAGGGCGACTTTCTCCTCCTCCGAGATTCGTCCCGGCAAGATCACCGCACGTTCGATTCCCAACCGCTGGATGACCGGCGCGAGGGATGGAAAGACGGCCGGGTTGTCGCTGTGCGGCGCACCAGCGATGACCAGTTGCAGCGATTCGTCGAGGCGGGTCCGCACACGGGCAAATGCTTCGAGCAAGACGGGCAGGTTCTTGCGGACGTCGAATCCGCCGACGTTGAAGACGTAGCGACCAGTCACCCCGAACCGCCGCACAACCTCGCCCACGTGGCCGGGATTGTCACCGGGTCGGTAGGCTGGTCCCGCCGCCTCGGGCGTGACTCTGATTCGCTCAGGCGGGATCCCCAGAGCGCGTTTGACGTCGGCCGCGGCAGCGTGTGACGGCGTCAGAACCAACCGCGCGGCGCGGACAGTGCGACGGACGGCGGCCAGGTGGAGTCGCATCGGCCGCGAGGCGCGGTAGGCGGGGAGGACGAGGGGGATGACGTCGTGAATCGTGATGACGAGGGGACAACCGACCCGGAGAGGAGCAGAGAAGTGCGGGATGTGGAGGAGGTCTGGTCGCTCGGCCCGCGCGGCGCTCGCGACACCAAGCAGTTCCCAGGAGGCGCGGCGGAAGCGACGGTCGCGGCGAAGACGATGAAGGAGTGCGTTCTCGGATCGTGAGGAGAGGCTTTCGGGGTCCTCCCAATTCGGCATGAGGAGGCGAAGATCGAGCGAGGGATCAGCCTCTCGTAACGCGTGGGTCAAACTGCGGAGGTAAGTCCCAGTGCCCGACGGAGGCAGCGTCAGAAAGCTGCCCTCCATCGCGACCCGCACACCATCTCTCCGTTACACTGCCGGGGGAACAAAAACAATCCAGACCGCCGGGTGCTTGCCAGGCTCGGCGGCGCGTAGTATAGCAATGGCACCCTCGTACCCGCCCCGCATCCGAAACAGCGCAGGACGCGTTCCCGCAACCTCACGATCGTCGGCCCTGCGGCACGACGCGGATGCGGCCAAGGACGCGCACCCCCTCGCCGTCCCGGTGGACCACAAGGGACCAGGGTTCCCGGGTGCCTATGCCGCCTCCGGCCGTCGCCGGCGGGGCATGCGCACGAGGCGGCGGGCGACGACGAACCCTGTCGTCCCATCGACGAGGGCCAGTTCGCCGTGCTCCACGCCGGCGCGGAGCAGCCGGCTGAGGAACGGGTCGAGCGTGAACGGCGACGGCACGACCTCCGAGATGCGACCGAGGAACCGTTCCCTGCCGCGGTGACGGTGCTCCACGCGGTACCAACGAGGCGCTTGTCCCATCCCCATCCCTTCCGTCGTTTTTCGGGCCACGGGAACATGGTACGGGAAGATTCCGCCGAACGTCCCCCCCATCGGAACCCGTCCGGATGGTACGATCGTACCACCCTGCCCGGTCACCGCCCGGATCGCGGCATCGCCACCGCCGACAGCCTAAACACGGCCGCCGAAGCGTTCGGCCGAGCCGGCGCCGCGGTCAATGCATGGGAACGTGAAACCGGCACCCAGGTCGACGACCTCTAACTGCGGCAGGGGTCCGGAGACCGCTTCCCTGGTGCCCGCCTACCGCCGCCTTCGCCCCGCCCCGCGCGTCCTTGGGGCATCTCGGCGCGTCAGACGAAAGCAGACCGGAGACCGGACGGGACACGGCGGTCGCAAGACGTGAGGAACGCCGGCTAGAGAATCCGGCCGATCGGCCGATGCGCGGGTGTGGCAGGCGGGCTCATGCTGACCAGCACGCGCCATCCCTACACCCCCCGCCCGGCAGCACGTCGCTGTCGGCCACCGGCCGCGCATGGCGCCAGGAGGATCGGCATGAAACGCCACCCCGCGCTCTCGGTGTCCGGTCTCAGCCACCGCGCCGCGCTCGGACGTGTTACCGCCGTCGGGGCCGCCATCGGCCTCGGCAGCCGCGTCGGTCGTGTCGCCGCTCAGGACGCCATCCCGTTCCCGATGGCCGGCCCTCCCCTCGTCGGCACCCGGGACATGGATCGGCCCCCCGACGACTCGGCCGAGATCCCGACCTCCGATGTCCTCACCGCCGACGTCGGGCTCATCCTGTGCCCCTTTGATCCCCTGAGAAGCCCCAGGACGGGCGATCGTCCCACTCGCGCCTATGCTGGAGTCGTTCCGCCGGCGCCGGGACGCGCTGGGACGATGAGGTGGATCGACACTGGCCAACGACGGGCCGTTGGATTCGTGGTGAGGCCGAGGCGCGCGATCGTCGCGCCACTCCCGATTGCGGACCAGGCGGCACCGGCCCGTCCGGATGTTGACCCAGGCACGCCGCCCCAGCGCGCGCCCGTCGGCCAGCTCGGCGGCGAACCGGACGAAGCGGGAAGAGCAGCCCGGAGCGTCAACGTTCGGAAATTCATCGAGCGCGAGAAGTTCGATCGATTCGATCGCCGCCTCTGCGCTCTGGAGGGCGGTGTCGATGTCCCGCTGGTCGAGGAAAAAGCGATCGCGGGCCCCGATTCGCGCTTCCTGCGTCGCCGCTTCGCCCGGCGGGCGGTGGCGTCGGCACGCGGTGGCAAGGGCGCCGTCCGGGCCGGTCTCACGACCCGTCGGCCGTCCGCGGTGCTCCCACCTGCCGCGCCCGGTCCGGCGTGACCCGACCGGTGCCGTCGCAGACAGTGCAGGTCTCAACATCCTGCAGGCCGGTCGCGCACGCTGGACAGGCGACCTTATCCGGCATGTTGGTGCGCGTGATCGGCGCCGTCTTGTCGGCCTTGGACTTGCCCGACGACCCGCTCGGTTTGGGCACGGCGAGGACCGGTCGCGCGGGCGAGGATGGACGGGGTGGTGGCATGGGAAGCTCCTTCGGCGATGCGCCGCGCGCCACGAGCGACGGGCCGATCTGGGGCGCGCGCGTCGTTGGCCATTATGCGCGCCTTTCCTGGGGGCGCGCACCGGTCACCGGCGTCGGTGCCGCATCGGTCCGACCGGCGCGTGGGCGGCCCGACGGCACTCCTTCTGCGGGACGGGTTGCGTGAGAACATAAGTTCCTTTCGGCGGGGCGTCAACGTCGGCAGCCTCATGGCGACCCGGTCGACCGCCGCGCCTTTGGACATAGCGCCACCTGAGACTGCAGTCCGTCCAGCGCCACTTCCGGGCGGCGGTGGCGTGCCAGACGGGGGTTCCCCGGCAGGGCCCGGCCTGGTGTCGGGCCGCGCGCCGGGCGCGGACGGGACGCGTGAGGCGGGTGCCGTGGAGGGGGACAAGTTTGACGACTTCGCACGGAGCCTGGTCGGGACTCGTTCCCGTCGTGGCCTGCTCCAATCATTCGGCGCGGTCGCCCTCGCGGGGCTCGGCCTGGGCCGCCTCGGCGGGGCTGCAGCCAAGGACGATACGGGGGACGACGACGGGGACCGCGACGACGGCCGGCGCGGCCACGACGACGACTGTATGTGAAGATGCCGTGGACCAGCATGCGATTCTGGGTAGTCAACGGCCTCGTGGTGTTCAAGGCCCCGCTTCCGGGCAGGCGATGGCCGGCGTAGACCCGAGCCAACTCGTAATCGACGAAATCTTCCTCAAGCCCGTCGCGACCGAGGTCGCCCACGAGTCCGCGACCTTCAACCGGCGACCCACGGAGTCCGTCGGGCGGCTGGCCAAGAGCCGACACGTGATGAGCAATCAGTGGATTGTCGCGGGCACGCGCATCCCCACCGCTGCCATCTGGTCCTTTCACGAGGCGGGCTACGACACCGACGCGATCACCATCGAATCCCGACCTGACCCCCTAGATGTCCAACGGGCGATCCAA
>JAXDKI010000088.1:0-32312 GCA_034667245.1 Thermomicrobiales bacterium | reverse complement strand
GGGTGGACGGCTACACTGGCCCACTCTGCCTCGAAGTCGACCTCTGCCAGCTCTTCCAGGGTCCACGCCTCGTCCAGGGTAAACGGACCGGTACGGAGCCGAACGAGGTTCGACAAATGGGCGCCGGTGCCGATCGCCTGGCCCAGATCCCGCGCAATCGCCCGCACATACGTGCCCTTCGAGCAATCGACCAAGACCGTCGCAACCGGCGGTTGCCAGTCGATCACGCGCAATTCGTCGATCGTGATCTGCCGGGGCAAGCGTTCAACCTCTACACCCGCGCGCGCAAGCTCGTAGAGGCGTCGTCCCCCGACTTTCAGCGCCGAGTGCATCGGCGGGACCTGTTCGATCTCCCCCGCGAACGGGACCAGTGCAACCTCGATCTCCGCAGACCCCAGGCCGTCGACCGATGCGACCCTGGTGACCCGGCCATCGGCATCGTGGCTGTCAGTTTCGACGCCGAACGTGATTTCGGCGAGGTAGGTCTTGGACGCGTCGCTGAGGTATTCGAGGACCTTCGTCGCGTCGCCGACCGCCAGCGGCAGGACGCCGGTCGCAGCGGGATCGAGCGTCCCGGCGTGACCGATGTGTCGCTCACCGAGGAGCCGCCGCGATCGTGCAACGACGTCGTGGCTGGTCCAACCGGCGGGCTTGTCGACCACCAGAATGCCGTGGAATCGTCCCGATCGAGACACCTTGCCGGTCATTCGCGCGTTCGCGAGCCCCACGACAACTTCGACAGCTCCGCGACGCGCTCGAGGAATTCCTGCTTCTCGGCCTCGCCACCGGTCACGGTGCAACCGGCGGCGCGCGGATGCCCCCCGCCGCCAAACTCAGAGGCGATGGCGGCAACATCGACGTCGGACGGGAGACTGCGCAGGCTCACGCGCCAGCCGCCATTCGTGGCGTAGAGGATGGCCGCCGCCCGGGAGCCCTCCGTGCCGGCGAGGAAGTTCACGAGGCCCTCCGCTTCGGATGGCTTCGCCCCGCACTCGGCGAGCGCCTCTGGCGTCACCTCCGTCCAGATCAACGGACCGGTCCAACTCGTATTGCGCAGCGCCCGCTCCCAGAGGCAGACCGTCGATTTCGGTTTCACCCGGAACAGCGCGTCGGTGATCGCCGCTGGGTTGGCCCCAGCGTCCACGAGATCCGCTGCCGTCCGCATGGTCCGGGAAGTGGTAGCTTCGGTCCGGAGCCCGAGCGTATCGCCGTAGATTCCCGTCAGGAGACACTGAGCGATCGGGGTGGTCATCGGCACTCCCCACAATCGCACGAGGTCGGCGCCAATCTCGGCTGTGGACGCCGCTTCCGGTTCGACGATGTTGCAGACGCCGAAGCGGTCGTTCGTCACGTGGTGATCGATGTTGACGATCGGAGTGGAGCCGTCGACACGGGAGGGATCGTCGTCGTAGAACGCACCCAATCTTCGCCGATCGGAGCAGTCGACAAGACACAGCAGGTCGTAAGCCGGCACCTCATCGACTCCATAGACGCGGACCCGCTCGATGCCCGGTAGGAATTTCAGATTCTGCGGCAGTTGACCGTCACTGATCAGGACCGTTGCCTCAACCCCGAACGTGTCAAGCGCATGGACGAGCGCTAGTGGCGACCCAAGGCCGTCGGCGTCGACGTTTTGGTGCGTCGGCATCAAGACCCGTGTCGCCGTCCGGAGTTGCTTCAGCACCTCCTGGGCAGCCCCCGAATCGATGGTCCAACCGGCCGTCATCGCGACGGTTCCTCCGCGGGCCCGGTCGCTGCCGCACGAGGCGGCTGATCGCCGAGCGATCGCAACGTGCGCGCGATCTGCTCGGCGTGTTCCATCGAGCGGTCGTCGCGAAATTCCAGGTCGGGGATCTGGCGCATGTGCAATCTGGGCTTGAGATGATGCCGAATGAAACCGGCGGCAGACCGGAGCGCGGCCAGCGTAGCGATCCGCTCTTCATCCGGTCCGAGCACGCTCACAAAGACGCGCGCCGACCGAAGATCGGCCGGCACTTCCACATGCGTGATACTGAAGAATCCGATCCGAGGGTCTTTCACCTGGGTACGGATGATGTCGGTCAACTCCTCGCGCAGAAGGTCGCCGACCTGTCTTGTGCGTCGACTCACGGCATCTCTCCACGAGGCGACAGTGGACGGACGACAGACGACAGGAGTAGTTGCTGTCATCTGTCGTCTGTCGCCCGTCGTCTACGTCCGCGCGACTTCCTCGCGGTGGAAGAACTCGATCTGGTCCTTCACCTGGAGGTCGTTGAAATTGTCCAGACCAAGGCCGCATTCGTAACCGGCCGCGACCTCGCGCACGTCGTCCTTGAAGCGCTTGAGGGATCGGATCGAACCCTCGTGCATCACGGTGCCGCTACGCAGGACACGCGCCCGCGAATTGCGGATGATCTTGCCGTCCAGGACGTAAAGACCGGCCACCGAATCGCCGCTCGGCAGGCGGAACGTCTCCCGGACTTCGGCGTAGCCGTCCGTGACGTCCTGGAAGACCGGCGCAAGCATACCCTGCATTGCCGCCTTCACCTCGTCCAGGAGGTTGTAGATGATGTTGTAGAACCGGATATCGATCCCCGCCGTGTCGGCGGCGCGCTTGGCGGCGACGTCCGGTCGGACGTTGAAACCGATGATGATGCTCCGCGTCGCCGTCGCCAGACTGACGTCCGACTCCGAGACTGCTCCGGTTCCCGCGTACGGGATACTCAGCTGGACCGCATCGCTGCCCTCGTTGAGCTTGAGCAATGCGGCCTGGATCGCCTCGAGCGACCCCTGCACATCCGCCTTCAAGATGACGCGCAGTTCCGCGTTACTGCCGGCCTGGACCTGCCCCGACACATCCGTCAGTCGGACCGGCCGTTCGGCAACCATCGTCTCGAATCGTCGCTGCGCCTGCCGCTGCTCGGCGAGCTGCCGCGCCTCTCGCTCGTCCTCGAACGCTTGGACGGAATCGCCGGCCTGTGGAACATCGAGCAGACCGAGGATCTCGACCGGGGTGCTCGGCTCCGCCCGCCGCACGCGCTTACCGCGGTCGTCGAACATCGCCTTGATCCGACCCCAGGACGCGCCGGCGACGACAACGTCGCGAAGGTTGAGCGTTCCGCTCTGGATCAGCACGGTCGCAACCGGACCACGGTTGCGGTCGATCTTGGCCTCGATGACCACGCCGCTGGCCAGTTTGTGCGGATTCGCCTTGAGTTCGTGGACGTCGGCAACGAGGAGGAGCACTTCGAGGAGATCGTCGAGCCCGAGTTTCTCCCGCGCCGAGACCTCCACCATCGGGACGTCACCGCCCCACTCCTCCGGCATCACGTTCAGTTCGCTGAGCTGCTGCTTGACACGGTCCGGATTCGCTGCCGGAAGGTCTACCTTGTTGATTGCCACAACCAGCGGCACGTTCGCCGACTTGATGTGGGCAATTGCCTCCCTTGTCGTCGGCATGACACCGTCGTCCGCCGCCACCACCAGGACCGCGATGTCAGTCGCCTGCGCACCGCGGGCCCGCATCGACGTGAACGCCTCGTGACCCGGGGTATCGAGAAACGTTAGCTTGCGTCCCGTGGTCTCGACCTGATAGGCACCAATGTGCTGCGTGATTCCACCCGCTTCACCTTCGGCGACGTTCGCCGAGCGGATGGCATCGAGCAGCTTGGTCTTGCCGTGGTCGACGTGACCCATGATCGTGACGACAGGTGGCCGCCCAGTTGAATTGGGATCCGTGTCCGCTTCGGCGCGGCGGCTCTCGAAGTCGCCGTTCGCACGCTGCAGCGCCTCGGGAACGTGCTGGTTCGTCTCCCAACTCAACGCCGTCGCAACCTTCGCCGCCGTGTCGTAGTCGATCTGCTGATTGATGTTGGCCATGATGCCGAGCTTCATCAGCTCTTTGATGATCTCGATGCCGGTGGTTTCGAGCTTGGAGGCCAACTCCGCCACCGTCAGAACGGGCGGCAGCGTCACCGGCTCCCGCACGACCGGAACGTTTCGGCGGAGGGCGACCGTGCGAGCACCACCCGCGCGTCCACCCTTCGGCCCCTTGCCGCGTCTGCCTCCCCGGCGTCCTCCGCCGGGCCGTCGTCTTGCCTCATCCGAGGCGGATTCAAATCGATCTGTCACTCGTTGGTTCCTTCCTGCTGCGCGCCGCCGCCGTCGGCATCCGCGACCGGTGTCAGTGTCGCCGCGTGGCTGCGCAGCATCGCGACCGCTGTTGGGTCGATCGTCGTTTTCAGGGCATTGGCGAGAGCGTCAGACCGCAGCGCCCGCTCCCAGCATGCTGGATCGTCACAGAGATAGGCTCCTCGCCCATTCCGCTTGCCGGTGAGATCGATCTCGACCGCGCTTTCCGGCGTGCGAACGATCCGAATCAGGGTCCGCTTAGCGGACCGCTCACGGCAGGAGATGCACATCCGCTGCGGGATGTGCTTTGGTCGCGGCCCCTTCTTCCCGCGTGGCTTCGCGCTCGCGCCGGCCGTCGCCATCGTCGTCACGCTTCGCTAATCGCTACTCGAGGCGGCGGCGGAGAGGTCCTTCGCCGGCGCCTCTGCGATCTCGTCGAGCGGCAGTTCGCTCCCCGTCTCGAAGTCGTAGCGGGCCCGCAAGTCACGATTGTAGTAGACCTCGAGGGCGTCACCCCGGACATCGACATCGACGCTCATGCCGACCAACTCGGGCGCGAGCGGCCCGAAGATCCGCTCGCGGACGCTGATCGTGCCGTCGGCGCGAACCAGTCGCGGCTGGCGGCCCTGCCAGGCAAAGTCGTCGGGGCCGCTCGCGAGCGCCTCCCGCGCCTGCCGAAGGAAGTCGAGATCCTGATCGCGCAGCGATTCGGGATCCTTGATGTCGATCCTCCATCCGGTCAGCTTGAACGCGAGTCGCGCGTTCTGGCCTTCCTTGCCGATCGCGAGCGACATCTGCTCGGATGGGACGATGACCGTTGCCACCTTCTCCGGCTCGTTCAGCTGAACGCTGGTCGGCTTCGCCGGGCTGAGCGCGTTGGAGATGAACGTCGCCGTGTCCGAGGACCATTCGATGACGTCGATCTTCTCGCCGTAGAGCTCGTTGACGATGTTCTGGATGCGGACGCCGCGGATGCCGACGCAGGAGCCGACCGGATCGACCTTCTCCTGCCGCGCCGCGACCGCAACCTTCGAGCGAAGACCCGGTTCGCGCGCGACCTCCATGATCTCGACCGCGCCGCTGTAGATCTCCGGCACTTCCATTTCAAAGAGCCGGCGGATCATGTTGGGATGGGATCGAGAGACGATCAGCTGCGGTCCGCGCTGATCGCGGTTGACTTCGACCAGCAGAACCTTGACGCGCTGACCCGGGCGATAGCGCTCGGTCGGCACCTGCTCGCGAACGGGCATGACCGCTTCGGCCTTGCCCAACTCGACGATCACCGCCCGGGAGTCAGCTCGCTGAACGATGCCGTTCATCACTTCGCCCTGGCGATCGGCAAACTCCTCGTAGACGCTGTCCCGCTCGTAGTCGCGAATCTTCTGGAGCACAACCTGCTTGGCCGTCTGCGCGGCGATCCTACCGAAGTTGTCGGGCGTCCGTTCGATCCGGATCTGGTCGCCCACCTGCGCATTCGGCGTGAACTTCCGCGCCTCGGCAGGGAGCACGTCGTTCAGCGGGTCCTGGATCTCCTCGACAACGTTCTTGAGGATGTAGACGTGCATCGACCCCGAATTCGGATCGATGTTGACATCGACCTCTTCTTCGGTATTCGCCATTTTCTTATAGACGGTCTTCAACGCATGCTCGACCGACGACAGCACCGCCTCACGGGGGATGCCTCGCTCGGCTGCAATCTGGGCAATCGCGGTGTAGAAGTCACTCTTCATCCCGCGTACCTCCTTGTGACGTGATTGGTGTTCCTCGCGTATCCGGCGGTTCCCAATCGGATTCGAACCGCCGCCGCTGCGCGGCTCCGAACAACAAAGAACGTGGGTTGGGGACCCACGTTCGCCAGAGCATTGGTTCCGCTGCACGAATAATACCAGATGCCCGATACCTCAACAACTTTTCGCACGCGGGCGAGGCGCTCGCTCACGCCCGCGAAGCGTCGACGACGGGGTACCAAAAGCTGGCCCGTCCTTTGCTCTTAATCGGTGCGACACCTCCGCAGAGGCCCGCTCGTTTATGAGGCTGCGGTGTGACCCGGTGCTATACTCACCCGGCTGCCCGTCGTCATTCCCGACCGCGGGTACCAGCGGAGCGGAGAGACAATGGATTTGCGGAGCTGGCGAACCTGGTTGCGGCCGGGGATGCTCATCAAGCGCTGGGCGCTGCTCTTTATGCTCAGCGTGACCGTCGTCAGCCTTGGTCTGGCGATGGGACTGGCCTGGATCTATCGCAACGTGTCGTTCCCGCAGTCGACGTCCAACGTCGTCCAGGCGGTGACACTGCAGTTCATCCCCCACCCCTATCGAGAGGCACTCCTGATCGTCACCGGTTCGGGTCTCCTCGCGTACTCCTTCTGGCGGCTCAGCCATTCCGTCATCAGCCCGCTCATGGCCCTGACCTCTGGCAGTCAGCGCCTGGCGGAGATCGTCGCCGAGCATCGATTCGGGCCGAATCGACCTGAATTGAACGTCGTCACCGTCGGCGGCGGTACTGGGCTTTCCACACTCCTGCGCGGACTCAAGCTGCATCCGATCGGCATTACCGCCATCGTCACCGTCGCGGACGACGGCGGCAGCACCGGGCGGATCCGCAAAGAGTTCGACATTCCCGCTCCAGGCGATATCCGCAACTGCATCACGGCCCTCGCGGACGCGGAATCGCTTGTCAGCAAGCTCTTCCAATACCGGTTCGACAAGGAAGGCTCGGAGCTCACCGGCCACTCGTTCGGCAACCTCTTCATCACGGCGCTGACTCAGGTCACCGGCAGCTTCGAGCAGGCGGTCATCGAATCGGCCCGAGTTTTGGCTATCCGCGGCCGTGTCCTCCCCTCGACCATCGAGAACGTGACCCTCTGCGCCGACCTGGTGGACGGCTCAACCGTCTGCGGCGAATCGACGATCGGCCACGACAAGCCGCCGATCAAGCGGGTCTTCCTCACTCCCGACCATCCCGCTGGCTACGAGCCGGCACTCGGTGCGATCGTCAACGCCGACCTGGTCGTCCTCGGGCCCGGCAGTCTCTATACCAGTGTGCTGCCGAATCTCTTGGTCGAGGGCGTGATTGAGGCGATTCGCTGGTCGCGAGGGGTGGTGGTCTACGTCTGTAATGTTGCCACCCAACCGGGCGAGACTGACCACTTTACCGCCAGGGACCATATCCGGACGATTATCGACTGCCTCGGGCCAGGCGTCCTCAGCTACGCCATCGTCAACAACAACCGCGCCTCGCTCGGTGCGATCAAGCCCGATCTACACGTCGACGCGGTGCTGAATGACGGTCTCGGCAAACTCGAACGCGAGATCACCATCATTGCTCGCGACGTCGTGAACGACCAGAACCCACTGCGCCACGACCCTGAGAAACTGGCCACGGTTCTGGTTGAGATCGCCCGGATGCCTAAAGAGCATGGCGTGCTGGCGCCACCGATCGGCGAGTTGGTGGGAGCAGGCGCGCGCAACTGGTAGAGTCGAGTTACGGCAGTGCTGTCAGCAGTGTACGGAGGAGTTCCATGCCCGTTCGAGTCGGAATCAACGGCTTCGGCCGCATCGGTCGCCAGGTCCTCAAGGCCGTCAACCAGGGGGGGTTCAGCGACCTATTCGAGATCGTCGCCGTCAATGACTTGACCGATGCTCGATCTCTCGCCCACCTCCTCAAGTACGACTCGACCTACGGCCGCTACGACGCCGACATCGCCGCCGACGACGGCGGTATTCGGATCGACGACAAGACCGTCAAGGTCTTCGCGCAGCGTGAGCCGTCAAAGATCCCCTGGGGCGATGAGGGAATCGACATTGTCGTCGAGTCGACCGGACGGTTCACCGAGGCCGACAAGGCGAAGGCGCATCTCGACGCCGGAGCCAAGAAGGTGATCATCTCCGCCCCGGCCAAGGGCGAGGATGTCACCATCGTGCTCGGCGTCAACGAGCAGGTCTACAATCCGGACGCCCACACGATCATCTCGAACGCGTCCTGCACCACGAACTGCCTGGCACCGGTCGCCAAAGTCGTCCTCGACAACTTCGGCATTCGCCGCGGCCTGATGACCACCGTCCATTCGTACACGAACGACCAGGTGATCCTCGACGGTCCTCATAGCGACTTGCGCCGCGCTCGGTCAGCGGCCATCAACATCATCCCGACGACGACGGGCGCCGCGCGTGCCCTCTCCCTCGTCATCCCGGAGTTGAAGGGGAAGTTCGACGGCTTCTCACTCCGCGTGCCGACGCCGACCGTCTCGATCGTCGACTTCGTCGCCGAGACCGAGAAGCCGGCGACCGTCGAAGAGATCAATCGGGCGTTCAAGACCGCCGCGGACTCGGACGCGCTCCAGGGAATCCTCGGCTACAGCGAAGAGCCCCTCGTCTCCTCCGATCTGCGCCAGGACCCACGCTCGGCGATCGTCGATGCGCTGTCGACGATGGTCATCGGCGGGAACATGGTGAAGGTGATCGCCTGGTACGACAACGAGTGGGGCTACTCCTGCCGGGTCGCCGATCTGATCGCCCTCGTCTGCGAGGCCGGTATTCCCGGCACCGCGTAGCGAAGGCGTCGTACCGCCGCATCCTCCTTTTACGACGCCGGAGGGCGCTCCTATGACCTACCGTTCCGTCCGCGACGCCGAGGTCTCGGGCAAGCGAGTCCTCGTCCGCGTCGATTTCAACGTCCCGATGAAGGACGGTCGCGTCGGCGACGACACGCGAATCCGCGCCGCCCTCCCGACGATCGAGGATCTCCTCGCGCAGGGCGCTTCGGTCATCCTGGTCAGCCACTTAGGTCGACCGAAGGGCAAACCGACGCCCGAGTTCAGTCTGGCGCCGGTCGCGGCATACCTCGGCGAATTGATGCACCGCCCCGTGAGGATCGTCGGCGACGTCGCCGGTCCTCAGGCACAGGCGGCTGCAGCGGCGCTCCGTCCTGGCGAGGTGTTGCTCCTCGAAAACGTGCGGTTCGAACCGGGCGAGGAAAAGAACGACCCCGACCTGGCGCGCCGGCTAGCCGCGCTGGCCGATCTTTATGTCAATGATGCGTTCGGAGCCGCCCACCGAGCACACGCCTCCACCGTCGGCGTCACCGAGTTCCTCCCTGCCTACGCCGGCGACCTTATGCAGCGCGAGCTCGACGCACTCCGACGTCTGGTGGACGAGCCCGCTCGGCCGTATGTCGCTATCCTCGGCGGCGCCAAGGTATCGGACAAACTCGCCGTTATCGGGAACCTGGCCTCCCGCGTCGACTCCATCCTGGTCGGCGGCGGCATGGCCAACACGTTTCTCTTGGCCCTGGGCAAACCGATCGGCAAGTCGCTGGCAGAACCCGACATGGTCGGCCAAGCCAGAGCTGTTTTGGATGACGCTCGGGACCGCGGCGTTGAGGTCCTTCTGCCGTCGGATGTTGTCGTCGCCGCGTCGCTCGACGAAGCCGGAAATTCCATCCCGATTCAATCGGTGTCCGACGTTGTTGCCATCTACGACATCGGTGCCGAGACGGCCAGTCGGTATGGCGAATGCATTGCAACGGCAAAGACAGTCTTTTGGAATGGCCCCATGGGCGTTTTTGAACGTCCTGCGTTTGCGGAGGGGACGATCGCGATCGCCAGGGCCGTCGCCAAATCGGACGCGTTCAGCGTTGTCGGCGGCGGCGATTCCGTCGCGGCGGTCGAGGAGGCCGGAGTGGCCGGCGAAATCTCCCACATTTCAACCGGCGGAGGAGCTTCCCTCGAATTCGTCGAGGGTCGGACGCTGCCGGGTGTTGCCGCGCTCGAAGCGTCGGCGGAGCGTTGAGTCATGCCGAGAACTCCGTTCATCGTCGGTAACTGGAAGATGCACACCAGCCGCGATGGGGCCGTTCGCCTCGCCGTCGCGATCGCCGCCGCGCCGGTTTCTGGGGTCGCCCTTGCCGTCTGTCCCCCCTTCCCCTGGCTGGTACCGGTCGCGGACTGTCTCGCCGGCAGTCTGGTCTCGCTCGGCGCCCAAGACTGCTGGACCGAACCGAGCGGCGCTTTCACCGGCGCGGTATCGCCGACCATGCTGGCCGAGATCGGTCGCTACGTCATCGTCGGTCACTCGGAGCGGCGCCGCATCTTTGGTGAAAGCGACGATCTCGTCGCACGGAAACTGACAGCCGCCCTCACCGCCGGGCTCGAGCCGATTCTGTGCGTTGGCGAGGACCTGGGAACGCGTCAAGCCGGCGACGCGAAAAAGTTCGTGAGTGCGCAGCTGGAGCACGCGCTGTCGCAGCAAAGCGAGGAGGAGATCCAACGTTGCGCCATCGCCTACGAACCGATCTGGGCGATCGGAACCGGCGTGGCGGCCGAACCGTCGGACGCAGAGGAGATGGCCGCTGAGATTCGCTCCGTCCTCGTGCGGATTGCGGGCGACGCCACTGCTGAGAGCGTCCGCATCCTCTACGGCGGGAGTGTTACCCCGGCCAACGCGGCGTCCATCCTTGCCGGAGCCAATGTCGACGGTGCGCTCGTCGGCGGCGCAAGCCTGAAGGCCGAGTCGTTTTTGGCGATCGCCGCGGCGGCGGTTTGATTCCCAGCTGCCGCCGGTGCTAGGCTTCCCGGTCGCGAAGCATTCGTTCGTGGCTGGCAGCCGGAAGGAAAGACAACTCCGTGGACACCGCGATCCGTCTGGTGATGGTGATCGTCTCGATCGTCCTCATCCTCGTCATTCTGCTTCAGACGAAGGGTTCGTCGTTCAGCGGCGCCTTCGGTGGTGACACGGGTTCGATCTATCGCACCCGCCGCGGCGTCGAGAAGACACTCTTTCAGTTCACCATCGGTGTCGGCGTGCTCTTCGTCATCCTGGCGATCATCAGCAGCCTCGCACTCTAAGAGCTTCCGGTCTACGCGAACGATTGCCACGGGCGCGTTGTGACGCAGAGGCGTCTCTGGGCGCGCCGTGTTACACCTTCACTCCGGGTTGGCTCGACGTTGCCGTATGCGGGTTCGCCGATTCTCTGCCCTGCGCAGGCGCACGTACATCGTCATGAATATCGCGAACACGAGCAAGGCCGCCCCGCCCGTCGCTGCTGCTCGAAGAACGATGTCGCTCGGATCGTAGTTAAGGACGCGAGCCGTTCCCGGTCGTTCTCGCACCAGCACTCCGCCGCCGATACCGGCGACCAGCAGCACGGCCGCACCGACCGCGAGCAACGTTGCCCCGAAACCCAACAGTCCACCAATTCCAACCGAAATGACCCATCTCACCTCGTCTCTCCAGTTGGTCGTCTCGGCATTGCCGGGTCTACGCACAAAGGATAGACTGCGGCGCGTCGGCACGCACCGGCGAGGCCTGCTCACCAACCACTGGAGCCGATGATCGATCTTCAAACGACCGTCAACCGGACAATGAATCTCCTCCCCTGGCGCGTCCTGGAGACCGTGCGATGACCGTACTGGAAGGGGCGCGCCTTCTCCTCGCCGTCACCGGTGGCATCGCCGCCTACAAGTCGGCCGATCTGGCGAGCAAGCTCGTCCAAGCCGGGGCAGTCGTGGACGTCGTGCTCAGCGAGACCGCTCGCCGTTTCATCGGGGCGGCCACCTTCGAAGCGCTGACCAAGCGGCCCGTCCGCGGCGACGTGTTCGAGCCGTGGACGGAGACGTCCTACGGTCACATCACGCTCGGTCATGACGCCGACGCCGTCGTCGTCTCACCCGCCACCGCACACACGATCGCGCGCCTCGCCCACGGCTTCGCCGACGACATGCTCGGCGCCGCCGTCCTCTCGACGACGGCACCGCTCATCGTCGTCCCGGCGATGGAACATTTGATGTACCACCACCCCGCGACGCAGGCCAACCTGGCCACACTCCGCGCGCGCGGTGCCGTCCAGGTCGGCCCGGAGCGGGGCCGCCTCGCTTCTGGGGAAGAGGGCGACGGACGTCTGGCCTCGACCGAGGCGATTCTCGGAGCGATTCGGCTGACGCTCGGCCGTTCCGGTCCCCTCGCCGGACGGCGAGTCGTCGTCTCCGCGGGCGGCACGCAGGAGCCGCTCGATCCGGTGCGGTTCATCGGTAACCGATCGAGTGGGCTGATGGGGTATGCGCTCGCTCAGGCCGCCATTGACGCCGGTGCTCGCGTCAGTCTGGTTTCCGGGCAAACGCACCTGGCAGCTCCGTATGGTGCCGAACTCACGACTGTCACAACCGCGATGGAGATGTTCGAGGCGATCCGGTGCCGTACCTGCGATGCCGATGCGCTAATCATGGCCGCCGCTGTCGCGGACTTCCGGCCCGGGCTAACGGCAACGTCGAAGATCAAGAAGTCTGAGCGCGAGGACGCTCCTGGCATCGACCTGATCCGCAATCCCGACATCGTCGCCTCAATCGACAATCCGGGACTGGTCAAAATCGGATTCGCCGCCGAAACCGACGACCTGATCGACAACGCACGGAAGAAGATCGCCGCCAAAGGCTTGGCGATGATCGTTGCGAACGATGCAACCGCGACGATCGGCAGCCGGTCGAGCACGGCCGTGCTCCTGACGCCGGACGGGCGAACCGAGACGTTGCCGACGCTGCCTAAGGAGAAATTAGCGGCCATCATCGTCTCCCGGCTGGCGTCGATCCTCGGGGAATCACATCGTGCCGAAACCGATTGAGCCGCCCCGGTCACCTCGCCGCGGCGCGGCCCAGGAACTCAAGTCGCAACTCGCCCTCGAGTTGGCGCTCAATGCTTACGCTGTTCTCGGTGCCGCGATCTTGCTGCGCTGCCTTTTGTTGAGCCTCCGGGTCGACGACCGGCTCTGGATTGGCTCGGCGATCTTGCGACCCACCGACATGTTGGCGCGTCCGATCACCATCCTGCCGGGCTCGGACCTCAAGTTGGTCGGACATCTCTCATTGGCAGACGCGACACTGCTGGCCGTGATCGTGCTGGTACCAATCGGCATCGTCGCTCGTCCATTGCGCTCGCCCGAACCGATGTGATGGGCGCGAAGGCGAGGATGAGCGCATCTGCGCCTACAATGCCCCAAACAGGGATCGGACTCCGACCGCGCACCGTTCTTGCGATACGAGCCTCTAGGAGCCGGGACGGACCGGCCGCTTGCAGAAAGGATCATTCCAGGCATGTTGCGAAATACGTTCCGCGGCATTCTCGCGCTCGTCCTGACTGCGGTCGCGACCTGGCTCGCGAACAGGATCGTCGACAAGATGTTCGGCCCCGAGGATGCAAGCTCCAGCGCGCGGTGACCACACCATGACCGACCGGGACTGTCCAGCTGCGGAGCTGGTTCGGTAGGCAGAGGTTCCCGGCGTATGGTGGCATCTTCGGACTGGTCGGGAACGCGCGTTCTCGTCGTCGTCAACCCCGCGACGCGCAAGCGTGCCGATCGGGTTGTTGACGTCGTCCAACAGCATGCCCCGCCCGGGGCTGTGCTCGACGTCCGGTACACGATCCGCGATCAACCTGTCGCCGAATTGATCGAATCAGGCGTCCACCAGGCTGCCATCATCATCGCGGTCGGCGGCGACGGGACGGTGGCGGATGTGGTGACCGCGCTCGGAGATATGGACATTCCTGTCGGTATCATCCCGGCCGGTTCGACCAACATCGTCGCGCGGGAAAACCGCATCCCCCTTCGACCCGATGCCGCCGCCGCGTTGATCTTCGGGGAGCACCGCCTCGCCCGGCTCGACGTGGGCGTCTCCGGCGAGCGACGGTTTCTCCACATGGCCGGCGCAGGATTGGACAGCAGATTGTTTGCGGCCACCAACCCGGCGCTCAAGCGGCGGATGGGCTGGCCTGCCTACGTACCGGCGGCTCTCCGCAACCTGCTCGCACCTCCGGTTCGCTTTCGCATCACCGTGGACGGATCCTCCTTCCAGTGCCGCTCGCCACTCGTCTTGGTCGCCAACGGCGCGGCGATCATCCGCCCCTCGTTGCCGGTCTATCCGGATCTGCGCCGCAACGACGGTCTGCTTGACGTGATCGCCTTCACCTCAGCCGGACCGCTCCAGGTCGGCAGCACACTTCTGCGGTTCGCGGCACGCCGTCTGGATCGTTCTCCGTATGTGGTCCGCCTGCGGGGGAGGAATGTCTCCCTTGTCGCCGATCCACCGATCCCGTTCCAACTCGACGGGGACGTGGCCGGGATGACGCCCGCGGACTTCTACATGCTCCCTGGCGCCGTTCGACTGATCGTCCCGCCACAATAGTGCGCTCGCAGTGGCCGCCCACAACAGCCGCGCAACAATGAAGCGGCCAAGTCGAGGGCGACTTGGCCGCGTGTCATTCCGTCACTTTTCGACTCAGGGGACCGCGACTCACGTCTCGGTAGCGGGACTGTACGGTTCCGGAGAACGACTAGCCAGCCTTCAAATCGTACCTCGCCTCGCCCTCTTCGTAGCCCATGAGAAACTCCTCACCGCGGTCGTTGGTGAACTGCGTGTTCACACCGCTGCTCGTAAAGACGATGAATCCGCTACCGGAGTACCAGTCAGTCGTTTCGCCGGCGGCGAGATCTCCGCTGTAGACCGAGACGCCATCGGCGACGACCTCAATCGTGAGGTCAGACAGCGCCGTGATCTTGATCGAGGCGACGCCCTCTGGCAGAGTTGTGGGTTCGACCGTCGGCTCGTCGATCACGTCCTCTTCGATCGTCGATGCTGCCGTCGTATCAGTTTCTGAAGCGGCCTCGACGGTGGGTTCCTCGGTCGGGGTCGGTTCAGGCTTCGTGGTTGCGGTGGGGCTTGGTGGAGTGGTCGCCGTTGCGGTCGGCGGCGCCGACGTCGGACTGGGAATCACCAACACGTCCGCGTCGACCGGGGTAACCGTGGCGATCAGCTCGGCCGGTGTCGATGTGGCCCCGGACGGCGCAAAATAGGCACTGTACATCCAGGCGAAGACGATCGCGCTGACGAAGACCATGAACGCGATGATCGCGAAATTTGGCGCAAAGTGGTTGGGCATTTCGAGGGGTTGAAGCGGCGAGACGCGGGGGGGATCATCGGGTTGAACCCCTCGGGCTTCTTCAAAGAGTTGCAGGAGTTTATTGGGATCGAGTTCGAGGTATGTCGAGTAGTTCTTGACGATCCCTCGCTGATAAATCAGCGGCGGCAACCCGTCGAACTTCTCTTCCTCGAGCGCCGCGAGGTGGTGACGATTGATCCGTGTCGCCGCTTCGGCTTCCCGGATCGTCACACCCTTGTATGAGCGCGCTTGGCGCAAGGTATCGCCAAAAACTGCCATCAGCCCGTGCCACTCGCCCCCGAAGCGAACCGGAGCCCGCCTTCATCCCCGCGAATCAAACCGGATCGCATTGAGCCAATCCGGCTTGGTCTGTCTGCGTCCTGCTGGAACGAACCGTCCCTCCTCGGTTCATCCCGACGTGGGTGTCCGCCAATGCTACCAGCTTAAGACCGCTGGCGTCGCCTCTGATCACCTGCATCGGCTGTTGCCGAACCATCCTTATGCGCAAGCCAGAGGTCAACGAGTGGAGTCGGTTGGCCATGCGCGCTCACGTCTGCGGTCTCCAGCCAGACATCGTCGTGCGGGAGCCACCAGCAGCCAACCGATGTCTCACACGGCAGTTCGTCGGCGTCAACCATCCGCCGGTGACTGAATGCCCACTTGTTGGTACACCAACCACGCTCACCGCTGTCCGCGGGCCGGAAGTCACGACAGGTACGACACATCCGCGGTACGTCAGGCGAGATCGTTATGGTCGGATCGACATCAGCAATGAGATCGTCAATCATCGGAGGGACCCCCGAATCGTCGATCCACACGTCTTGATCCGACAGCACCGGCACCGCCTCCATCGCCACGGCGATGCCACGATTTGCTCTCCGGCGCCCGCCCAGCTCAAAACGCCGGCGGTCCGGACGCGGAGCACCGACCGAACGTTCCGGCAGGACTCCCTCAGTCGGGTCGGCGGCGAGGGGTTCTTCGGGCCACGCCTTGACGTCATGCGACGGCTGAGGACGATCTCTGAGAGGATGCTCCTCTATAGAGAGTTGCTCAACTCGCGCGGCGTCGTCAAATGTTGTCGCATGCGACGACTTATCATCCCATGCTACTGGCGCGTCGTCAGCGGCAGGTTCTGTTGTCGCCCTGGAACTCACGTGAACCTTCGGGACCGGGCGCGGCAAAGCTATGCCCTCGACCGGCTCTGGAACGGACGAGAACTTGATCTCGTCCTCGGGGAAGGATGTAATCGTTGGAAAGTTCCGCGGCAATTCACTGATCTGGACAGGAGCAACGTCACCGACTCGGGGTTGTCGCGGCGACGCGAGTGGTCGCGCT
This sequence comes from Thermomicrobiales bacterium, assembly GCA_034667245.1. Taxonomy (GTDB): domain Bacteria; phylum Chloroflexota; class Chloroflexia; order Thermomicrobiales; family UBA6265; genus DATBFX01. Next base: position 15,942 of record JAXDKI010000088.1, on the reverse strand, counting down.
ACCTCCGGTCGAATCGGCGAAATAGGAGCGATCGGCTCGGACGCCTCGCCACTGCCCACCACGCGATCGTCGAACAGTCGGGGCGCGCCGCCCTGGCGGAGATCGGCGGCCTGCCGGGCTCGGTATCGCTCGCGCGCCTTCAAAATCGCGGAGCGCGGGTCCTGGGCCAGAAGTGAGGCACGCTCCGTCGCGGGCTTCGTCGATGGGGCCTCTCCGACCACGACGTCCACCGCCAGAAGGGCCGGCGGCGGATCGGTGGCCGACGGTTTGTCGCGCTGTGAGTTCACCAAGAAGGTCAGCTCCTCCACGCTCGCCGGCGGCAGCGGTCGCACCGCGATGGTGTCGTGCAAGACGATGTCGGACGGCTCGCCTTCGTCGGTTCGATCGCTGAACAGATCCTGCGCCCAACCGTTGCGACAGGCCAGTTCATTCCGACGCACAACGAGTTTGACGTCGCTCGTCTCCTTGCGCTGCGGGTTGTTGCACCAACCGTTCTTTGCGAAGCCTGCCTCTTGAAAGAAGCGGCAATTTTCGCACACGCGTTTCTTCAACGCCGGCTCCTCGCCCAACCCTGTACCGCGGACCGATTGCGTCTGGATCCGGAAAGTCCGAACAGCGATTCGTCGACCGGCTGTGGTCCCCACGTCACAACCTGATCGCGCGACGTGGCCCTCGTGTAAGTCCCGCTCGCTGCCCCGCCATGATAGCAATCAACCCCAGGCCTTGTCTATCCGTCACCCGGATGTATTTCGCGTCCTCGCCGACGGCGACATGGACATCCGATTGACCTATGACATGGCTCCCAAGGGCAAGACAGGTGGGGCGTTTCGTCCGTGCTCTGTCCCCCGGAGTCACGCCCGGTCCCATTCGTTTGCCCTGGATGGGGCTTAGGATCAGGTGACGATCGTTCGGCCCAAACCGGGTGCCAGCGACGGCAACTTGACCGCACGGTCACAATCGGCACCTGAACCGCGGTTGGGTGTATACTTTGGCGTTGCGGCTGCGAGCCGCCGTTCGAGCCTGCTCGTCCGGCTGCCTCCCCGCGATCCGATGCGTCGCTACCCAGTGCTGAACGAGGGCCTCCGTGACCCGTTATCCGACGATCCCCTTGAGACCGGCGACAACTCCGGAACCGCTCGCCGAGAACGGCAAGCGCTTCTTCATGTGGACCATCGGCTGCCAGATGAATGAGGCCGACAGCGCCAAGATTGCGGCGATGCTCCAGGAGGTCGGCTACCGTCCCACCGACGCGGAGGACGAGGCCGACATCGTCGTCCTGAACTCGTGCGTCGTTCGGCAGGCTGCCGAGGACAAGGTTGCCGGCAAACTCAATTCGCTCATCCGCCTCAAGCGGAATCGTCCCGAGGTGCCGGTCGTCTTGACCGGCTGCATGGTCACCAACCAGCAAGACGCCCTCCGCAGCCGGTTCCCGCACGTCGACCTCTTCTTCGATCCCTCCGACTTCGATAAGCTGCAGCGGGTGGTGCCGGAACTCGCCGATCTCGACGACGACCTGGCCCAGCTGCCGCACTATTACGTGGATCAGGAGACCGACGCCCGCGTCACCGCCTACGTGCCGATCATCTACGGCTGCAACTTCGTGTGCTCCTACTGCATCGTTCCCTACCGCCGCGGTAGGGAACGCAGCCGACCGATGGAAGAGATCCTGCGCGAAGTCACCGGTTTGGTCGAACGCGGCGTCCGCGAGGTCACGCTGCTCGGACAGACCGTCAATGCCTACGGTCACGACCTGCCCGACAAGCCTGGACTCGCCGATCTTCTCCGCGCTGTCGACGCCATTCCGGGTCTTGATCGCCTCCGCTTCTTGACCTCTCACCCGAAGTACATGTCGAGCGAGATCATCGATGCGATGGCGGACCTCGGCACCGTTTGCGAGCACATGAACTTGCCGGTCCAAGCGGGCGACAACGAGGTCCTGCGCCGGATGCGACGCACCTACAGTTCCGACCTTTGGCGCGAACGGGTTGCCTATACCCGCGAGCGCATGCCGGACGTCACGGTCGCCACCGACATCATTGTGGGCTTCCCCGGCGAGACCGAGGCTCAGTTTCAGAACACGCTCGACCTCCTGGAAGACGTTGGCTGCGACAAGGTCCACGTCGCCATGTACTCCCCCCGCCCCGGCACGCTCTCGGCTCGATGGGAGGACGATATCCCGCACGATGAGAAGCACCGCCGCCATCTGGCGGTCGAGCAACTGCAGGAACGCGCCTGTACCGAGCGGAACGCGAGGCGACTCGGCCAGACCATGGAAGTACTCGTCGACCGCACGGCCAAGGGCCGTTGGACCGGCCGCTCCCGCGGCAACACCCTCGTTCACATCGACGACGAACGCGATCTGCTCGGCAAACTGGTCGACGTTCGCATTACCGAGACGAGTCCCTGGTACCTGATCGGAGAGGCCGTCGGCACTCCGCGCTAGCCTCCCGTTGCGTAGTCGCCTGATAGAGAAGGATGCAGACCACCGTGACCGACACCCGACCCCAGACCCGTCGCCAGCTCGTCGAGCAGGCCCGTCGCGCCGCGCTCGACGGGAAATGGGAGACCGCGATCCAGCTGAACCAGGAGATCATCGAGCGATCCCCCCGCGATGCCGACGCCTACAACCGACTCGGCCGGGCACTGCTCGAATATCGTCGCGTCGGTGCCGCGCACGAAGCCTATTCGAACGCGCTCAAGATCGACCCGGCGAACATGATCGCCCGTCGCAACCTGCAACGACTTGAGCTTGTGCGACACCGGCGGGGAACCGAGGACACGTCGCAAGAGCAGCCACGGGATACCGTGATCCCGCGCACCACGGTCTTCATCGAAGAGGTCGGCAAGACCTGGGTGGACGAGCTCGTCAACCCGGCACCGATGGAAGAGCTCGCCGACATCTACTCCGGCGAGCAACTCCAGTTGGTGGTCGAGGACGGGCGCTTGCTCGTCGTCAGATCCAACGGCCAGCGCGTCGGCGAGGTCGAGGCAAAGACGGCCGAAAGACTGATCGATCAGATGAACGGTGGCAACCGCTACGAGGTCTTCGCCCTTGGACTGTCGGTCGCCAGTCTTCGCGTGATCCTGCGCGAGGTCTTTCGAGACCAGGCACAAGGCCGCAGGATTTCGTTCCCCCGTCAGATCAGCGCGACCCGGGCTTACCTACGGGAGCGTGACCTGCTCCGCCAGCGCGACGAGTCCGATTTCCTTCTGATGGACGACGACGAGGACGTCGAGGAGGAAGAGACGGGCGTGGAGCCGAGCGACGACGAAGAGGCGACGGAGCCCGAGACCGATACCTTTATCGAAGATACCGTTGTCGTCGAGGAAGAAGAACCGACGATCTAGCTCGCGGCAGAGCCTCGAGATCAATCGTCCAAAAGAATGCGAGCCGCCGTCGATGTCGACGGCGGCTCGCGCGCGTTCGGAAGGCAACTACGTCATCACTCCACAATGAAGAGCAGCACGATCATCAGGACGAAGAGGGCAACGGCGGTGATGCCGAGGCGCCGCAAATCTGACCGGATGAAGCGGTACTCCTGTTCCTTGGTGAGCACCATCGGCCGCGCGATCACGCGCCGCCCCGCAGTCGCGGCCCGCCGGGGTAGCGAATCTGCAGGTGCTGCCCCTCCGACATCGACGTACTCCGAGACCGCGACAGGCTCTACGTCGGGAGTACGAGTCTCCGCCGCCCGCACTTCCATTGCCCGCAGCTGCGCCCGGTTCAGCTTCGCCTGAGCCACGCGCTCGGCCCGACGCTGCCGCGCCCCCGCACGGTCGATTTGCTTAGGTCCCGTTTGCGCCCGCAACGCTCTTCCCCTTAAGCCATACCGCGACCGCGACCGGCAGTCGTCGGGCAATTCGACCGATCTCTAATCCTGAACGAGACATCGATCACATCTTCCGTGTCCGCCGTTGTGGAGCTCGGCGATTGGGTGGGTGCGTCATCCAAAATCAGCCTCATGTCAGCGAGGTGCTCTGCAACCACCTGCGACGGAGCCCACCGCCGGATGAGCTTCAGACCGGCAAAAAAGGCCAGACCGAGCATGCCGACGTCATCCGCCTGCCCGAGACCGATCAGAAAGTCGGGGATGAGGTCGATCGGCGACAGCACGTACAACGCCGCCAGCACCGGCACGATCGACTTCAGCGCGGTGGAGACACGCGGGTCGCGGTAGAGCCGAAACGCCAACCGAAGCTCCTGCCAGGTTCCGAGATCAGGACCCCCGCCGCGTCTCGCCGATTTCGACTCTTGCCGCTGCACCATGACCTGTTCTCCGCCGGAACTCCTTCAACCAGTGAAGTATAGATCATGCTCTGACACTGGCTCGCCGAGGTGCGCCGAACGTCCCTACCTTTCACGATCAGGAAACTGAGTTTCCTTGACGCTCTGTTCGGACGACCCGTATCATGCTGGACGGGAGGGAACACGCGCGAGGCTTGACAAAGCACCGGCTGCGATGCGGTTGCCGGTGTTCGTGTCGTGCCGACCGCGCTACCTTAACAAATCATTGATTCCCCCCTGGGGAACGCACACGAGGAGCGGCATTCATGGACGGAATCGTTCCGTTCGTGCTGGAAGCGCTGCTCGTCGCTTGCGTCTCAGTCCTTGCAACCTACATCTATCTGGACAAGCGGGCGCAGTCCCATGTTCGGAAGGCGCAGGTCGACGCGGATCGCATCCGCGATGAGGCCGAGACCGAACGACGCAACGCTGCCATCGCGACGAAAGACGAAGCGATTCGGCTCCGCGGTGAGCTGGATCGAGAACTGACACAGCGACGTAAAGAGATCGAGCGGATCGAGCGCCGAATCGAACAAAAAGAGGAGACGATCGACCGCAAGTCGGCCACGCTCGAGCAGCGGGAAAACGTGATCCGCAAGCAGGAGCAGGCCTCCGAGCGCGCACGAGAGACCTGGGAACAGGAACGAGCGCGTCAACACCAAGAACTTGACAACGCCCGCGACAGGCACCTCCAAGAACTGGAGCGCATTGCCGGGCTCACGTCGGCCGAGGCCAAGGACCAACTCGTGGCAGAGGTCGAGGCCGAAGCGCGGGCGATGGCGGCGCGACGGCTCCACGAACTCGAACAAGAGGTCCACGAGGAAGCCGAGCGGCGGTCTCGGAAGATCCTGGCGACGACCATCCAACGCATCGCGACCGACTACGTCGCGGAGTCGACGGTCTCGGTCGTGCCGTTACCCAGCGACGACATGAAGGGACGGATCATCGGTCGCGAAGGCCGCAACATTCGTGCCCTGGAGCAGGCGACCGGAGTCGATCTTATCGTCGACGACACACCGGAAGTCATCACCGTCTCAGCCTACGACCCGCTCCGGCGGGAGTTGGCCCGACGTGTCCTGGCGAAACTCCTTCAGGATGGCCGTATCCACCCGGCCCGGATCGAAGAAGTCGTTGCCAAGACCCAAACAGAGCTCGACCAGACGATTCGAGAAGAGGGAGAGAAGGTCGCCTACGAGGCGAACGTGGTCGGTTTGCACCCGGATCTGATCAAGCTGCTCGGACGGCTTAAGTTCCGGACGAGCTACGGCCAGAACGTGCTCCACCACTCGCTCGAAGTCTCGATGATCGCCGCCGCGCTGGCGGCCGAGATCGGCGCGGACGTCAACGTCTGCAAGACGGCTGGCCTCCTTCACGACATCGGGAAAGCGGTCGACCACGAAGTCGAAGGACCACACGCTCTGATCGGCGCGGACATCGCGCGTCGCTTGGGGCGGTCGGCCAAGATCGTTCACGCGATTGCGGCGCACCACGGCGAAGAGGAACCGGCCACGGTCGAAGCCTTCATCGTCGCGACGTCGGACTCGATCAGTGGCGCTCGACCCGGCGCACGCCGAGAGATGGTTGAAACCTACGTCAAACGCTTGGAGGCGCTCGAAGGCGTCGCCAACTCATTCGAAGGCGTCGAGAAGTCGTTCGCCATCCAGGCTGGGCGCGAGGTCCGCATCCTCGTCTCGCCCAACCAGATCGACGATCTTGCCGCGAGCCGGCTCGCGCGAGACGTGGTCAAGAAGATCGAAGAGAGTCTCGAGTACCCGGGTCAGATCAAGGTGACCGTGATCCGGGAGACACGGGCAGTCGACTACGCGCGCTGATGCGATCGGGTCGATCGCGCGACGACCCGTCACCCAGACGATGACACGGCCCGGCTTCCGCACGGTACGCCTTGCGGCAGCCGGGCCGTTTGACTGTCCAGCCAATCCAACCCGTCGGCTATCGGCAACGCCATCGGTCGTTTCAGAGTATGGTGGGCACCACGTCACCATCTTACAGGCGGACTGATCAAATGTTGTCGTAAACTACTGTCCAAACTGATAGAGCGGGATGGCCGCCGCGACCCGACCGAAGCCGTGGTCAAAATCCGCGATTGCTGCGAACACGACCCGACCGTGTCGATTCACAGCGGCGGCCTTCCTGTACGCCAACACGACAGTCTGTCGTCCGATGTCTGACAAGCGAGCCGGTTCGCCCGGCGCACGACCTGGTTCACGACAAGGGCGGCGGATGGACACGCGACACCGTCTTCGACGGACGAAAGACGCGGCACGAGCGACGGCAAGGGCTGACGTCGCTCACAAGGGAGATCTCTGGCATGAACCGGTTCTTTAGCAAACTCGACCTCCGCGACATCAAAATCGACCCGACCGGTACCCGTTTTCCGCCCGACGCCGAGGAGTACCAGGCGGAGGTGGAAGACGAGTCCGCACTATCGCCCGAAAACGATCAGGAGGTCGCGTCCACCATCGCGGAGCCGGCTCGTCAACCGCACGTTCCCAGTTGGGCCCCCGAGCGCGCCCCACTCAACTCGCACGTCGACGGCGCGGTCGCTGTCCAGCAACCTGTCGTGGACGAAGTTGCCGACTTGCCCGTTGGGGATGGAGTCGTCGAAGGCCAGGAAGAGCCGCGCTCAGGCGAGGTGCTGAAGGTCTCTGCTCGCTCGCGACCAAGTGCCGTTGCCGGTGCCATCGCCGGTGTCGTCCGCGAGAGCGGCCGCGCCGAGGTCCAGGCGATTGGCGCTGGAGCAACGAACCAGGCCGTCAAGGCCGTCGCCATCGCTCGCGACTACCTGCGCGAGACGGGGATCGAGGCGGTCTGTCTGCCTGCCTTCATCGACGTCACGATCGACAACGAGGATCGCACCGCCATCCGCCTCGTCGTCGAGCCCCGCTGACGAAGCGTGCAGAGGGGGGACGGCAGAGGGCAGAAAGATGCTGCCGCCCTCTGCCGTCCCCCCTCTGTCGTCTCGTGACCACCATGGGCCTAGTCGATCTCCACACCCACAGCAATGTCTCAGACGGATTGTTGACGCCGACCGAGTTGATCCGGGAAGCGCGCGAGCGGGGAGTGCGCGCCCTCGCCCTGACTGACCACGAAACGGTAGCCGGCCTGGCCGAGGCAGAATCTGCGGCGCACCTTAGCAGGATCGAGTTCGTGCCGGGCGTCGAGCTCAACACCGACGTCGATCGACACGAGGTCCACATCCTCGGCTATTACGTCAACCGCGATGACGACGAGTTCGTGACCGGCCTCGCGATCCTCGAGCAACAGCGCGTCGAGCGGATCGAGCGCATGGTGGGTCAACTCCAGGAGGTCGGGACACCGCTCGATCTTGACCGCGTTCGCGAACTGGCCGGGCCCGGCACGATTGGTCGTCCACACGTCGCGAGAGCGATGATCGAGCGGGGCTACGTCACCTCGGTAGGCGAGGCATTTGACCGGTACCTCGCCAGCGGCAGACCGGGGTTCGTTCCCCGACGTCGGAACGAACCCGAGGCCGCCGTCAGGATGATCCTTGCCAACGGTGCCGTCCCGGTGCTTGCCCACCCGCTGACCACAGGCAACGTCGAGGGAATCCTCCACCGTCTCGCGCCCGCCGGATTGCTCGGCCTTGAGGTCTACTACGGCGAATATGACGAGACGATCCAGCAGGAGCTCCGCGCGACGGCCAACCGATGGGGTCTGATCGCCACCGGTGGCAGCGATTATCACGGCGAGGGCTTCAAGCACGGACGCAATCTGGGTGGTCCTCCCGTGCCAATGGAGTCCGTCGCACGACTGCGTGAGGCCGCTGCCAACGCTCAGACGGCAAACGGCCAGGATGCCGCTCCGGCCCATTCGGCCTGAGTTGCTCGTGCTAAACTCGGGCGCGTACCGTGGCGGCGCTGTCGCCCATACCGGGCGAGTGTTCGCCCGATCGATAATCGATCACAGAGCCACGCTGGCCCATGGGCAGCGCCGCTTTCAGCAGAGATGAACGCGTTGCGGCTCACGCTACGCCTGATCGGACTTGTACTCGGACTCGCTCTCGGGTTCCTCGCTGGGGACTTAGTGGCGAGCCTTGGCGATGACGCCGATCCGAGAGCCGCCCTTTTTCTCATCGCCCTGGCCATCGGCGGCATCGGTTACGTCCTCGGTCCACATGTCAGTTGGGCCATTTTCCGCAACCTACGTAAGGTCGTCGCCGAAACCTCCACCCTCGACTTGGTCGCGATCGGCACCGGCTTTACGTTCGGCGCCCTCGTGGGAGCTCTCCTCGCCGTCCCGCTGTCCTTTCTGCCCAACCCGTTTGGTCGCTTGATCCCGTTCATCGTCGCGGTCGCAACCTGCACGCTGGCGACGATGGTTGCGCTTCTCCGTAAGCGCGATCTCGTCGCACCCCTCGTCAATCCCCGGCTGGCAAAGGCTGCCGCTGTCGCCACGGTGAATGTTGCGCCACCCCCGGACTCCGCCGTGCTCCTCGACACGAACATCGTCATCGACGGCCGCATCGCCGATTTGATCGGCACCGGTTTCCTCGACACCCGCCTGCTGGTTCCGCGCTTCGTCCTCGACGAGCTGCAGCGCATCGCCGACTCGGACGACCCCCTGCGACGAACCCGCGGTCGGCGTGGTCTCGACACCCTCAACCGTCTGCGGCAGGACGCGCCGGACCGCATCGAAATTCTCGATACCCTCGTTCCCGAGGAACGGGAAGTCGACGCGAAACTCGTCCATCTCGCCAAAGAGCGGGGAGTCCGCGTCCTGACCAACGACTACAACCTCAACCGCGTTGCGGAGTTGCAGGGCGTTGGAGTGCTCAATCTCAACAGTCTTACCAACGCCCTCCGTCCGATGGTCTTGCCCGGCGAAGAGATCAAACTCAAGGTCGTTCAGGAGGGCCGGGAAGCTGGTCAGGGAGTCGGCTTCCTCGACGACGGCACCATGGTTGTGGTCGACGGCGGCAAGACGCTTGTCGGTACTCAGACCCAGGTTACCGTCACCCGGCTCCTTCAGACCGGCGCGGGCAGAATGGTCTTCGCCACCCCAAAACATGCCGGCCCCTGATCGCCCACCCGCCACCGCAATCATCGTCGGCGCCGGCCGGGGCACGCGCTTCGGTGCGGCCGACAAGGTGCTCGTGCCGCTGGGCGGGCGCCCGGTTATCGCCCATGCCCTTGACGCGGCGGAAGCAGCTGAGCTCGTCACCACGATCGTTGTCGTCGCCGGGGAGCATGTTCTCGACACGGTTGCCGAGTTGACGGCCTCCGGGGCATGGCCCAAAGTCGTCGCCACCGTCCCGGGTGGGAGACGCCGCCAGGACTCGGTCGCGGCCGGTCTTGCCGCCGTGCCGCCGGGGACGCCCCTCGTCGCCGTCCATGACGCCGCCCGCCCACTCGCGTCGCCCGCCCTGTTCGATGCCTGCCTCATCGCCGCCGATCGCTGCGGTGCCGCAATCGCGGCGTTGCCGGTCGCGGACACATTGAAGCGCGTCGAAGAGGGCCGGATCCTTCAGACTGTCTCCCGAGAGGGGCTATGGGCGGCGCAGACGCCGCAGGCATTCCGCCTCGATCTGCTCCAGCACGCGTTCGCTCTCGCCGTCGAGCGTGGGCTGGAGGTAACCGACGAAGCCTCGCTGCTCGAGGCGCTCGGCACAGTGGTCACCGTCGTACCGGGGTCGCTCGCCAACCTCAAGATCACCCGCCCGGAAGATCTGGAGATCGCCGAGGCTCTCCTCGCGTCCCGCCGTTCGGCTCACGGGGTGATGGGATGACGGTCCGCGCCGGTATTGGCTACGACGTCCACCAGCTCGAAGTGGGACGACGGCTCGTTCTCGGTGGCGTCGAAATCGCCCATCCCTCGGGTCTGGCCGGTCACTCCGACGCCGATGTGCTCCTGCACGCGATCGTCGATGCGCTCCTCGGTGCGGCCTCCCTCGGCGACATCGGCCAACACTTCCCCCCATCCGACCCAGCCTGGCGCGATGCCGACAGCCGCCTTTTTCTCGCGCACGCAGCCCAATTGATTCGGGAAGCTGGTTTTGAGGTCACAAACGTCGATGCGACGCTGGTCGCCGAAGAGCCGCGCATCGGTCCCCATGCCTCGGCGATGCGCCGATCGATCGCCGTTACTCTTGGCCTCGACGAGCGCGCGGTCAGCGTCAAAGCGACGACCAACGAAGGGATAGGGTTCATCGGGCGCGGCGAGGGCATCGCCGCGCTCGCCGTGGCGACCATCCAGTCGAGAGAGCCGGGCAAGGAAGCCAGCGGGACCGAATCCCCAGGACGGTGATTCAGAGCGAACCATGCGCATCCTCGTCCAACGGGTCACACGAGCCCAAGTCGTTGTCGCCGGCGAGACGGTCGGCAAGATCGGCCGCGGTCTGCTCCTCCTCGTCGGCGTGACGCACGACGACACCGAGGGCGAGGTCGCACTCCTCGCCTCGAAAGTGGCCAACCTCCGGATCTTTGACGACGCCGCCGGTAATCTCAACGTGTCGGCGCTCGATCTCCTCAGTGAAGCCCCCGCATCCGTCGGGATGCTTGTCGTCTCGCAATTCACGCTCTACGCGGACACCCGAAAGGGTCGGCGCCCGAGCTTCGTTCGCGCGGCCGGATCCGGCATCGCGGCGCCGCTGGTCGAGCAGTTCGCGGGTGCGCTCCGACAGCTCGGTTTGCCCGTGGAGACAGGACGGTTCGGGGCAGAGATGGCAGTGGAGCTCGTCAACGACGGCCCGGTGACCATCTGGCTCGACTCTACCGAACTCCGCGGCTGATCAACGTTCCCGTCGGTTCGGTTCGTCCAGCAGCTTCGACGCTGGTGAACAGGACTTTTCGGTTGCAGTCCCTCCCAGAGCGCGCCGCTATACTCGACCCCGACCGGAAACGCCGGCGACGCATCGCACTCGGCCCAGGCGGCCATCAGAGAGACGCCGGGAGCGAACCGGCGAGATCGCGCGACTGCCAAACTGGATGATCCGGCTGCTTACCAGCGTTGCGATCGGGAGGCCGACAGACGTGTACTTCTGCCAGGACTGCGGCGGGGCAAGCGCCGCGAATGCTGCGACGTGCCGCATCTGTGGTCGGCAACTCGTTCGTGAGCGTAATGGCGCTCCCTGCCACTCATGCGGTGCACCAACGGTCGACGGAGCGAGCTTCTGCTCGCTCTGCGGTGCGGCAGCCGTTGCGGCTGCGACCCTACCAGCTGCCCAGGTTCTCGCCGGTTCCCGCAAGATCGATTCGGCGGTCTTGGCCGAACGGCAGGCGACTGCCGATCCGGTCGGCTCGACCATCAACCTGGGCGAGGGCTTGGATTTGCCGGATTGGCTCAAGCGCGCCGCCGCAGAGCAACCGTTCGACGCGGGCCACCAATCCGCCATTGCCGCCGATCCGTTCGGTCCCCCATCCGGCACGACGGCGACCCTCGCCGCGGCGCCACCGGCCGCCCGAGGTGATGGCCCCTCGACCGATAGTGAACGTTCATCACGACCGCCGCTTTCGATTCCCACCGACGCACCCGGTGCCATGTCGTCGAGCCTCCCCCAGCCCGCTCCAGCCAGCGATGAGGCGAGACACGTTGCAGCGGTGCCGGCTGGCGACGTGTCGGACACGTCAACGTTCATTTCTGAGAACGATCTGCCGGAGTGGATCCGGCAACTCGCCGCCGCGGACGAGGCAAAGAAGGCCGAGGAGTTGCGCCGTACCACTGAAGCGGCGAACGCCGATCGCCTAGCATCCGGAACCGGCGACGCCAGGCAGCGACGGCCGTTACCCGGCGAGACCCCGCCGTCCGGCCCGGCGACGAGCCCGTGGTTGACCCGGCGTGACCGCCCTGAGACTTCCGAGTCCGTCGCCGCCGATTCTTGGGGTGCCGGCGCCCCGGCGCCCGCCGTGTCGGAGAGTGAATCAAGCGGGCAGCCGAGCGCTCAGATCTCGCAATCCGCTCCCACGATCGCGCCAGAGCCAGCGGCCGCGGTATCACAACCGCTCCCAGCGCCGGCGGCATCAGCGCAGCCGAATCGGATGCGCGTCGTGCTCCTCGCCGCGGTAGTCCTTGTCGTCGTCGCACTCATCGCCTTCATGGCACGGTCCTAAACGCTGACGCGCGAACCCGACTCGGTCTCTCCAGTCGAAGAGGAGCAGACTCAGTTGGACCGCCCGGACGAGTGAATCAACCGTACCGCGGAGGAGTCGATGACCGAGCCCGAGAATGTACCCCAGGAATCGATCGTCGTTGCCGACTTCGGGCACGGGACGTCGCGCGCGTTTCTTCTTGAACAAGTTGGCGGCGCCTTCCGTTTCGTAGCAAAGGCAGAGGGACCAACCACGTCGACGCCTCCGTTCGAGAATGTCTCGATCGGCTGGACGCAGCTTCTCCGACAACTCGAATGGGCAACGGGTCGGACCCTCATCGGTCGCGACGGCCTCGCCATGCCGCAGCAAGAGAGCGGCGACGGCGTCGACGGCCTGGTGATCTGCTCGACGCTGGCAGAACCGGCCCGTGTGGCTCTGCTCGAAGCCGGTTCGAGTCCGGTCGCAGGACTGGTCATCGATGGGCTGAAACGCGCGCACTCCCGTGTCTTCCATGTCTCCGCACCGTCCGGTCGGAAGGACGGCGGGTGGGCGGCAGCACAAACGGAAGCCCTGCGAGGGTTTCGGCCTGAGATGGTCGTGCTTGTCGTCGGTTCCAATCCGTCCGACAGTCTCCCGCGCATCCTGCAGCTTGCGAAACAGACAGCCATGAGTGGGAGCGTCGCACGTGCGGTCGTCGTCGCCGATGGCTCCGCCCAAGAGCAAGGTCTCGCTGCCTTCACCGGCAAGATCCGCGTTCGCGGCGTTTCGCCGGTGGTCCGGTCTGCCGGCGACATCGCCGCCGAGATCGAGCGCGAGCTTCTTGAGGCCTTCCGCGCTCGCCTCACCACCCCGGACTTCTCCGAGATCGCCCGGGCCGCCAGTGCCGACGTGATCTCTCGCGCCCATGCCGTCGATCTGGTCAACCGTTTCATCGCCCGCGCCTTCAGCCGGCGAGTCGCCACCGTCGGCATCGACGACGGGACGCACGTGCATTGGGCCAGTGCCGACGCCGGCACCCTGGTCACGTCACCGAATCTCGATCTGAACGCTTCGATCACCGGCCTGACCGCCCGCGAGGTTGCCGAGGCGGCGATCTGGCTTCCATTCGAGGCGAACGAAGACGAGCTCATCACCTGGGTCCTGAACCGATCGATTCGCCCCTGGACCGTTCCCGAGCACCCGCGCGACATTGCGATCGAGCAGGCACTCGCCCGGCAGGTCGCCCGCCGGGGTCTCGCGGAGATCGCGCGGACGCAACCACTCGCGCTCTCCGGCGTCGATCTCGTCATCGGCGGCCCAACCTTCGCCCGATGGAACCAGCCCGGCGCGGCGGCCCTTGTCCTCCTCGACAGCATCGATGTCGTTCCCGACGACGGTGTGGTCGATCTGGCGCTCGATCAGGACGGTCTCATGGCCGTCGCGGGCGCACTCGGTGCGATCGATCCTGGACTGGCCGCCAACGTCTTCGAATACGACGCCCTTGCGCACCTCGGAAGCGCGGTTGTAATCGGCGGCTCGTCTCACGACGGTGACCTCGCCTGCCGGGGAGAGATCCACTACGAGAGCGGCGGCATGGCCCAGTTTTCCGTCGCCACCGGAAGCATCGAAGTCCTGCCGCTCCGCACCGGGGAGATGGCGACACTTGTTCTCCGGCCTGAGCGCCGATACTCGGTGGGTGGGCATTCTGCCGGAAAGACGGTCACGCTCGACGACGAACGTCGCATCGTCGGCGGCCTGGTCGGCGTCATCATCGATGCCCGCAGCCGCTCGCTTGTCAACGCCGGGAACAATCGACCGGCCAAAGTCAAGCAATGGCTCGACGCCGTCAACGGCGCCAAGGCTCTTGCTGCCCGACGGTTCTCGTAGCGAGCGCCAAGCGGCTCCAACAGAGGGAACACCAACGATGAACCTGAGCTATCCACACCGAGAAGCGCTCGTCGTCCGCAACCACGAGCTGCGTGTGATTCGGCGGCTCACTGGGAACCCCGACATAAGGGTTCGCGCCGGGGAGCGCGTCACGTCCGATCAGGTCATCGCGCGGACCGATTCCTCGGCCTCCGCGATCAAGCTCCCGATCGCGGACCAGCTCGGCATCGCCCCGCAGGACGTGTCGAAGTGCTTGATGCGTCCGGTCGGTTCTTCCTTCTCTGCCGGGGAGGCGCTGGCACGCGCCCGCAAAGGGCTGCGGAACGTCGTTATGGCTGCCCCCGTCGCAGGCGTCCTCGTCTCGGTCGACCCGGCAACCGGCGTCGCCGCACTTGCGCCGGGTGGCGGAGACGAAGTGAAGGCTCTCGTCGCCGGCGACATCGAGTTTGTCGATGGTCGAGAGGCGATTTCGGTCCGAACGGTCGGCGCGCGGATGCTCGGCATCGTCGGCTTCGGCGACGCCGTGGGCGGTCCACTGCGCGTACTCGTGGGGCAGCCAAACGAAGAGCTTCAACCCGGGAAGATCACGCCGGACCTCGCGGGGAAGATCGTCGTCGGCGGCTCCTGGGCGAGCGCGGCTGCGCTGAAGAAACTCGTCGACGTCCGTGCGGCCGCCTTCATCACCGGGGGGCTCGTCGAGCGGGAGTTCGCCGACGGTTTCGGTCTCAAATCGGAAGATCGCCTGGCGCCATGGCGCTTGGGAGCGGGCGACCGCGTTCTCGGCGAGAGTCTGTCACCGGGACTCTCGCTGATGGCGACCGAGGGCTTCGGTCCCCTGGCAATGCATCCCGACGCCTTCGCGCTTCTGCAAGAGGCGGATGGACGCCACGCGGTCCTCTTTCCCTACACCCGCGTCACCGGCGACTTGATGCGCCCCGAACTCATCATCCCCGACGGCCCGGCCGCGCTCGACGACGACGGTCAGACCAGCCAGGCGGCATTTGCCAGTGGCGCCCACGTTCGACTCACCGACCAGGCCGCCCTCGGCAAAACCGCCACCATCGTCGACGGCCCGCGTCGATCCCGACATGGCGACGCCCATGTCTTCGATGTGATCGACGTTGAGCTCACGGACGGCACGCGACGCACGGTTCCCATCGCCAATGTCGAGATCCTCGCCGGAGAGAGCGCCGCCTAATCTGGAGTCGGTACTTCTCGACTCCGCCGCATTCCGCCTTTTGACGCGCACCCTCTGCTGCCCCAAACTCGCAGCAATCGCCAGTTCTAGACCGGCCGGATCGCCGGTCTAGAACTGGCGAGGGGGAGCTGCGGTGCACAAATTACTGCCCCTGACTCTGTTGCTCTCCGTCCTGCTGCCGGTGGCCGTAGCCGCGGCGCCACGGGCCGCCGAGACGACCGACGTCTCGATCATCTCCGCCGACATCCGCACCGGGCAAGCGTTGGCAGGCGCCTGCTACATCATCCTCGATTGGAGCAACGAAAGCTGCGACGAGAACCTCGACGGCCAGGTCGACTTTGCGGACGTCCACCTCGGCACCTTCGCCGTGATCGAGACCAGGGCGCCAAGGGACTACAATCGCGTCCTCGGCATCAAGATCACGGTGACAGCCGGCGGTAACGTCCAACTGTTTAGCGTCAACTACCGCCGGATGTAACATCACGCGCGGTTAGGCCTGCCCCCGTTTGCAGTGGGACTGACGAGAT
>JAXDKI010000087.1:0-21867 GCA_034667245.1 Thermomicrobiales bacterium | reverse complement strand
GTGGCATCTTGGGATCCTTTGTCACGAGACCAGTAAAGCGCGCGGGTCAGGTCGCAACGCAGCCGCTCCATTATCGGCCTGCTCCATTGGTCTTGGCTTGCCACGGGCGCTCATGCGGCGTCCGTGGCGACCTGTTCGGCGTCTGTATCCTATCGCCACACCTGCTCGAACACCCGCAGGTAGTTCTCTCCCAGAACCTTGCGGATCACCTCGTCCGAGTGGCCGCGCTCAAGCAGACCGCGAGTCACATTCGGCAGTTCGTGCATGCCGATGAAGCCGGTGGGCGTACGATCGATGCGGAAGAAGTCCGTGCCGAGACTGACGTGGTCGGGGCCGAACGCGCGGATCACCGTTTCCATCTCGTCGAGTTAGGCGGCGAGGTCCGACTGGTTATAGGCGGTGATCCCGATCACGCCATCTTTCTTCGCGATCGCTTCCATGATTCGGCGCGCGTCGCCGCCAAAGCCGCGGCGAGGGCTGGCGTGGGAAAGGACGACCGGCGCCTCGCTCGATTCCAGAACGTCCCGGCACCCCTGCGGGGCGAGATACGCGAGGTCGATCACGATCGCGTCGCGGCTGCTCGATCGGTGGCTGCAGTCACACTCACGTCGTGATCCTTTCCGTTGTGCCGGGACGCCGGGGAATCGCCGCCGTTCGCCCGCCGTGTTACCTGCCGGTCTCGATCTGGTCGATGATGGCCCGGGCATCGGCGAAGCGGGGCCAGTCGAGCGGATCGCCGGCGGCGTCGGCGGGATCGAGGTCGCTGCCGAGGACCACGACGACGACGCGGCGGCCGTCCGGCAGGAGCGTTGAAGCCACCAGACACGCGCCCGCCCCCGCGGTGGTGCCGGTCTTGACGCCGTCTATCCCCGACTGGTTGAGCAGATAGTTGGTGTTGAACAGCTCAAACTGACGCCGCTCCGGCCCCACCGAGGTCATCGTGACCTGGGGAATCGCCACGATCCGGGCCAGCAGTCGCGACTCCATCACCCGGGCACCGATCTGGGCGAGGTCGCGCGCCGTGCTGTAGTTTCCCTCGTCGTCGTCTCCATCCGGAGTGCCAAACTGCGTGTCCTGCAATCCGAGCTCGGCGACGACATCGTTCATCGCGGCGACGAAGGCTGCCGTCGGGTCGCTCTCTTCACCGCCCGCTAGCTGCGTTCCGACGTAGCGCGCCAGGGCTTTGGCGGCGTCGTTGCCGGAGGGGATCAGCATGCCGTCGAGTAACTGCTCGACCGTGAGCGTGTCGCCGGCGACCAGACCCATGTGAGAGTAGACCGTCACATCGACGATGTCGGCGTCCTCGATGACGACCTCATCCGCCAGCGAGACGATTCCCTCACCGATTGCATTGGCGACGACGAGCGCGCTGACCATCTTTGTGAGACTGGCGATCGGCCGTTGCTCGTCGGGATTGAGCGCAATCAGTGCCTCGCCGGTGTCGGCGTCGAGTGCGAACGCCGCCTGGGCGGAGACATCCGGTGGGCTGGCCGGCTGTGCGGTGGGTGTCGGCTCAGCTGTGGGTGTTGGTGGGATTTCGGTCGGCTCTTCCCGGGACTCGACCGGCACCGAGATCGCCGCGAACGTCGGCGCCGTTTCGCCCCGCGTGTCGGCATGCTTGCCCGTCGACGCCGAGAGGGCCACCGCGAAGGTCAAACCGAGCGTCCCGACGAGTCCGATCAGGAGGCTCCCGGTCAGGATCAGTCCGGTCAAATGCGTGCGGCGGGGTTCAGTCTGGGGTGGTCGATACCGAGAAATTCGCTGCGGTTGTGGTGCCCGTCGCTTCATCCGACCGATGGTTCCTCTGCTCGTGTCCGCGCGTCCGGCGGCTCGGCACCGGACGCCATGTCTCCGAACGGACGGGCGAGCAAAACAGTTTCCCGGCCGGCAGCAAACGACTTACTGCTCGACGCCGATACGAACCCAGTGCATGCTCGTCGCGTTTTCGTCCCCCGCATAGTACGCGATGAAGAGGTCGCCGTCAGGTAGGAGGACGCCACGAGGGTGGCCAAAGCGCCAGGCCATCATGTCCTGCCAGAAGTCCTCGAAGCCGCGCGATTCGGTCCGAAAACCGGGCTCGGTGCCGATCCGGCTGTCGTAGAAGACGAGCTCGCCGTCCCGCGGCCACGTTCGCCCGAAGTCCTCGCTGAGCGCGGCGCGGAGCGACGGCGGGTCCTGCCGGTGGACGTAGACGGTCACAAGGCGCTCACCGCCGATGGCGATCGGCTGGCAATGCTGACCCGGCAGACCGGTCGGTATCGGCGCCGACCAGGTCGCACCGTCCGGACTGCCCCAGGTGATGTGATTCTCGATGTCCCGGCCCGCGTCCCGATCGTGCGTCCAGAACATTGCCGTCAGCTCGCCGGTCTCGGGGTGGATCGCGAACCGCTGATCCCAGTAGAACCGGCGACCGCCCTCATCGCCGGCGACCGTCTCCACTTGATGCCAGGTCTTCCCCTGGTCGGACGAGAGTTTCAGATTCGCCGAGTGGCTGCCGGGATCGGTGTCCTCGTACTCCTTCCAGCTCTCGTAGGGCAGCCCAAGCGTGCCCTTCGCCAGCTTGAGGATCGGCCCGGTGCACGAGGCGCCGCGGTGGGGCGAGAGGTCGACCAACCGAAACGGACTCCACGTCGCGCCGCCGTCGTCCGATTCGGCGACGAGGTTCCGCATCGGCAGGACGCCCGCCGTGACCGGGTTGATGAACGACAGCGTCGGGTCCGAGCGATCGACCCAGACGAACGTGCCGATCAAGTGCCCTGGTACCAGCTCCGTGAAGTACCCGGAGTAGAGATTGCCCTCGATCCCGTCGACCGTCGCCGTCATCCCCTCGTGCAGCGTCTCCCACGACTGCCCCTCGTCCGGGCTCCGCACGATCCGCAGCCGGCCATCCGGCGCGTCGCGTCCGGTCGCGTTGCGAAAGGCGACGAGAATCCTCCCGTCCGCAAGCCGGGTGCAGGAGGTGAAGGCAGACGAGCGGCAGTTCGCGGGGGCGGCGGTCGCGTCGAAGATGATGCCGCGGTCGCGAAGAACGAGACGAGCAGTCATAGGTGGTCAGTCCTCACATCTTGCCTTTCTTGCCGGCGACCAATCGCCGGCCGCGCAACCGTGGATCGGTCGCCTCGCGCAACCCGTCGCCGAGGAAGTTGAAGGCGAGGACGGCGAGAAAGATCGCCAGACCCGGGAAGGTGATCAGCCACGGGGCGATCGTGATGAAGTTGCGTGCCAGCCCGACCATCTGCCCCCACGCCGGCGTCGGTGGTTGGACGCCGAGACCGAGGAAGCTGAGACCCGCTTCGATCAGCATCGCGTAGCCGACGCCGAGGGTGAACTGGACGATCAAGGACGACGAGCAGTTCGGCAGGATGCTCCGCAGCATGATCCGGCCGTCGCCCGCGCCCAGGCACTTCGCCGCCTCGACGAACTCCTTCTCCCGCAGCGAGAGGACGTTGGCGCGGGTCAACCGGGCGAAGGCGGGGATGTAGATGATCCCGATCGCGAAGATCGCGTTGCTCACCGACGGTCCGAGCACGGCGACGATGAAGATCGCGAGCAGCAAGGCGGGAAAGGCGAGCAGTGTATCCATCGCCCGCATCGCGAGACTGTCGACCAACCCGCCGTAATACCCCCCGAGTAACCCGAGCGGAACGCCGATCGCCGCCGCGAGCGCCATCGAGGTGAGCCCCACGAAGAGCGAGACGCGCGCCCCGTAGATGATGCGGCTCAACGTGTCGCGGCCGACGTTGTCCGTACCGAAGAGGTGGTTCCAGGACGGCGACTGCATCGCCTCGCTGGAGATCTGGTGCTCCGGGTCACGCGGCGCAATCCACGGGGCAAAGAGCGCCGCGATGGTGAAGCCACCGATGATGACGAGCCCGATCAGTGCCAGCCGGTTGCGCGTTAGGCGGGACAGAAACGCGAGTGGGACGGACAGACTGTCCCGTACCCCCAACCCGGGGCGCTGACCCTGAAGCGCGGTTGCATCGCTGCTCATTTGCGGATGCGGGGGTCGAGATAGCCGTAGGTGACGTCGACGGCGAGATTGACCAGGATGAAGATGACGCTCACGAAGAGCACAGCCCCTTGGACCGTGGCGTAGTCCCGCTGCTTGATCGCGGTCAGGAGCAGCGTACCGATGCCGGGCCAGTTGAAGACCGACTCGGTGATGACGGCGCCGCCGAGCATCGAGCCGAATTCCAGACCGAAGACGGTCACCACCGAGAGGAGTCCATTCCGTAGCGCGTGGCGTGTCACGATTCGCGGCTCACGCAGACCTTTGGCCCGGGCGGTCCGAATGTAGTCGGTCCCCATCACGTCCAGCATTCCAGACCGGACGAACCGCGCCAGGGGCGCCGCCAGTCCGGTGCCGAGGGTAATCGCCGGCAAGACAAGGTGCTTCAGACTGGTCGCGGGATCGTCACCCAATGGGACGTAGCCGGACGGCGGCAGCCAGTTGACTTTGACCGAGAAGAGCAGGAGCAGCATCAATCCCAGCCAGAACCCCGGCAGCGCGACACCCATCAGCGAGAAACCGGTCGCGATCGTATCGAATTTCGAATGTGGCCGAACCCCTGAGACGATTCCGAGCGGGATCGCGATCGCCAAGCCGACCACCGTCGCGCCGAACGTCAGCAGCAGCGTCGCCTCGAAGCGACGCTCGATCAGTTTCCAGACCGGCTGCTTTGAGCTCCACGACACGCCGAAGTCGCCGCGCAGGACGTGACCGAGCCAGACCCCGTACTGGACTGGGAGCGGCTTGTCCAGCCCCATCTCCTCGCGGATCCCTGCCACCGCCTCCGGCGTCGCCTGCAGTCCCAGCATGACGACCGCCGGGTCCCCCGGCACCAGTCGGAGCACCGCAAAGACCACCACCGAAAAGAGGAGGAGCACCGGAATCGTTTGCAGCAGCCGACGCAAGATGTAGCGATGCATACGTTAGCAGCCAGCCAGCAGCAGGCGGCGGGCAGCGGAGCACGACTCGTTCTGCCCGCTGCCCGCTGCCTGCTGCCTACCCGTTGGGGTCGAACGTGTAGTCCAGGTAATTCGGCATGCCCTTGGGCCAGACCTGCATGCCGGAGACCTTGTGGTTGCCGGCCCAGATGACCTCGACGGTCTGGAGCTTGATCAGCGGCGTGTCGTCGAGCATCGTCTTGATGATCTGGCTATAGATCGGTTTGCGCGCCTCCTGGTCGAGAGTCGACTTGCCCTGATCGAAGAGCGTCTCGATCTCCGGGTTGTCGTAGCCCATCACGTTGTTGCCGCCGTCCTTGCGGAGCACGCTCTGCATCAACCCGTCGGGATCGGGCTCACGGGTGTACCAGGCGTCGGTCATCTCGAAGTTCTTGTCGAGCCAGACCTCCTGCAGCCACAGACCCGGTTCCATCTGCTGCAACTCGAGGTCGATTCCGATCTCTGCCAGGTTCTGCTTCAGGATCTCGGCGAGCGGCGCCTCGATGCCGGCGTCGTTGCCCCCGAACTTGAACGTCACCTTGAGCTCGCCGACGCCCGCCTCTTGCATCAGCGCCTTCGCCGCTTCGACGTCGCGCGCGGCGCACTCGATGCTCGGGTCGAAGGCCCAGTGGGTCGACGGGATCAGACTGCAGCCGACTTCGCCGGTACCGTAGAAGACGTTCTGGTGGATCGCCTCCTTGTCGATGGCGCGGGCCACCGCCTGGCGCACCTTGACGTTGTCGAACGGCGGCTGGCGGAGATTGAAGTTGAGGCACCAGTAGGAGGCCGTGAACGGTTGGCGGATCAACTGGACCTTCGTGTCCTTCTCCAGGTCCGCGACGAGCTGAGCGGGAACGTTCTGCACCAGGTCGGTCTGTCCCGCCTTGAGGTTGGCGATGCGGGTCAGCGGCTCGGGGATCGGCTGGCTGACGATCTCGTCCGGCCAGTTCGCGAGGGCGTCCGAGTTCCAGTAGTCGGGGTTCTTCGTGTAGGTCACGTGGTCGCCCGGCACCCACTCGACAAAGGTGAAGGGACCGGTCCCATCCGGTTTGGTCGCGACGTCGGCGACCGTGTCCTTGTTGAGGATCGGCAGCGCCCAGTGACCGTTGCTGGCGAGGAAGACCGCGCTTGGCTGCTTGAGTTTGACCGTAAACTCGAGCGGCCCGGTGGCGGTGAAGGATTCGACGTCGCGCAGCTCGGCCTTGCCGCGCCCCTTGTCGCCCGTGTCGAGCGCCCGCTGATAACTGAAGACCACGTCGTCGGCCGTGACCTCGCGTCCGCTGTGGAATTTGACGCCCTGGCGCAACGTGAAGGCATAGGTCAGGTTGTCGTCGGAGATCGTCCACGACTCGGCCACGTCCGGCTTGGGCTCGAGCATCGTGCTGTCCCACTGGACAAGCCGGCTGAAGACCAGGGTGGAAGGGAGGAGGTCCTGATCGGACTGGACCAGTTGCGGGTCGAGGAACTGGAGATCGATCGCGAAGGCGATCTTCAGTGTCCCGCCGCCGGCGGCGAGCGCACGACCCGGATGCATGGCAACGAGGGTGGTCAGCGTCGGCACGCTGAGCCCGAGGGCAAGACCGCGTCCGATCAGTTGCCGGCGCGAAAGGCGACCCCGTATCGCCTCCGCCATGAGACGTTTGACCGCGGGAGTTGCTTGACTCGTCATTCCAGGGCCTCCTCCTGCCGTTCGCTGGTCGAAGCGGGCGGCCTCTTATCATGTCGCCTACGCACCCATGGCGGGCGAAGCATTCTTCGGTGCGGCGGTCGCCGCAGCTAGGACGGCGTGATCTTAGAGAGCGGGAGTGAGATCGTCAAGAGCCATGTGAGAATCACTTTCACCTTAGTTGTCATTTGGCCTTGCAACCGGCCGTCTTAGTCCTCCGTTTCCGATTGCACCTCGGCTGGCGCCAGCGGCAACCGCACCGTCACAGTCGTCCCCGCACCCTCACGGCTATCGATCGCGATCGTCCCGCCGTGCGCCGCGGCGATCCGTTGCGCACCCCACAACCCGATTCCGGTGCCGGCGAACCGTCCCGCGACATTGCCGCCTCGGTGGAACCGATTGAAGATGCGCGGCAGATCCGCGGCTGGGATACCGACGCCCCTGTCCACGACCGCGAGCAGGGCGACCGCGCCCTCTTCCCCATCTACCCGTCCGACCCGAACGACGACCTCGCTCGTCGGCGGGCTGTACTTGACCGCGTTGGACAAGAGGTTAGCCAAAACCCGCCCCAGGCGAGCGGCGTCCCAGATACCGACGACTTCGGCCGCCTCGGCCTCGAGTCGAATCACATGCTGCGGCGAGGCGGCTTCCGCGTCGGCGACACAATCCCGCGCCAGCGCCACCAGATCGGTCGGGGTCCGGTGCAAATCGAGCGGCCGGTCCGCTTCCATGTGCGCGACGTCGAGCAGTTCCGTGATCAGCCTGCTCGCCCGAGTCACGGCGCCGTCGATGGCGGTGAGGCCGGCCCCGATCGTCTCTGCATCGGCGACGCCCCGCCGGACTCGACGGGCAAGGAGCTGCGCCTGAGCCTTGGCGGCGCCGAGGGGGTTTTGCAGGTCGTGGGCAACTGCGTCCACGAACGCCTGCTTTTCCGTTTCGGCCCGCCGCCGCTCCTCGATTTCCTGTTGCGCCTGCTGGTAGAGGCGCGCGTTCTCGATCGCGACCGCCGCCTGGGCTGCCAACCCGACGACGAGCTGCTCCGCACGCTCCGTAAAGACGCCGGGTTCCGCGTGGCCGAAGAAGAGCCCACCCAGCACTTCCCCCGACCGTCCGATCACCGGTACGGCAAGGTGGCTGACGACGGGGAGGTGACCGGGCGGCATGCCGTAATAGGGCGGGTTCTGACCGAAGCGGGGATCGAGTCGCACGTTCGCGAGGCGGACGATCCCCTCGCCCCGAAAGGTGGGGCCGAAGAGTCCGGAGTTGCGGGGGAGCGGAAATCGCGCGAACGCTTCGCGAGGCACACCCGCGATTGCGTAGAGCGTGTAGTACTCGCCGCGCTCGT
This sequence comes from Thermomicrobiales bacterium, assembly GCA_034667245.1. GTDB lineage: Bacteria > Chloroflexota > Chloroflexia > Thermomicrobiales > UBA6265 > DATBFX01. Next base: position 13,909 of record JAXDKI010000087.1, on the reverse strand, counting down.
CGAGCGCGTTGTAGAAGAAGGCGCCGAACTGGGCAGCCGTCAGCGTGGTCGCCGCGTCGGTGACCGCCTGAACGAGCGTGGCAATGTCGAACTCGGCCGTGAGCAGACGACCGACGTGATTGATCGTTTCGAGGGTCTCGCGCTCTTCCCGAAGTTGCCGCTCGCGTTCCAGCGCTGCCTCCGACGCCACCCGCAGCTCGATCTCGGTCATCACCGCGGCGGCCAGATCCTGCAGTGTCTGCAGGTCGTCCGCAGTCCAGCTGCGAGTTCGCCCGTCGAAGGCGCAGAGGGCACCGACGGCGTGCCCATCGCTCACGAGCAGCGGTACGCCGGCGTAACCGGCGATGCCGAGCTCGCGCACGCCAGCGTTCTCGCAAAAGCGTGGATCGACACGGGCATCGTCGACAACCAGCGGTTCGCCGCTGGCCACCGTGTAGGGGCAGAGGCCGTAGCTCAGCGGCAGTCCCTCGGAGGCCCACGGCTCCGGCAGGCCGACGCTGCTCTTGCAGAACTGGACCTCGTCGGTCACCAGGTTGACCAGCGCTCCAGGCGCGCCGAGCAGCCGCGTTGCGAGGCGAGCAAGCCGGTCGAACGATTCCTCCCGCGGTGTCCCAACCAACTTCAGGCGGGCGAGCGCGGACAATCGTTCCGGGTCGCCAAGGCGACCCTGGATCAACGCGGCGTCGAACGTCACCGGCGCACCATTGGCAAGCGCAGAGGAACTCGATCGGTTCAGAGCCTACCTCCCTGGCACGACAAAACCGCGGACAACTCGCGATGATGCCCGCCCACATGAAGGGGCATTAGGATAGCATCCCACTCGGCCGCGACCCAGATGACTCAGTCACTCTGCGCCCGTTCGCTGGTTCGTCGCTGGTCGCCCTCCATCCCATTTGGACCGTCTCCGCCGCAGCTCCAGGAGTCGGTAGACTACGGCGCCGCCGGTTGGGCGCGTCGATGTCGTAGGGAGAGGTCAGTGGAGTTCGACATTCTGATCGCAAATGGCACGGTGATCGACGGCACGGCCGACGCCACCGCGCGCGTCGCCGACGTCGGCATCGCCGGTGATCGCATCGTTACGGTCGACCGTCTGGACGGGGCGAGTGCCGGGACGGTGATCGACGCTCGTGGTAAGGTCGTCGCACCGGGGTTCATCGACGTCCATGTTCACTCCGAGATCGCACTGCTCGGCGGTCCCCACCGCTACGGCAGCGTCCTCCAGGGGGTCACGACGCACCTCCTTGCCCCGGACGGCTTCGGTTGGGCGCCGCTGCCCGCGGAGCTGGCGCGCCAGCTGTGGGACTTCACCCGGCCCTTCATCGGCGAGCCCTCCGTCGAGCTGTCGCTCGATTGGCCGACACCAGAGGCGTTCCTGGGTATCTTCCCCGGCAATACGCCCGTCAACGTGCTGCCGCAGGTACCCCACTGCGCCGTCCGACTGGAGGCGATGGGGTGGTCACCCCGCCCGGCGAGCGACGACGAACTGGAGCGGATGAAACGGACGACCCGTGCCTGGTTGGAGGTCGGTGCCACCTGCCTCTGCCTCGGTCTCGACTACCAACCAAGCGCCTACGCAGACACCCGCGAGCTGATCGAGCTGAGCAAAGTCGTCCGCGAATACGACGGCATCTACGCCGCCCATCTCCGCTACACCGACCTCGGTCAGGCCCAGGCCTGGCGCGAGGCGATGGAGATCGGCCGGGAAGCAGACGTCCCGGTCCACGTCTCGCACGAGCACGTCACCGATGTGACGGAGAAGCTGCTCGAGGAGGCCGCCGACATCTGCGACCTGACCTTCGAGTCGTACATGTACCCAGCCGGCTGCACCCACCTTGCCTTGATGCTCCCCACCTGGGCACAGGCGGGCGGACCGCCGGGTATCGCGCAGCGCCTCGGCTATCCGGCGACGCGACAGGAGATGCGCGACCATCTCCGCCGCAACCTGCTGGCCGGAATCGATCGGGGGGCACGAGCCGTCTTCGTTGCGACCGGCAGCGGTCGCTACATTGGCATGAGCATCACGGACGCGGCTGCTTACGAGGGCGAGGACATCGGCGACTTCGCGATTCGCGTCCTCGACGAGGAGCGACCGCACCCGCTGATGGTCTACTACCAGCCGGGCACGGTGGACGCGCACCGGCGGATGGCGGAGCGCACCTTCCGGCACCCGCGGATGATGGTCGCCAGTGACGGCGTCTACCATGGCCAGTCGGGCCACCCCCGCGGCTACGGCTGCTTTGCCCGCGCCCTGCGACTGGCCCGCGAGACGGGCGCGGTCACCCTGGAAACGGCCATCCACAAGATGTCCGCGTTCCCGGCCGAACGGTTCCGGATCAAAGATCGAGGTCGCCTCGCCGCCGGCTGCGCCGCCGACGTCGTCATCTTCGACCCCGAACACGTCGCCGACCGCGCAACCTGGGACGAACCGCGCCTGGAACCGGTCGGCATCGACCGCGTCCTCGTCAACGGCCAGACCGTGGTTCTGGACGGCAAGCCGACGGGGGCTCTGCCGGGTCGCGTGCTCCCGTAGATCGGTTCGTCGCCTCAGGTCGAAGAGGAATTTCTCGGCTTCGCTCGGAATGACAGGAGAGGGGCGGCACCGCCAACGACCATCGTCATTCCGAGCTTGTCGAGGAATCTCTCTCCGCGAGAGGTGGCGAAGGCAGGAGGAGCCGCAATGGACACACGGCAAGCGATCCCGGCCCTCACGGCGAATCAGATGGCCGAGATCGACCGGATCATGCTGGAGGAGTTCGGTGTCGAGACACTCCAGCTGATGGAGGTCGCGGGTCGCGCCGTCGCTGTCTTCGCCCGGCAGCGGTTCCTCGGCGGCGATGCCCGCGGCAAGCGGATCGCCGTCCTCTGTGGGAGCGGCGGGAACGGCGGCGACGGCATGGTCGCCGCCCGCTTCCTGCATGCCTGGGGGGCCTTACCGGAGGTGTGCCTTGGGCGTCACCCCATCCCCGACAAAGGGATCGCCAGGCACCAGCTCGCGATCCTTGAGCAACTCGGCGTGCCGATCCACCCGCCAACGACATCGCCACGCGTGCCCGAAACGGACCTGGTGATCGACGCGCTCCTCGGATTCAGCCTCACCGGGGCACCGTCGGGCGAAACTGCCGCGTTGATCGCCGCCGCGAATGCACAGAAGGCGCCCATCCTCGCCGTCGATCTCCCCTCGGGATTGGAGGCAACGAACGGAAACGTCTACGACCCCTGCATCCGCGCCGCCGCGACCTTGACATTGGCGCTGCCAAAGACTGGCTTGTTCACGCCGGCCTCACGCCTGGTCATTGGCGAATTGGTCGTCGCCGACATCGGGGTACCACGCGCGGCCTACGCGCGACTCGGGATAGAGGTGGATCCGCTGTTCGCGAGCGACGATTTTCTCCCAATGGACCGCTAACGCGAGGAGAGTCCACTTCGGCGAGCGATCAACCCGACCGCAACGTGGGCTTTCCTTCGTCGTGGATCCAGACACGCGTTCCCATCGGCGCCCATTCGTAGAGCCACTTCGCCGCCGACACGGGTAAGTTCACGCAGCCATGGGTTCGCGGCTGGCCAAAGTTGTTGTGCCAGTAGGCTCCGTGGAATGCCACACCGTCGTGAGTGAAGTACATCACCCACGGGACATCTGGGATGTTCCAGCACTCGTCGTTGAGGCAGGTATTCATGTCCTCGGTTTCGAATTTCAGGTTGACGAAGAACGTGCCCGGCGGCGTGACGAATCCCGGTTTGCCGGTGCTGACCGTCTTCTCGGCGACGCGGAAGTCCCCCTGCCAGGCGGTCAGCGTCTGGCTAGCGAGACCGACTTCGATCCACTTCTCTCCCGTCGGCGGCGCCACCTTCGGGCAGCGAGCGGTCAGGGTGCCGACCGAGGTCACCACTTTGACCCCTTCGTCGTCCCCAGCGATGTTGCTAAGCACTTCTTCACGAGAGAGTACGTGCTTCCCCGTCGCCTTTGCCCCGGACTGCCAGAGGCGTGTGCCGCCGGCAGGAATCTGGGCCCCAACCGTGAACGGCTCGGACGGCAGAGGATCGGCGAGCGTCCCGATCGATTCGACGGTGATTGGTGCACCACTCGCGTTGGTGATCCGAATCCGCTCCGTACGTGCCACGCAGTTGAGTGAGATGCTGACGCTGGTACCCGATGTACTCCGGGCTGCCGAAACAGATTGGAGAGAGCCGGCGGACGCCGCCATCAGTGACACGCCGACAAGTAACAGACGAACAACGACAGGACCGATCACGTCAACCCTTCCTCCCTCAGCCGTCCATGATCCCCTGGACGGAGAACCATTATCTACCACATCTATGAGTTCGTCGTGCCACTAAGTCAATCTCAACCATGCCCAGCGCTCCGCTCAGGATGTTTCAAGGAGGACGACTCTCCCTCCTTCAGGTTCCTCAGCGGAGCGCCGGGCCTCTTCCTGGAGCGTCTCGTCCGTCATCCGCGCGATCTCCGTGGGGCCGCCTGTTGCCGTCGTCGCCTTGGCCGCCATGACTTCGGTCAGCGTCGGTGCCACCGGCTTCCACGCGGCCGGGTAGAGGTCGCCGGTCCAGAGCCCCCTCACCAGGTGGAGCGTCTCCTCGACGTTGGGGCCGCCGGCGAGGTCGCGCATCCGACGATCGGGGTATCTGGCGGGGGAAGCGGTTCATGCGGCACTCAGCCGATCTACGTAATCGGACGCCTGACGCGCTAGTGAGCAAGAGCCAGGAACAAAGCCGGTCGTGGCAGAGGATGTCGGGAGTGGCGTGGAGCGAGAAGTGTGCTTCACCTGCCCGTAGGTTTCCATCCGTGCATCGCTTTGGGGCTGCAGGGGACACTTTCTGGTCCCAAGATCACTAATCGAGACAAACGAGTCGCCGCAAAGGCTACCGTTTGGCCGCTCCCTCCGCTAAGATGGCGCGGAAGCGGACGTTGAGGCGGTCGTCGCATCGTCGCTGACGGCGGCGTTGACGTCAGGGGGAGGCACCGGGATGGCAGCAGTCGAGGCTTATTGCGTGAAGTGCCGCGAAAAGCGGGAGATCAAGGACCCGAAAGAGGTCACGATGAAGAACGGGCGGCCCGCCATGGAGGGAACCTGCCCGGTCTGCGGGACCAAGCTCTTCCGCATGCTCAGCGGTGGGGCTAAGAAGGCGTAGCTGAGCCAGGGCATCGCCCTGGTCGTACAAACTGAGCCGGAGGGGCGCGGCCAACCGCGTCCTCTCCGGCTCGGCGCGGTGATACGACCCGGCGCAACCGCGCCTTGGGTCAGCGCTTGCGTGCCCGGTAACCGAGTTCGACCGCCGCCTCTTCCGTCGCGAAGCAGATCTCGGGATGCGTCGCCTCGTACGTCGGCTCCCCAGGCAGGTGGTAAATCCGCGAACTGGCGTTACCCTTGATCGGGAAGTCCGCCGGGCAATCGTTCACACCATCGACGTGGATCCACCCCTTGCCCTCGTTCTCTGGGATCGCGGTCGTCTCCGCGGCCGGAGTTGGGATCAGGCCGTTACTCGTCTCATCGGCCCCGGTGCGTCCAACCCCTGCGTCCGTCGTCGCCTCGCCGCCGGGCGCTTCGACAGTGCCAGGTGACGCGATCGCAGTCTCCTCCGACTCTGGAGCGGCGCCCGTATCACTTACCAGCCCGCTGACCCAGCCGGCCATGTCAGGACCGGTCGTCGCCAATTGCTCGGGCGAGGCCGTACCGGGCGCGTCCGCTTCGGCGATCGGCGCCGGTTGATTCGCCACGTCAGGTCCGGCCGTCGCCGGTTCCGCACCCGCCATCGCGCCCGAGGTCGTGCCAGGTGTGGCATACGCGGCCGGACGTTCGAACCGCGGTTCGGTCCCGACCGATGCAGCAGCCGGGTCGCGCTCGCGCATCGGGGGAGCGCCGGCTGGTGCTGTCCCCATCGTCGATCCGCCGCGCTTGCTGGCGCGCCGCTCCGCCCAAATCAAGGCAACCGCGACTGCCGCGGCGAGAAAGGGCAAGAGCTTCCACAGCAGGCTCTTGTCCCGCTGACCGACCTTCGGCATGCTCAGAGATCGACTCACCTCGGATCTCCTTTCTCTTCGGACTGATCGGCTACCCGGTTCGGCCGTCGAAGGTACGGATTCGCCAAGCACCCTCCAAGGACGACCCGACGGGTGACAGCTCCACGCCGTCGGTCGTCACACTCCGTCTCGACGCCCTCGATTGGGAGCCGTCCCATCCCGTGACCGTTTGCCATTTCCATGCCAACGCCGCGGCAACCGGGACCAGAAGTGTACGTGGCATCACGGATAGCTACCGTGACAAACGACCTGCTGTCTCCCTGGGCTCGTTGCCGAAATTCGCGCGCCGCCAGGATTGAAGTCGCCGTGGTTCAATTCACCTGGATGAGACCGCGGACGCATCGCAGGTAGGAGAAGCAATGGCCGGCCGGTTTGTCCTAAGCAACTATGTTGATGGTGCCCTTGATCGGGCTGCGCACGACAAGCTCGATGACGGGACGTTTGCCGGTCGAGTGCCGGAGTGCCCTGGGGCTGTCGCGTTCGGGGAAACGTTTCGTGAGTGCGAAAACGATCTTCGCGCCACCCTTGAGGATTGGATGGTCCTGGGCCTGAAGCTCGGGCATCGACTCCCGATCATTGCTGGGATCGATCTGAACGAGGAGCCGTCGGTTGGCTCGCTGGACACCCTGTGACAGGAGTGGGCGAATCTCACTGCTGGGACGGCGTAGATTCGCCCTACTCTCCCACCCCTGTTACATCTCCCCCGGTGCTTCGATCCCGAGCAAGGCCAGGCTGTTTGCGAGGGCGGTGCGGGTCGCATCGACCAGGGCCAAGCGGGCGGTCCGGACCGGCTCCGGCGACTGGATCACCGGGCAGGCGTGGTAGAAGTCGTTGAAGCGCTTGGCGAGCTCGAAGGCATAGTTGGCGATCAGCAGCGGCCGGTATTGCTCTGCAGCGCGCTGAATCTCCTCCGGCAGCACCGCAATCTGTTGCAGTAGCCCTAACTCCTCCGCCTTCAACTCCCCAAAGTCGAGCGCCAACCCCGTCTGTCCGTCTCTCCGCCTCTCCGTCTCTCCGTCCGATCCGGCGTTCTCCAGGATCCGGCACGCCCGCGCATGCGCGTACTGGATGTAGGGCGCGGCGTGGCCGTCGAAGGAGAGCGCCTCCTCGAGGTCGAAGATGACGACCTTGTTGTTGTCGCGCGCCAGCATCGCGTACTTGAGCGAGCCAAGCCCGACTTGGCGAGCCACCCGCTCCTTCGCCTCCGGTTCCAGATCCGGATTCTTCTCCTCGATGATCTCCCGTGCCCGCGCCAGGACGAGGTCGCGAATGTCGTCGTAGACGGGAACGTTCCCCTTCCGCGAGGAGATGACGCCCTCAGGCAACGCGACAATCTCGTAGCCGAGGTGGTGAGCCTTCTTCGCCTGTTCGAAACCCAGGAGCTCGAGGACCTTGAACACCTGCTGGAAGTAGAGCGATTGCCGGACGTCGACCACCCAGACCGCGCGGTCGATCCCGTACTCCTCGAACTTCCGCTTCGTCAGCGACAGATCCTTCGTCGCGTAGAGTGAGGTTCCATCCGAGCGAAGGACCGGCATCGTCCGGTACGTCTCTTTCTCCAGCCCGAGCTTCACGTCGATCTTGACCACCGGCAGCCCATCGCTGATCTCGGCGATCCCCTTTTCGAGGAGCTCCTGGACGATCAGCTTCCCCGACTGCTCGACCTCGCTCTCGTAGAACCAGACGTCGAAGTGCGCGCCGAGCTCGGCGAAGATCCGCCGGAAGTCGGCCAGACTCCACTCTCGCGTCTCTTCCCAGAGCTTGACGAACTCCGGCTCCTGCCGCTCCCAGCGCTGGAAGGTCTCCTTGACCTCCTCGCGCCAGCGCGGCACATCAAGCCACCAGTCGATGTGCTGGTTCAGCTCCTGCCAGCGGGCGAGGCGTTCCTCCGGGGTCGTCGTCGGCTCCGGCACCCCCTCGACGGGGACGTACGGCTTCTGGTTGACGACCTCGTCGCGGAGTTGGTCGCCGAGGATCGGCCAGAACTTGACGATCACGTCCTCCTCGCGCAGCAGGTCGTCCTTGACCTCCTGGGCGTGGGTGAACCGACCGAGGAGGTACGCGATGTCCTCGCCGTGCGTGTTCTTGCGCCATAGGTACTTCAGGAGGCGGTCGATGGCGGCGACGAAGACTTGATCCTCCCGCGCCAGGAGGTGGAGAAACTCCAGAACCTCCTTGCGGTATTCCAGCCGCGCGTCCGACTCGGCGTAGACCTGCGCCAACCATCGCCCACGCATCAGTGGGTCGGTCGGCTCTTCCCCCTTGTGGAAGCGCTCGTAGCACCAGAGGCACTTGATGACGTGCATTCCGATGTCACCGGGATACGTGGCCTGCATTACCGGATAACCGGACGCCGCTAGAACGTTACTGACGGCGATGCCGAGACAGGAGTTCCGCAGGTGCCCGACATGGAAGATCTTGTGGGTATTGGGCTGCGAGTGCTCGACCATCACCCGTTCGGTTTTCGGCGCACCCTTCCCGTACTCTGACCCGAGCCTGAGCACTTCCCCGATCAGGTGGGAGGCGACGACGTTGGCGTCGAAGTAAATATTGACGAACCCATTCGCGGCCTCGACCTGAGAAAACCCATTGCTCTGCCGCACCCGCGTCACGATTGATTCGGCCAGCTCCTGCGCCCGCGTTCGGGTCGCCTCGCTCGCCTTCTGCTTCGCTTCTTTTTTCGACAAACCGTCGAGCGCACCGGACGTTTCGAGTTCGGTCAACACCAGGTCGCCGGCAATCGCGTGACAGACCGAGCTCGCCACACCCCAGGTTCCGGCGAACGGGACGGGGCGCAGGTCGATTCCGCGCGCGGGCGGCGCGACCCCGAGCTCCGTCAACGCCGTCGCGATCGCCGCGCGCGCCTCGTGTGCCTCGTGCGCGACGATACCGTCCCCGCCCGGACCACCCGGTTGCTCACTCATACGTGTTGTTCCTTCGATGATGAATCTACAGATATGCAGCGGTCCATCGTGCGGATGTCCCAAGACGTGAAGGATGCGCGATCCATAGGCGGGTCCGCAAGCGATACGACGAAAGAGCGGCCAATGTGCCGCGGAAGTGATCCGGACCTGGCACCGTCTGTGCAGCACCCGCTCCAGACCGACGTTGACGTTCCCATCTCCCTGAGGTCTCCGAGGGACTCGGTTTGACCCCGAAGGGGATTCGTTGTCCGTCAGCCGGTCGGTCCGTCCCTCCTTCCGCAGCCGCGCGGGGAGGCGTTTCATCCCAGGAGGGGAGCGTTCATGCATCGTGTTTCGATCGTCGCGATTGTCCTCGTCGTTGCACTCAGTTGGTGGGCACCGGTGGCAGCCCAGGACGCTTCACCCGCGGCCTCGCAGTCGGAATCGGGCGAACTCGATCTGGGCGTCATCGCCCTCCTACCCTCCGACTTCGACGACCCCGGTGCCGGCCTGTATGGAGGTCACTTCTTTACGGCAGAGACCTATCCCGCCTTCCTGGAATCGATTGGCGTGGACGTACCGGATCTCCAGGATCGCTACGACGACGCCGGCTTACGCCGCTACTACGACCACTACGTGGTGCTGCCGAGTGCCGATGACCCGACCTACACCGCCGTTCAGGTGCAGACCTTCGTCGAGGAGTACGAGACTCCAGAGGGCGCCGACGCCGGGCTCGACATCGCCGTCGAGGACTTCAGCAACGAACCGGACCTGCGCGTCGCGGATAACCCGCCCGCGGTGGGAGAGCGGGCACTCTTGGTGAGCGGCGAGGGAGTCTACGAAGAGGCGCAAGAGGGATATAGCTGGATACAGTTGCAGTTCGTCTCCGGCAACCTCAACCTCGGCGTGATCTGGAACAACTACTGGCTCCTCGACACGGCCGGTACCCCGACCGCCGCACCCCCCGCGCCCGACGCCGACGAAGTCGCCGCTCTCGCCCAAACGTTGCTCGACCGCGTCGACCAGGCACGCGGTGCGACGGCACCCGGTCTCAGCAACCAGGTGCTCCGCCTGAGCGGGGACGATGTCTCCCAGTACTACGATGAGTACCGCCAGCTCGACGGCGAGCTCATCCCCTTCTTCAACGAGACGCCGGAAGGAACCGCCGACCGCCAGGCGAGCTACCTCGACGCCCCCGACGTCTACGCCGTGACGTCAGACGCCGGGGCCGCGGACTCTCCCGTCCGCTACTCCTCCACGCTCCGCCGTTTCTCGAGCGCAGAGGACGCGCAAGCCTTCCCCGCCGGCTTCGGCGACTACCTGGCCCAAGCCCTAAACGTCTCGACTGTGGAACAGCTGGCAGACGCACCGACCGTCGGCGACTCCTCGGTTACCTATGCCTACGACTTCACGGTCGGTGAGACCACGTCCCGCGCGATCGTCGTCGCCGCGACCGTTGGCGACGTCGGCTTCACCGTGCTGTTGCGCGGTGCCACGCAACCGGACCTGGACGCGCTCGCCGACCTTGCCGGCGCGCAAGTGGACTGCCTGGATGATGCCCAAGGCATGTGCGAGCCGATCGCGACACCGGCGGGATTGACGATCTCGGCAAGTCCGGAGGCCGACGCCTAGTTAGCGGCCCGACTGACGCTGATCGGTCGTACGGATACCACGACGGGGCGGTCGTCGACCTCCCCGTCCTTCTTTTCCCGGATCGGGATGGCAATGCGAGACCGCACGTTAGAGGGGAGTGCCCTCCCGTCGTCAATCGCTCAGTCGGTTGTCGCCATTGCGCCGCCCGACCCCGTCGGCGAGTCGTTGCCGATATCCTCCGCCATTCGTCGCTGAGCGACCTCCTCGACTGCCGCACGGTCGCCGCCGACGTACCGGATGGCCTCATCGTGCGTGAAGCCGAAGTGCTCGACGAGCAGGGCGATTCGACGGCCGGCCTCGACGTCGGCACCGGCGAGCCCCAAACCGTCCCCGATCTTCCGCGTCAGGTCACTCATCTCCCATCATCCTCGTACCCTCCCCCGGCAGGCGGGCGCAGCAACCAGGCAAGTCCGACCAAGAGGATGACGAGCCCCACGATCGCCGCGATCAGCTGCTTCCAGCCAAAACCCTCGCCACCTCCGCTGATGCCGAGGGGGTCGGCAAAGACGGCACCGATCAGCACGATCGCACCCCCGCCCATCAACACAAGGGCGGCGACGCGGGTAGCAGGCGCGATGGGAGAACGTGGGGTCACAGGGGAAGCTCCTTATCGCCCGACGTTGTAACCGACCGATCCCTGCCGTCGGAAACGCGATCTTCCGGTCCCCAGATAGACCAGATTGTAGCACCCGCGGCAGATTGAACCCTGCGTGAGGTATGACCGGCGAGCGATGCTCGATGACCTTACTCATACCTTCTCGATGGTGTCGTGCATTGTGTGATTGGCACGAGCACGTCGCCTCTCCGGATGACCCTCGCGATTTTCGGACATGACGCCCGTGGTAACTCCGCGCCGTCCGATCATCGACGATCAACGCTGGCCTCAGCTCAGCCAGCAACGGGCTCTTGGCCCGCAGCGCGGTCGTCGGATCATCGCCCTAGGCGCTAGCCCAACCTGCGCGATAGACCGAGCAATGTGACACTTCTTGTGGTCGGTCAGTCTCTACGGATGAATGACTGCTGTTTCCGTCGAGGAGCGCACCGGATTGGGCGCGCGGGCAGACGCCGCGAGCGGTGGCCCTGCGGGGGACGCCTCTGCTGTTGAGCGTGACGGCCATCGCCAAGGTTCTGGCGCCGGCCGGGACCGACCGGCTGGCGCCGGCCGGGACCGACCGGCTGGTGCCGGCCTTCGCGAACTCCATCGGCGCGACGGCGAGTGCCGAACCGCTCAGCGCGCCTTGGAGTATCGCTCCGCTGGGCTCGGCAACAATCGTTAGCTGGGCGGCGCTGATCGTGGCGATTCGGCCTACTCCATCAGGCCGTTGATCCTGCCGCTTGCCTTCTACGGCGGCCTTGCGATCCTCCGACCGGGCGAACTCGGCGAGCTGATCAACCCGTGGGTTCGCGAACTCGCCCAGGGCGACCCGGTCGCCCTGATTTCCACTTCGCTCCTGGCGGGTGGCGTCGTCGGACTCTGGCGATTGGGTAGGGCTCGACCCCGATCGTGCCGTCATGCCGGACAGATTGCGGAGGGGTCTTGACCGCAGGACGTGCTTTCGGCGTAAATTGCCCCGGCAGGAATCCGACGGTCTCCGAGTGCGGTCGGAGATCGGTGCGGTAGCGACGTCGATGAGCATCCACACAGTCCAGCTTGAGTTCGGCACGGGAAATGCGGCAGGGGCCGCTACGGGGCGGCGCAACCGCGTGAGGCGCGCCTTCGACCTGCACGATGAGTGGGCACCCGCTGGCGTCGTCGTCGCGTGGTGACTCGGCGTAGTGGATCGGACCCGACGGGGCGGTGGCGGGGAGGAACGATGAATCGGCGAGTTCGAACGCCTGATGCGTCCTTGCGGGAGCGACGGAAAAGTCTGCTCCGCCTGGGGACCGTGCTCGCGTTGGTCCTGATGGCGGCGGCGGCGCTCCTGCCGCATGCGGTCAGCGCGGACAACCCGTATACCCACATCACCCCGCGGACTCCCGAAGGCCGCGACGTCCAGCAGATCTATAAGCTTGTCTTCTGGATGGCGCTCGTCGTCTTTGTCGGCGTCCAGGCCGGCATCGCTTACACCGTGCTCCGCTACCGCCGGCGCGCCGAAGACGACGATCGGCCGGAGCAGGTCCACGGCAACAAGACGCTCGAGATCGCCTGGACGATCCTCCCAGCCATCGTGCTCCTGGTCATCTTCATTCCCACCGTCCGCACGATGTACGCCGAGGCGGACGACGCCAGGCCCGAGAACAACGACGTCATCATCGAGGTTTACGGCAAGCAGTGGTGGTGGGAAGTCCACTACAAGCAGCCGACCGAAACCGACGGCGTCGTCACCGCCAACGAGATCCACGTGCCTCAGGGCAAGAGGGTCCTTTTCAAGTTCTTCACCAACAACGTCATCCATTCCTTCTGGGTCCCCCAGCTTATGGGCAAGATGGACCTCATCCCAGGTCACGAGAACCGCATCTCCTTTACCGCCGAGCAGCTCGGCTACTACTGGGGCCAGTGCGCCGAGTTCTGCGGCGACTCCCACGCGAACATGCAATTCAAGGTCATCGTCGAGCCCGAAGACCAATTCAATAATTGGATTACCGGCTGGAAGAATGGACCGTCACAGCTCTCCGCCCAGGTCGCCGGCACGGGCGACGTGACGAAGGCGCCGGCGGCAATGGGCGCGTGCCTGGGCTGCCACCAGGTCAATGGTACGAATCTGAACGTCGCCCCGCAGGGGCTCGAACAGGACGCGACGACGGAAGACGGCGGGATCGGCCCGGCCAAGTACGCCGGCCCCAATCTCTCGCTGTTCGGCTGCCGAACCACCATCGCGGCCGGCGTGCTCACCAACACACCCGAGAATCTCGCCAAGTGGCTCCGCGATCCCGGCAGCATCAAACCCGGGAACTACATGGGGACGCAGATCAAGAAGGGCTCGCTCAGCGAGGAGGCGATCACCCAGATCGTCGGCTACCTCGAAAGCCTTAAGCCCGAGGGTGGCTGCCCGCCCATCACCGGCGAGGTGCTGCCGGAGAACGTCGCCTCCCCCGCCGCGAACGAGACGGCGATCGCCAACGCAATCACGGCGGCTCAGAACGCGCAGGCGACATCGGCCGCCGCCACAGCAGAGGCGTCGGCTACTGCCGCCGCACAGGCTGCCGCGCAGCCGACCCAGCCGCCTGCTCAGAGCGGCGAGACCCAGCCGCCGACCGCGATCACCATCAACATGGGCGACATCTTCTTCGACCCGGAGGAGTTCACGATCCCGGCCAACACCGACGTCACCGTCACGGTCGTCAACGTCGGCGCCGCCCTCCACGCCTTCAGCATCGA
>JAXDKI010000086.1:0-10000 GCA_034667245.1 Thermomicrobiales bacterium | reverse complement strand
CGTCCGACAGCGGCTCCGGGCCACCGCGCTCTACCTCGGCCGGGCTACGGCTGCGGGGCTGCCGGCCATCGCCCGTACCAATCGAACGGCTCCGGGTTCAGGTTGACGACCACGTTCTTGACCTGGGTGTACAGGTCGAGCGCGTGCGGACCGAGTTCGCGGCCGATGCCGCTCTGCTTGAACCCGCCGAACGGCGCCTCCGGTGGGTTGACGGTCGGGTAGTTGATGCTGACGTTGCCGGCCTGGAGACGCCGCGCCAGCGTGTGGGCACGTTTGATGTCGCGCGTCCAGATCGTCGCCGCCAGACCGTAGACGGTGCTGTTGGCCATCCGGACGACTTCGTCCACGTCGTCGAACGGGATCACCGCTAGCACCGGCCCGAAGACCTCCTCTTGGGCCAGCGTCATGTCGGAGCGGACACCACCGAAGACCGTCGGTTCGACGAAGTTACCCGAGGCGAGCTCACCGTCCGTGACCTTCCGGCCGCCGGTCAGGAGCTCCGCGCCCTCATCGCGGGCGACGCCGCAGAACGACAGCACGCGATCCTGCTGCTGGGGCGAGATGACCGGTCCCATCTGCGTCTCCCACTCCAGCGGATCGCCGACACGAATCGTCCTGGCCTTGCCGACGAACTTCGACAGGAAGGCGTCGTGGATCTCCTTGTGGAGGAAGAGCCGCGTTCGGGCGGTACACCGCTGACCGGAGTTGGCGAAGATCGAGAAGAGCGAGCCGTCGACCGCCTCGTCGAGGTCGGCGTCGGGGAAGATGATGTTCGGACTCTTGCCGCCCAGCTCCAGCGAGACCTTCTTGATCGTCCCGGCGGCGAGTTCCATGATCCGGCGACCGGTCCCCGTCTCGCCGGTGAAGGCGACCTTATCGACCAGCGGGCTCGTCACCATCGCCTCGCCGACCGCACCACCCGGACCGGTGACGACGTTGACGACACCATCGGGGATCCCCGCCTCTCGGCAAATCTCCGCCAGCACAATCGCCGTGATCGGCGTCGCACTCGCCGGCTTCAGCACGACCGTGTTGCCCGCGGCCAGTGCCGGCGCGACTTTCCAGGCAGCCATCAAGAGCGGGAAGTTCCACGGAACGATCTGCGCGCAGACGCCGAATGGTTCCCGCGTCGTGTAATCGAGCAGTGGCCCGTTCATCGGCAGCTGCTCGCCGCGGATGTGAGGCGCGAGGCTGGCGTAATACTCGAAGCAGTTGGCGGAGGCGGTGACGTCGTTGCGCGACTCGACGATGATCTTGCCGCAGTTCATCGTCTCCAAGCGCGCGATCTCGTCGATCCGCTCCCGCAGCATCGTCGCGACCCGATCAAGCGCCCGCTTCCGCTCTAGCGGCGTGAAGCGACTCCACGGCCCCTCGTCGAACGCCCGCCGCGCTGCCTTGACTGCCCGCTCGACATCCGCCGCTCCGGCCTTGGGCACCCGCCCGATCACCTGGTTGCTTGCGGGGCTGACGGTCTCGAACGTTTCCCTGCTCAGCGCGGGAAGACTCTCGCCGCCGATCACCATCTGGTAGGTCTTGATCTCGGTCGCGACGTCAGCCACCATGTCGCCTCTCCCGTCTCCGATTGTCCGCTCACCTCGACTCGACCGGCTAGGATAGCATGGCCGTCCGGCTCCCCAGACGAGCGGTCGCGGCTACGGTACAATAGGAGTCGCGGTGCCCAATTCCGCGGTGACGGGCAACCTTTTCGGTTGCGCCTCCGTCACGCGCCGGGGTGGCGAAATGGCAGACGCAGCGCACTCAAAATGCGCCGAGGGAAACCTCGTGGGGGTTCGAATCCCCCTCCCGGCACCCATAGTCGAAAATCCGTGTCGTAGGGGCATTTTCTGAAGACATGTTCCGCATTTGGGGATCGTGTGGCACGCGGATCCAGGTGCGCCGGTGCCGACCGCGATCGGCACCGGCAAGTTGCAAAGACCCCAGGCGGTCATCGGGCCACCAGCCGCTCGACCGTGATGACGCCCTCGCCCATCGAGTCCGGTATCGTCTCTGACCATGGACAGCGCGACCGGGGCGTCAACGTCGGCCGCCTCGCCCGCACCAGGCTTAGGGTCCCCCTCTCAGGCGGGAGCGTGACCGGCTCTTGCTTGCCGGAATCCCGCCTTCTCGGCGACGCGCCCCCAACCACATCGACACCCTCGGCCGTGGGCGCCGCACGGATGCTGATGCCATCCTCAAGACGCAGCGCTTGGTTCCCGTCTTCCCCAGCCATTGGACATGCGGCGCTTTGTGCGACGGCCGCGCGGTGTCTGAGACGGTAGATATTCGGAGGCGTTTGCCAGCGTAGCGCTGCCAAGTGGTATGCTATACTGTCGATAATTCTCGATAGTTCAATCCCCCGCAGCCAGCAGGCGCCGCTTTGGCAGCGGCCATTCGGGAAGGAGCAGACACATGCGTCGCCGCTATGGACAGCTGATCGTCTTCGGCCTCGCCGTGTGGTCCGCGACCGGGGTGGTCGCCAGCCTTGCCGCGGCGCTGCAAGCGCAACCGTCGATTACGTACCGGGTTGTGAGCGCCGATGTGGGGAATCTCGACCTCTATCGGTTTCGATTCCCGCCGGCCGCGTCGATCCCGGGACCCTACCCGGAGCCGATGCTGACCGTGGTCTCGGAAGGTCTCTTCCTACTCTATCTGGCCGACGGCGCTCGCGTCGCGCTCAATCAGGGCAGCACCAGTGCCGCCCAGGTGGCGACCCTGAAGCCGATCGCCAAGAGCGGCACCCAAGTCACCTTTGCGGACGAGCCGGTCAATCAGGGTCCAGCGTTCGCGTGCGCCCCCACCTGCTGGCTCGAGACCGGACCCGGCGGGGTGCGCGTCGTGGGAGGGGCCACGTTGGGCGACGTGGGCATCAAGCTCGCGCGGGGGACGGTGCTGCACCTGCCCGGCACAACCCCGGGCTTCGTCTGCAACGTCGGGGAGGAATCTGGGCGCCTCGACGTGGCGGTGGCGACGCGAGACGCCGCGTCCACGTTCAGCTGGCTTGCGTTCGCCACGCAACAGGCGAGCGCGGACGCGTCCGCGGCTGACGTCGCCCACGGGGTGCCGCGCCAACGCTCGGAGCGCGAGCCGTTGCAACTCAACTACCTGCCGGCGCGCAATCCGGGTGGGGGCTGCGGGGGCCGGACCGGGTGACGACCGGCGTCACCCAGGCGCCGTCGCCGCTTCCCGCCCGTCACCGGTGGCAAACAGGTCGTTAAGGAGTTCGTCGAGCGTTCGGTCCGCGCTGGATTGCCACGCGGCAGACCAGGATGGACCACCCTGAAGCACGGCCAACGACACGGCATCCTGGTGGAGCTGGCGATCCTTCGGCGACGGAAAGGGGACGCCGCGGGCGTGTCGCTGGGCGGCCGCAAACGCGAGCAACGCCGCCGCCCGTGGGCGTTGGTCGCGGCGCAACGCGATCCAGCCGAACCCCTCGATCGCCTCGATCCAATTGTGCGCGGTGTCGGGTTCGGCGCCGCCGTCCCCGATCCGGGCCAAGATGGCACCGAACTGCTCCTCGGCGCCCGCGTTGTCGCCCTCGTTCGCCAGCAAGCGGCCCAGTTCTGACCGGGCCGAGTCGATCCCGTGCACGTCGTCGACCTCCCGGAACAGCGCGAGGCTTCTGCGCGCGTGCTGGGCGGCGCTCGTCGGATCCCCCTGGAGGCGGGCCGATACGCCGCACGCCAGGTGGACGTAGGCCCGTGTGCTGACGTCGCCAAGTTCCCCCCAGATTTCCAGCGACTCCGCATAGAACTCCCGTGCGCGCTCGTAGTCGCCCTCGTCCCGCGTCACGCTCCCGAGGTTGAAGAGGGAGAGGGCAAGATCGCGCCGGTGCCCGAGGTCCCGCCGGATGGCGAGGGATTCCTCGTGAAGCGCGCGCGCCCGCTGGTGGTCCTCTTGATCGGCCGCGATGACTCCCAGGTCGTTGAGGCAGTTCGCGATCCCGCGCCGGTCGCCCAGCTCCCGCATGATCTGGAGCGCGGCGGCGACGCGATCATGCGCCTGCCGATAGTCGCCGCGATCGATGGCCAACCCGCCGAGGCGGACAAGCGCCTGCGCGCGCGGACGGGGGGATGCGGCGCGCTCCAGCGCGAGCGCGCATTCGAGCCACGTCTGGCCTTCCCGGCGGTGGCCCCGGCTCGTCCAGTACCGCCAAAGGGCGGTGCCGATGCGCAAAGCCGGGTCGGGGTTGCCGGTCTCCAGCGCCCAGCCAAGCGCGACCCGGAGATTGTTGTGCTCCGCCGCGAGCCCGTCCAACCATCGCACCTGGTCGGGCCCCAGCAGTTCCTGCTCCGCCCGCTCGGCCAGCGCCAACATGTGTTCCGCGTGCGCCCGTCGCGCCGCGGCGAGTTCGGCCTGCCCCGCCAACTGCTCCAGGCCGAACTCCCGAATCGTTTCCAGCATCCCGTAGCGGGGCTCACCCGCGATCGACTGCTCCCAACGCAGGAGGTTCTTGTCCATCAGCGACGCCACCAGGTCCAGGACCGCATCTCGTGGACCGCGGGCTGATAACACCCGGTCCGTGATAAACGCCGCCGCGTCCAGCGTGAAGCCGCCAGAGAAGACGGAGACACAACGGAATAGGGACTGCTCGTGCGGCGCGAGCAGGTCGTAGCTCCAGGCGATGCAGTCGCGCATGGTTTGCTGGTGGGCCGGCAGATCGCGCGCCCCCCGCGTGAGCAGCGGAAGGCGGGGCTGGAGGCGGGCGAGGAGCGTCGGCGGGTCGAGCGTCCGCGTCCAGGAGGCGGCGAGCTCGATGGCCAATGGCAGACCCTCGAGTTGGCGGCAGATCGCCGCGATCGCGGGGGCGTCGGCGTCGGCAAGTGCGAAGTCCGGCCGGATCGCTCGTGCCCGTTGCAGGAAGAGCTCGACCGCGCCGGAGTCGCGCAGGTCCGCAAGCGTCGGCGGCCGGCGTGAATTCGGGAGCGCCAGTGGCGTCACGGGAAACTCGCGCTCCGGTCGGATGCGGATCGGTTCCCGGCTGGTGGCCAACACCGTCAATGCGGGGCAAGCGGCGAGCAACTCGGCGATCGGCGTCGCGGCATCGATCGCGCGCTCGAAATTGTCCAGTACCAGGAGCAGGCGCTGGTCGCGGATCGCCGCGGCGATCCGGTCGCGGTGCGGCTCGTCGCCGTCGTGCCGAACATCGAGCGCCTGGGCGATCGCCAACAGGACCTGCCCGGCGTCGCGGAACGGTGCGAGGTCGACGAAGACCGCGCCCTGCGGAAACGCCCCGATCGCCCGGGACGCCACCGCCAGCGCCAGCCGGGTCTTGCCGACCCCGCCCGGTCCGGTCAGGGTCAGCAGGCGCACCTCCGGTGTCACGAGCAGCGTCAGGGCCGCCGCCAGTTCCGCCTCACGCCCGACCAGCGGCGTCGGGGGGACGGGAAGGGGTGATCGCCCGGGGAAGGGACCAGGGTCGGGCGTCGCCGCCCCCCGTGCGATCGCGACGAACGCCGCGCGCGGTTCACCGGTGAGGCGCAGACCGTCCGCCAGCAATTGGATCGTGTCGCGGCGCGGGCGATGGATGGACCCGCGTTCGAGGTCACTAATGAGGCGGGCGCTGACGCCGGCCCGCTCGGCGAGCTCCTCTTGGGTGAGCTCGGCGGCCACGCGGAGCCGCTTGAGGAGCTGGCCGAAGGCGGTGCCCAGAACAGGCTTGGGACGGTCGTTCGTCGCCATGGTGATGCACGCCCGTTGAGGCGGGGCTGCTGGTCGGCCGCGGTCCCGGCACGATTGTAGCACCCCGGCCCAGGCGTCCGGTTCGACCCTGTCTGGCGGATTGGCGAAGGGCGCCTCATGGGGTTGGGACAGGGTCGCCGCCGTGGCTGTTGGTGTTCTTTCCTTGCTCCCTCGGTACTCGGCTTCGGCGGCGACCCGGCCCGCTTCGTGCGCGCCCGCTCGGCGTGAAGCTGTGAGCACTGTTGCGAGTTTGTTTCGTGGTCTTTGCGGGTGCGGGACGGCAGACTGGGGTCATGGCAGATCGGATCGGATAAGAGCGCTCAAGGGAACTGGGCCCGGTCGGCAACGAGAAATCGCGGACACGCGGCTTCCGCCGACCCCTCACCGGAGAGCCGGTGAACCGGCTTCGACGCTCGAGTCTGCCAAATCGGACGCGCGAACCCGAACTCGACCCAACCACTCGCCGTGGCGCCGCGACGAGTGAAGGTCATCTTCGGCAACGCGTCCGACGCCGAATCGGTGACCGCCCGCATTGTTCGGGCGGTGTGATTGAGAACGCGCAACAAGGAGCTTCTGTCATGAATCCTGTCAAGAACCTCGCCGCCTTCGCTAGCCTGGCGCTCGTTGTCGGATCGCTCGTGATGCCGACCGGGACATCCGCCCAAGCAGCGGTCTTCTGTAACGGCCAGCAGGCGACGATTGTCGGCGCGGGCATCATCAACGGCGGGGGTGGTGCGGACGTGATCGTCGGGTCGTCGGGGGCCGACGTGATCAACGGCAACGGCGGCGACGACGTCATCTGCGGCCTCGGCGGCAACGACACGATCGAGGGGAACCAGGGCGCGGACGAGGTCTTCGCCGGCACCGGCAACGACACCGTCTGGGGCGAGGGCAACGGGCTGACCCTCAACGGGGGCGACGACGAAATCCACGGCGGCCCCGGCAACGACACGCTGCACGGCGAGTCGGACGACGACTCCCTCTACGGCGACAACGACGACGACTCCCTCTTCGGCAACGACGGCGGCGACACCCTCAAGGGCGGGAACGGCACCGACAGCTGCACCGGCAACAGCGGCGTCGACTCCTTCACCGCCTGCGAGACGGTGGTCCAGTAGCGCCGAGGCACCGCCGCGGGGTCCGCGACGTGCGCTCGCCGAAGCTGAAGAAGAATGGATCCCGCTTCCCGGTTTCGAAGGCGCCATGGGGCCGGATGAAACGGGAACGGAACGGCCCGACCCCAACGGTCGAACCGATCGCCCCGGGGGCAAATGGGCGATCCGAACCACAGAGGAGTACGCCATGAACCCATCCACGTAGCTCGTCACCGCCCGCACCACTCTCGCGAACCACCTCTGCACCAACCGCGAAAGTCGTCATCAAAGTCCTCTCCCATCCATTCCTCGGCGCCCGCGTTGGGCGGGCGCCCAATCACCAAGAACAGGAGAAGACCATGAACCGCTTCAAGACCCGCTCCCTCGTGTTCGGTCTCGCGCTCGCGGCCACAACCCTTGTCACCTTGGCCACTCCCACCTCGGTCCCCGCCCAGGCCGGTCCCCTCTGTCAGGGGCAGGTGCCGAATATCATCGGCGCCGGGTTCATCGCCGGCGGCGCCGGCAACGACGTCATCCTCGGCTCCCCCAATCCCGACGTGATCCATGGCGGCGGCGGCAACGACCTGATCTGCTCCCTCGGCGGCAACGACACGGTCAACGGCGGCTCCGGCAACGACAGAGTTCTGGCCGGCACGGGCGAAGACCGCGTTCGCGGCGGCGATGGGGACGATGCCCTCTTCGGCGAGGACAACGACGACAACCTCCAGGGCGAGGCCGGCGACGACTTCCTGAACGGCGGACCCCACAACCACGGCGACGTCTGCAACGGCGGTGCCGGCGTCGATGTCCTCGTCGCCTGCAACCCCTAATCCCTCCAGCGATACCCCACCCTCACGCCTCCTTACTGCAGCGGCACCCCGTCTTGGGGCCGGGGCGCCCGAATCTCCCTGATCGACCGCCCGACCAAGGCAAGCGACCCGCGGACTGTGCCGCGGGTCGCTCGCATCTAACCGGGCACACCGGAACGAGCAGGCATCGACGGTAACCGGTGCCTTCGGGCGCGTCCGCTTCGGACGCGACGCGCGACACAAAGGAGCACGCCATGAACCTGAAACGAACGCTCGTACCCCTCCCTGCGACCGCGCTGATGGCAAGCTCCCTTCGGACGGGGTCAGGCAGCAGCACTTGCCGACCAGACAGGCAGTCACGACAGAACTGGAGCATTCCGATGAGACACCACAGCGACACGCCGCGATTCCTCTCCGTCGTGACCTTCGACAATCCCGAGGACGCACAGGCCGCTTTCAACGATGTGGGCCAAGTGCACTTCGATCATCTCCTCGGCCTCGAAGCGGCGGTCTCCGCGCAGTCCCCGCCCGCCGAAGGCGCAACGGTGCCGCCGGCCGGCGAACTGTGGCGCATCGCCGCCGTGCGCGACCGGCGCGAGGCGATGCCGCTCCCCTGCGACGACCTCCGCCAGTGGGCCGTCGTCATTTGGGCGCGGACCAAGTTGCTCGAGCGCCTGCTCGCCGCCCAGGGATCCGTCGACCCGCGCCTGCTGGCCGGCTTGGCCGACGTCACTGCCGCCGTCGCCGCCATCGGCGTCCACCTCGACGCCCTCGAAGACATCCTCGCCCGGCGCGCCGCCTAACTCGGCGCTGCCATCTGTCCTCAAAAGCGACTGGCATGTACCAGGAGATCCCCACCGAGCGAATGGCGGGCACAGACCGACGATGCCGCAGCGCCGGTGCCTTCATGTTACCGAAGCGGGTCCTGCGGTTGGTTGAGCGGATCCCGCGCGATACTCGCCCGAGGCAAGATCGCGAGGTCGAGTCGGTGACCGTGTTGACTCACCGGACGAGGGACTGACTCCGCCGCCAGCGGCGAGTTGTCATCGAGACCGCCCTGCGATGCCGGCCGAGGATCGTGTCACATGCATGTCACGAATGAGGTAGCACCGGTCATCACCAAGCTCCATGAAGGCCGACGCGGCCGCGGTGAGCACGGCAGGGACAGCGACTGAATAACACTCGAAGTAACCCGCACACCGCAATCCCCGAGTCCCCCTCCCGGCACCAATTCCACAAAAGTGGCCTCGACGCGGCAGCGGTGGCGAGTCCAGTCGGGACTTTGCCACGATGTTGCCATGCCCGATCGCGAAGCGCGTGAGAGTGATTCCCGTTGTTGCCTATCACTCTGCCCTGGCGGCGCGTCGTAGCAACAGCCGGTTCGAACTATCCCATGCACTCATCGGAAGTTGACTGCAGGACGAGACGACGATTGTAGAGTCGACATCCCGTCCGTTCTTGCGACATGGGCCACCGCGACAGCGGACGGCGCGGCACTGCTACCATTCGCTTGAGCACTCGCAAAGGAGCGTGCGACGAGGTCGACCGGTGATCTACCTCCACTCCGTTCGGATGAAGCAAGGCGACGCGACGGAGAGCGGATATCCGTTCGACATCCCGGTCGTCCAGACGCTGGACGAGTTGGCGTTCCGATCGCCGGTGACGTTTTTCGTCGGCGAGAACGGGAGCGGGAAGTCGACGATCCTGGAGGCGGTCGCGGCCGGGGCCGGATCGATCACGGTCGGCGGCGAGGATATCCGGGACGACGCGACGCTCGGCCATGCCCGGCGGTTGGCGGCATGTCTGACGCTCGGTTGGAAGCCCCGGACGCACCGTGGCTTCTTCATGCGCTCCGAGGATTTCTTCAACTACGCCCGGCGGACGCGGCGGATGATCGAGGAGTTCGACGAGCTGGCCGAAGGCTATGCGGAGGAGCGGCGGCGGAGCGGAGAGCGCGCGTACGGGCTGGCCCTGGCTGAAGGTTCGTTACGGGCGCAACGTGCCGCGCTGTCGCAGCGGTATGGCGAAGATTTGAACGCCCGATCGCACGGCGAGAGTTTCTTCCAGGTGTTTCAATCGCGCTTCGTTCCCGGCGGCCTCTACCTGCTCGATGAGCCCGACACGGCGCTGTCGCCGCAGCGACAGCTGGCGTTGCTCGCGATGTTGAAGGGAATGGTGGCGCAGGACGCGCAGTTCATTATCGCCACGCACGCGCCGATCTTGCTCGCGTTTCCGGGGGCGACGATCCTGTCGTTCGACGGCGGAGCGATCGTCGAGGTGCCGTACGATGAGGTCACCAACGTGCAGTTGACACGGAGTTTCCTGGCGGAACCGGAGGCGTATCTGCGACGGTTGTGAATGAGCCGTGAGCCGTGAGCTGCTAGCCGCTAGCCGCTAGCGCTCCTCACCGCTGCA
>JAXDKI010000085.1:0-24081 GCA_034667245.1 Thermomicrobiales bacterium | reverse complement strand
GAACCTCGTGCATGCCTTCTCGATCATGGGGATCGCACGCGAGGCCGCCGCACTTACGAACCGCCCGTTGCGACAGCCCGAACTCGCCGACCTCGACACGCTGCCCATCGGTCCGGACGACCTGGTCCAGATCGAGGCCGCGGATCTTTGCCCGCGGTACATGGGCATCGTGTTCGAGGGGATCAAGGTAGGTCCCTCGCCGGATTGGCTCGTGCGGCGGTTGACGGCGTCGGGGATGCGACCGGTCAACAACGTTGTCGACGTGACGAACTACGTGATGCACGATATGGGGCAGCCACTCCACGCCTTCGATCGGAGTCGTCTGCGGGAAGGCCGAATCGTCGTCCGCCGGGCGAAACCGGGTGAGACGATCGAGACACTCGATCATCAGCAGCGCCAGTTGACGCCGGACATGCTGGTAATCGCCGACGCGGAGCGGGCGGTGGCGATGGCGGGGATCATGGGCGGCGTCGACAGCGAGGTCAGTGCGGTGACGACGACGCTCCTCCTCGAAGGCGCGAACTTCGAGATGAAGTCGGTCCGGCACACCGCGCGGACGCTCAAGCTGCGAACCGACGCCTCGGCCCGCTTCGAGCGCGGACTGGATCCGAATCTGGTCGGACCGGCGATGGCGCGGGCAACTCACCTGCTGCTGGAGCTCTCTCCTGGCGCACGCGTTTCGGCGGTCAGTGACGTCTACCCGAATCCGGTGCAGCCGCACGACCTGATGATGCGATTCTCGCGGATTGAGCAGGTCCTCGGAGTCCGCTATGAGCCGGTACAGGTCCTGGAGGTACTCGGTCGACTCGGCTTCGCGCCGCGGATCGCTGGGGAGAACCAGAATCTGCAGCTCACGGTCACTGTGCCGACGTACCGACACGACGTCACCATCGCCGACGACGTCGTGGAAGAGGTCGCCCGCATCATCGGCTACGAGAGTCTGCCGAGCACGCTGCCATTGGGTCGCACCGCGCCCGTTCGACGCGACCCGATGTACCGCCTGCAGAAGGCCGTCCGGGAGGCGCTGGTGGCATCGGGCGCCAGCGAATGCGTGACGTACGTGACCGTCTCGGAAGAGATGCTCCAACCGTTCACATCGGACGTGAACGCAGACGCGGGACTCGTCCGCCACGCCGCGTTGGGCGATCTTGTCAGCTTGCGGAATCCTCTACAGGCGGAGCGCCGACTACTCCGGCCGACGCTGATTCCGTCGCTGCTGGAGGTCGCGGCAGCGAATCTCAAGCACGAGACAGGTGTCCGTTTGTTTGAGTTGGCGCGCGGCTACCTGCCTCGGGGCCGGGACGAGCTGCCGCATGAGGTTGATCTCTGCGGCATCGTGCTGGCGGGCGACCGCGACCCGACCGGACTCTATGCCACACCAGGATCGCTCGACTTCTTCGATCTCAAGGGGATGCTCGAGGCAGCCTGGACAAACGCAGGGGTGCCGACACCATCGATTGCGGCGACGACGCATCCAGCACTCCATCCAGGACGGGCCGCGATGGCGACGATCGACGGGAAGACTCTCGCGGTCTTCGGGGAACTGCGCCCAGACGTGGCGACGTCGTTCGGACTCGACGCGCCGCGAGTCTGCGTCGCCGAGATCGATCTCTCCGTCGCGCTGGCAGCGCTGCCGGAGCGTCCTTCCGACGTGTCCGTTCCCCGCTTCCTCCCGGTCCAGCAGGACTTCGCCGTCGTCGTTGCCGAGGCGACACCATCGGGCGACGTGGAGGCAGCACTGCGCTCGGGGGCCGGGCCGCTGGCCACGGGCATGGCACTCTTCGACATCTACCGGGGCCCGCAGATCGGCGAGGGGCGAAAGAGTCTGGCGTTCCGCGTCACCTTCACGGCGCCCGACCGCGCGTTGACCGACGCCGAGCTGGTCAAAGTCCGCGGCCGGATCGAGAAGGTGCTCAAACAGCGCGTCGAGGGAACGCTGCGGGCGTAATCGATTCGATTGAGTGAGACGATGGGAGAGGTCCTTCGCCGCGCTCAGGATGACCATCAGTGGGGCGTCCTCCCTTGAGTCATCCTGAGCGCCAGCGAAGGACCTCTCTCCGCCCAACGTGGGCGAGGAGCACAACCGTGTCAACAACACCGACGCAACAGATTTCGATACGCGTCCTCCGGGATGTCGATGAGGCGCGCGAAGCACTGACGCGGCGGCGAGGGTTCGAGGAGACGGCGCTGCCCGAGCGCGTGCGTGAGGGTATCCGGCGCGTGTTCGGGGCAGATCTCACCGCGGACGAGGTCGTCGATCGCATCCTTCGGGACGTACGGAACGACGGCGATGCCGCGGTCCGACGGTACACGCGGGAGATCGACGGCGCCGAGCCGGCATCGTTCGA
This sequence comes from Thermomicrobiales bacterium, assembly GCA_034667245.1. GTDB lineage: Bacteria > Chloroflexota > Chloroflexia > Thermomicrobiales > UBA6265 > DATBFX01. The sequence goes on along the minus strand of JAXDKI010000085.1, from coordinate 21,733 downwards.
GGTTCCACGTGAGGAGTGGGACCGGGCGCTCGCGGAGCTCGACCCGCAGCTCGTGACGGCGCTCGAGGTCGCGGCGGAGCAGATCGCGGCGTTTCATCGCAAGCAACTCCGGACGTCCTGGATCGACTTCACGCCAGAAGGCGCGCTCGGGCAGATCGTACGCCCCCTGGAGCGGATCGGTGTCTACGCGCCGGGAGGGACCGCGGTCTACCCATCATCGGTGTTGATGGCGGCGGTGCCAGCGCGCGTCGCCGGTGTGAGCGAGGTCTTTGTCTGCTCGCCTCCCACGGGAGGGCGGGTGTCGCCATTGATCCTGGCGGCGGCGAAGGTCGCCGGCGTCGACCGGGTCTTTCAGGTCGGCGGTGCGCAAGCGATCGGGGCGATGGCGTACGGGACAGCGTCGATTCCCCACGTCGATAAGATCTTCGGGCCGGGCAACATCTTCGTCGTCCTTGCGAAACAGCGCGTCTACGGGACTGTCGCGATCGATCAGCTTCCCGGTCCGACCGAGACGCTTGTGGTCGCCGACGACAGCGCCGATCCCGCCATCACCGCTGCTGATCTCCTGGCCCAGGCCGAGCATGACGTCATGGCGAGCGCGATCCTGGTCACGACGAGTGAGGAGTTGGCGACCGAGGTTGAACGGGAATTGAGGGAGCAAGTCGCGACGCTGGAGCGGTGCGGCATTGCCGGCGCGTCACTGACAGCGAACGGTCTGATCGCGGTCGTGCCGGACGTCGAGACGGCGATCGATCTCGCCAACGCCTACGCGCCCGAGCATCTTTGCCTGTTGCTGCGCGATCCCTGGCAAGCCGTTCCACTCGTCAAGCACGCTGGCGGGATATTTGTGGGCGAGCATAGCCCCGAAGCGCTGGGCGACTACACGGCCGGTCCGAGCCACGTCATGCCGACGGGGGGCACGGCCAGGTTCTTCTCGCCGCTCCATCTCGGCGACTTCACGAAGGTCATCAGCGTCGCCGCCGCGAACCGGCGGGCACTCGACCGGCTCGGTCCTGCCACGATCGCGCTGGCGCGAGCGGAAGGGCTGACGGCGCACGCGCGGGCGATCGAGAAGCGACTTGAGCGCTAAGCGCGGATTCACGCCTGACCCTCGGCCGAAACTCAGGTTGGACTGCGCCTCACGGACTTGTTATTGGCGCGGCTCGATAGCTCGTTGGTCCACGTCCGGTGGGCTATCATTTCGGAAGTGTTGAGATGACCTTTTGGTCACGATCGAATGGGTGTCGGAGTCAAAGGCGCTGTCACCGTGCCTGATCCGGGCCGCGAAAGGACTTCACCGATGGCGAAGCAGCTCGATTCCCCCACGGCCGAACACGGATCCTCGACGCTCGACGCGCCGAGCGAGCCGGACATCCGCGCCAACATCCTCGCCACGTTGGGCAACACGCCGCTTGTACGCCTGAACGGCGTCACGCGTGGAATCCGCACACCCGTCGTCGCAAAGTTGGAGATGCTCAACCCCGGCGGGTCGGTCAAAGACCGGATCGGCATCCGCATGATCGAGGAAGCGGAGCGCCGGGGCTGGCTGCGTCCGGGCGGGACGATTGTCGAACCGACCTCCGGTAACACCGGGGTCGGTCTTGCCATTGCGGCGGCCGTCAGGGGCTATCACTGCATCTTCGTCATGCCCGACAAGGTCGCACCCGAGAAGGTCGCGCTGCTCCGCGCCTACGGCGCTGAGGTGGTGACGACGCCGACCGCGGTCGAGCGGGACTCGCCCGAGAGCTACTACTCGGTGGCAGATCGCTTGACGCGCGAGGTTCCGAATGCCTTCCAGCCCAATCAGTATTTCAACCCGATGAACCCGAAGACGCACTACGAAAGCACCGGGCCGGAGATCTGGCAGCAGACGGGAGGGAAGGTCACCCACTTCGTCGCCGGCGTCGGCACGGGTGGGACGATCTCCGGCACGGCGCGCTACCTGAAGGAGCGCAATCCCGCGATTCGGGTGGTCGGCGTCGATCCCGAGGGGAGCATCTACACCACCGATCAGCTCCATACCTATAAGGTCGAGGGCGTCGGCGAGGATTTCTGGCCGGGCACGTTCGACCGGACGACGGTCGACGAGTGGGTCCAGGTCGTCGACCGCGACTCGTTCATCACCTCCCGGCGCGTGACCCGAGAAGAGGGCATCCTGATCGGCGGCTCCGGCGGGATGGCGGTCTGGGCCGCCCTGGAGATCGCCCGCAAGGTCGATGACGCCAACGCGCTGGTCGTCGTCCTCTTGCCTGACAGCGGGCGCGGCTATCTCTCGAAGATCTACAGCGACGATTGGATGCGGGAGAACGGCTTCCTCTCCCGGTTCAGCCGCCCGACACGCGTCGGCCGTCTGGTCACCGAGCGTGACAGTGACGTGCCGGACGTCGTCGCGGTGTTGTGCGACGACACGGTGGCGCAGGCGATCGAGATCCTCCGCCAGCACGAGATCAGCCAGTTGCCGGTCTTGCGTTGCGGCGCGCGGTCGGCCGATGGCCGGATCGAGATCCAGGAGATCGCCGGCTCATTGCAAGAGCGAACCCTGCTCGATCAACTTTACCGAAACCCCGACATCCTCTCCGTCCAGGTCAGCACGATCATGGACGCGCCCTTCAACCTGGTCGACGCGAACGAGGAGATTGAGCGGATCTTCCCCTTGCTCGCGACCGGCTCGCCGGCCGTGCTGGTTCAGCGCGACGGCTACATCGTCGGCGTCGTCACCCGCGCCGATCTCCTCGAGTTCGCGGCCCATCAGCGACCTGGCCGGGGCGGCGTGACGAGCAATGGGAAATCGTGAGGACGGAGTTCGGTTGCGTCGTAGGAATAACTGAACCGCGCTGACAATCGCCTGACTTGCTCAACCTAAAGGAGCGTATCCAATGCCGATCGACGACGACCTCTTTGTGCCGAGCGAAGACCGGGAACCGACGGACGCCTGGCAGTGCAGCGCGTTCGAGACGCGGGCGATCCACGTCGGGCAAGAGCCGGACCCGACCACGGGAGCAGTGATCACGCCGATCTACCAGACGAGCACCTACGTGCAGGAGTCGGTCGGTGTCCACAAGGGGTACGAGTATTCCCGGACGGACAACCCCACGCGGACGGCGCTGCAGCAAGTCCTGGCCTCGCTCGAAGGGGGGCAGTGGGCGCTCTCGTATGCCAGTGGGCTGGCCGCGACCCAGAACATCTTCTACCTGTTGCGGCCCGGCGACCACGTGCTGTTGTCGGACGATGCGTACGGCGGAACGTATCGACTCGTCGCCAAAGTCATTTCGAACTATGGGATCGACTTCAGCCTCGTCGACATGAGCGATCTTGACGCCGTTCGGCAGGCCATCCGGCCGGAGACGAAGATCGTCTGGGTCGAGACTCCCACCAACCCCTACCTGAAAATCGTCGACATCCGGGGCGTCGCCGCGCTATTGGACGGGCATCCGGCACGGCTGGTCGTCGACAACACGTTCGCGTCGCCATACCTTCAACAGCCGCTGGCACTCGGCGCTGACCTGGTGCTCCACAGTACGACCAAGTACCTCGGCGGTCACTCGGACGTCGTCGGGGGCGCCGTGATTGGCAACGATCCAGCGGTTTTCGAGACGTTGAAGTTCAATCAGAACGCCGCGGGCGCTGTTCCCGGTCCGTTCGACTGCTGGTTGACATTGCGGGGCATCAAGACGCTCGCGCTCCGGATGGAACGGCACAGCGCGAATGCGCACGCTGTCGCGCGGTTCCTGCGCAACCACGAGGCGGTCGAGCGGGTTTACTTCCCCGGCCTGCCCGAGCATCCCGGACACGATGTTGCACTGCGGCAGATGCGCGACTTCTCCGGGATGGTCTCGTTCACGACGCGCGGCGGCTACGAAGTCGCGGCGGACGTAGTCGCGAGGACGAAGGTGTTCCAACTCGCCGAGAGTCTCGGCGGCGTCGAATCGTTGATCGAGCATCCGGGACGAATGACGCACGCGAGTGTCGCCGGGACCGGTGCGGCGGTGGAGGACACCCTCATCCGTCTGTCGGTGGGAATCGAGCACGCCGACGACCTGATCGCTGACCTCCGCCAGGCGCTGAACGCGGTCGTGGAGGCAGCCGTTCACGCGGATTGAAGCTTGGTCGGCCCGTCAGAATTCCGGAACTAACGAGGTAAAAAGTGACGGCGGGTGGTGATGAACCGCCCGCCGTCGTCTGTATCGATGATGGGTCTTTGCCGTACTAGCGGAACCGGCGGAATGGCCGCCGGACCTCGATTCCGACCGATATCATCGACAGCAACGTCAGTACCAACACGACCACTAGCGCGTCGCTCATCTCGTGTCCTTGTCCATCAGCCCGATCGGTCAGGCCGGCTGGACAGCGAGCAGGAGAGCCAATGCGGCTCCCACCATACCCATCACACTGATGAAGCGAATCAGAAAGTCGCGCGCGTCGAGGCGATCCGCCACGGTCTGCCGCTGATGTTCCGGCACCGATTCTCCCTCCCTTTACCCTTTTCGGCGAGCTCCCCAACCCGCCGCCCCACGCGCCCGGCCATCCCCAGATCCCTGCACCATGGATCCTAATCGGGTGACCGTACGCCTCTCGGGGTACGCCAGATTCTAGGGATCCGGTTGCCATCGTGTCAATGAGACGCATGTTCTGTGTACGAACGGTTATGCATCTATCCGATCCGCCGGCGTCATCAGCGTGATGGATGCTTGCATCTCGTCCCGGGAATCGCCCGTGCCGTCCTGTCCGTGTTGATTGAGCAAGAAGTAATCGTCGCGGTCGAGGGCCATCTCGATGACGTGGAGCTCGAAACGCTCTCGGCCGACGAATTCGACGTGACTGCCCGCCTCGCGGAAACCGACCCGACGGTAGGCCGCGATGGCGCGCACGTTGTGCCGGAAGACTTCAAGGCGCACCTGGTCGAGGTCGTGACCGCGGAAGGCCTCTTCGATCACGAGCCGCGTCGCCTCCGTGCCGTAACCGTGCCCCCAGCAGTCCTTTTCGCCGATGACGATCCGGAAGAGTGCTGATCGGCGCTCCGAGCCTTCGACGTCCGTCAGGGCCGTTGTGCCGATCAAGCGGTCCGTGGCGACCTCGTGGATGGCGTAGCACATCCCACGCGCCGAGAGCGGCATGATGATGGTGTCGAAGTAGCCGCGCGATTGGATGGCGTTGAGCGGTCTCTGATCGTGGCGCAGCAATCGTGAAATTTCTTCGTCGGCGTACCAGCGCTGAAATGCCGGGCGGTTGGCAACGGTATGGGCGCGCAGTCGGATGAGGCTGCCCTCGCGCACAAGCCTCGCGTCAGACGGCGAGTCCGTCGCAGTGGCCGGAACGCCCATTTCCCTTCCGGTAGAAACGTTCACCCCAGGTCCATCTCCGGATCGCGGCTCGGTCGACCAGCCGGAACGAACGTCCGCCTGCCACGGCCGTGACCCGTGTCGAGCCAGGCGCACCACGGTGAGCAGGGTGTCGACAAACCGGCTCACAGCTCGACAGGGAATGTGACGATGAGTCGCGGATCGATCATGAATTGCTCAACTGTCGGGATACTGGACCATCTCCCCAGGGAAAGGCCCGCATTGCTCTTGAGAACTGACGGTAACGGGCGGAATCGCTCGTGCATTACAGGTTCGCCGGTTGCCCTTACCGGCGGGGCGGCCAGTATATCACCGGACCTCAACGACCTCGCCGTCGTCGACTCATGCCCGCGCCTTAGGATGACCCGGCCGCCGAGATGGGACAATGCGTCAATGGTATGGAAACGCGACAGCGGACGTCGGACGGAGCCAGGTAGGCTGGCGGCGACGGCAATTGGTCGTTTGCGATGCGGGCAATCGCGAGGCTCGAGACCCAGGGACTTGTTTCGCGGATTCTGCCTGGCGGTCGTGCTCGCGTTCGCGTTCGGGATCTTACTCCAGCTACTGTGGACGCCTAGCGCTGACGCACATGCCCGTCTGGTCGCCTCTACGCCAGCTGCCGGGAGCGCCCTTAGCGTCACACCGGCCGAGCTGCGGCTCGATTTCAGCGAGCAGGTTGACGCCCGGTTCAGCCGAGCGGATCTCCTCAAGAGCGACGGGTCGGCGGTGCCGATCGCGGCGATCGAGACCGACGCGGCAGACCGAAAGATTGTCAAAGTCGTTCTGCTCGATGCCGCAGGACTCCCAGACGGAACGTATGTCCTCGTCTGGCGGGTTCTCTCGGCCGTCGACGGGCACGTGACGTCGGGCACGCTCCCGTTCAGCGTCGGGACCGGTCAGCTGCCGACCGGCATCGTCTCACTCGAGGCGTCCGGGCGCCCGCCCTGGTGGCGGATCGCGGCGCGATGGCTCGAGTTGATTGCGCTCCTGGCAGTCGTGGGCGGATTCACCTTTGGCGCCTTGGTCGCCCGTCCGGCATGGCAGGTTCCTGGCTACGGCTTCGCCACTCAGAGTTGGTGGAGCCGAAGCTGGTGGTACTCGGCCATCGCGCTGGCCCTGAGTCTCGGATTCGCCCTCGTCGATCAGGGGCTCATCGCGACAGGCGCATCCCTCAGCGATCCGCCCCCGCTGTCGGTCTACCGTCAGCTTGTTTTCGATTCGACGTTCGGCACCGCCTGGCTGGCTCGGATCGCGTGCCTGTGCTGTCTTGCCGCGGTCGCCCGCGTCGTACGCAGTCGAAGTGGGAGCTCAGGGAGAACATGGGGCGCCGGCATCGCCTTCGGCGCAGCGATGTTGCTCAGCGTACCGTTTGCCGGCCATGCGGCCGGGGAGCCGAACCGAGTGCTCGCGGTGGCGACAGATTGGTTCCATCTTGCCGCCGCCGCCGTCTGGCTCGGAGGACTCGTTTACCTGCTGGCAAGCCTGGTCGCCCTGCGTCGATGTGAGGACGGCGATGCCGGCGCTCTGGCCGCAAAACTGGTCGGACGCTTCTCCATCCTGGCGCTCGCCACGGTTGCCGTGCTCCTCGCGACGGGTCTGGGCAACACGGCCTTTCACGTCACCGGTCCACGGGCACTGCGGGATCAGGACTATGGGATCGCGCTGCTCGCGAAGCACGCCGTGGTCGCCCTTGTTTTGATCGCCGCGGCGGTCAATCTGCTCGTCAACAAACCACGCTTACAGGTATGGGCGCGCCTCGGTGAGGTCGACGCCATCCGACGCCAGCTGCGCACGACCGAACTGGTCGTGGCGGTCGAGCTGGTGTTCGGCCTCACGATCATTGTCGCGGCCGCTGCGTTGACGGAGCTGCCACCGGCGGACGCGCCGCTCGCGGTCGACGTCGCGGCAAAGGAGGTGATCGTCGACCAGCGGGCCGAAGCTGAGGACCTTCGCTTCTGGCTCCTCGGTCGCCTGCGAGGCAGCACAGACGACCGGTTCACCGTGAACCTGACCGCCGCTGACGGCGACGCGCCGGCGGCGATCCAGCGCGTGATTGTCGAGGCGTCGGCCACGCCGAAGGACGGAGGGGAGAGTACCGCAGTCGATCGCTTTGACGCGCAACCCCTGGCGGGCAGCCCTGGCAGCTTTGTGTTTCCAGCGGTTCGGCTCGGTCTACGAGCCACCTGGAATGTGACGGTTATCGTCCGCCGCGCTGGGCTTGAGGATGTCCGTGCCTCGTTGTCGGTGGACACACGAGAAGCCGGCGTGCCGCCGCCACGGGCGGAGGCCGATGCTTGGCGATTGCCGCGCTTTCCCTTGGCGGCCTGGGCTCTGATGGCGTTAGCCACGATCATCGCCATCGGTGGCGTGGTCGGCGTGAAGCGACTGCCGGGACTCGAGCCGCTGGCGGCGGCACTCATCTTGACGATGATCGGGCTGATCGCGGCCGGCTTCGCGGTGTCAGCCGCTCGTCAAACGGTTCCCGTGACGGACGACACGGGCCTCGCCAACCCGATGTCGGCCGATGCCGGATCGGTACAGCGTGGCGCGCCGATCTATGCGGCGAACTGTCTCGCCTGCCACGGACCCGCCGGTGCCGGCGTCACCTCGGCCGATCCCGAGCACGGTCATGGTGCCGCGGCCGATCTGACCGATCGGCGGAGCCGCGGGCAGAGAGACGGCGACCTGTACCATGCGATCACCAACGGCATCCCGGGCTCGGCGATGCCGGCCTACGACTGGGCGCTGACCGACGAGGAACGGTGGGATGTCGTCAACTATCTGCGCCAGCTGCAGAACGATGCGGACCGGTGAGGATGTCGCAGTTCGGTGGGCAGGAGATGCCGCCGGGACTTGGCACAATGAACTGCCACAGGGATCGGGCTAAGATCGGACTCGAGGCGATCGCACAAAAAAGAGGGCCGGGCGGATTTCTCCACCCGGCAGGTCCGTTAGTTCACGGCGCGATCTAGTAGTCGCTGAAGCGCTGCGACGCGCCGCGTCGCTCCTGGAAGCATTCGCGGCAGTAGACCGGCTTGTCGTTCCTCGGAAGGAACGGAACCTCGGTTGGCTTACCGCAATTCGAGCAGGTCGCCGGGTACATCTGGCGTGGGCCGGAAGAGTAACCGCCGCCTCCGCCACCAGCATAGCCACCACTGCTGGAGGAATAGCTCCCGCCACCGTAACCGCCTGATGCCGAGTATCCACCGCCACCGTAGCCGGCGGAATCATACCCACCGCCGGGCGACCGTTGCGCTTTCCGCGCCTGCCGGCAATTGGGACATCGCTGTGGCTCCGAGAAACCGCGCTCCTGGTAGAATGCCTGCTCGCCCGCTGTGAACGTGAACTGCTGACCGCAATCCCGGCACGTGAGCGTCTTGTCGCTCATTCCGCCTGAACACTCCCTGTCGTGGCTTACCCACGACGCTGAGCACGAAAAATGAACGGTCGGTGACGGATCCGGCGGAACGAGACACGAGGCGACGCCTTACCAGCGGGCCCGTCGAGCGCGTACACGTTGGAAACGTCGAACCTGTCTTATAGCATGTTGGACGATTTGTCAACGGGTTTGCTAGACCAATTTTCTGTGCATTCCTTGCAGTCTGTAAATCGGGGGCACTCGACGCAGGTTCCTCCGCCCATGGCCGGTGCTGTGCTAGGATGCCGATGCGGCGGCGCCGCTTCGCCCGCCTGCCGCGGCGAAAACGGAGGACGTGCCGCTGAAACCTGGCGCACGACAGGGGAGACGCGACCCTTTATGAATGTCCACGAGTATCAGGCGGCGCTGTTGCTGAGTCGCCACGGGGTTCCCGTCAACGCTGGCGAAATTGCCAGCACGCCGGAAAAGGCGGAGGCCATCGCCGAGCGATTCGGCGGCACGGTTGCCGTCAAGGCGCAGGTGCACACCGGTGGTCGGGGCAAGGCCGGTGGGATCAAGCTCGCACACAGCCCGGCCGAGGCGCGCGCAGTCGCGGAACAGATCCTCGGGATGGATATCCGCGGCCGAACGGTGCACAAGGTCTTGGTCGTCCCCGGTGTGGCGATTGCACAGGAGTTTTATCTGGGAGTCGTCCTTGACCGGCCGAAGCGGCGCGTGAGTGTGATGGCCAGCGCCGAGGGCGGCGTCGACATCGAAGAGGTCGCGCGCGAACGCCCGGAGAAGATCGTTCGGACAGTCGTGGATCCCTTCCTCGGCTTTCAGGCTTTCGAGGCGCGCGCGATGGCCTTCGAGCTCGGTATCGCCGCAGACAAAGTTGCCGGTTTCGCGGCGATCGGCCAGAAGTTGTTCGAAACGTACGTCAAAGAAGACGCCACCCTGGTTGAGATCAATCCGCTGGTTCTGACCGAGGGCGGCGAGTGGCTTGCGCTCGACGCAAAGATGAGCTTTGACGACAACGCGCTCGCCCGGCATCCCGGTATCGAGGACCTGCGCGATCTCGACGAGGAAAACGCGACCGAGCTCGAGGCGCGACGCTCCGGTATCTCGTTTGTCAAGTTGGACGGCAACATCGGCTGCATCGTCAATGGCGCCGGACTCGCGATGGCGACGATGGACGCGGTCAAGTTGCACGGCGGCGATCCGGCCAACTTTCTGGATGTGGGCGGCGGGGCCAACGCCGAGCAGGTCGCCAAGGCATTCTCGCTGGTGACTGCCGATCCCAACGTCCGGGCGATTCTGATCAACATCTTCGGCGGCATTACCCGTGGCGACGTGGTCGCTAACGGCATTCGCGAAGCGCTCGGCCAAGTCGACGTTAAGGCACCAATCGTCGTCCGCCTCGCGGGGACCAACGCCGAAGAAGGGCGACGCCTGCTCGCCGAGGCGGGTCTGCAGGCAGTCGATACAATGGACGAGGCCGCCCGACAGGTTGTGGCCGCAGCACGGTAACGTTGTGAGTCGTCAGTCGTCAGTCGAGAGATTGATGGTCCCCACGGTCGTCGTCCTGGTTTCGCACTTGGTCTCCGACGTTCGTGACCGGCATAAGAGCGAACCGCTGACGACTGACGACTATTCACTTAGGGAGTGCGCGTGAGCATTCTGGTCGACAAACAGACACGACTTCTGGTTCAGGGGATAACGGGTCGCGAGGGGTCGTTCCATACCACGCAGATGGTTGAATACGGCACCAACGTCGTCGCCGGTGTCACCCCCGGCGGCATCGGCAAGTCGGTGGCTGGGGTGCCCGTCTTCAACACGGTCGCAGACGCCGTGGCGGAGACGCAGGCAAACGCCTCGATCATCTACGTGCCGGCACGCTTCGCACCGGACGCGATCTACGAGGCGGTCGAAGGCGGGATCCCGCTCGTCATTTGCATCACCGAGGGCATCCCGATCCTGGATATGGTTCCGGTCTACGAGCACGTCAGGAGAAAAGGCGCCCGCTTGATCGGACCGAACTGTCCCGGTCTGATCACACCCGGCGAAGCGAAAGTCGGGATCATGCCGGGATTCATCCATCAGCCGGGACCGGTCGGTCTCGTCTCCCGCTCCGGGACGCTCACCTATGAGGTAGTCGACGCCCTCACCCGCGCCGGATTGGGCCAGACGACCGCCGTCGGAATCGGCGGCGATCCGATCATCGGAACGTCGTTTGTCGATGTCCTGGGTCTGTTTGAGCACGACTCCGCGACCGAGGCGATCGTGATGATCGGCGAGATCGGCGGCAGCGACGAGGAAGATGCGGCCGCTTTTATCGGCGCACACGTGACCAAGCCGGTCATCGGCTTTATCGCCGGTCGGACGGCACCGCCGGGGAAACGAATGGGCCACGCGGGAGCGATCATCTCAGGCGGCACCGGGACCGCGGCCGAGAAGATCGCCGCGCTCGAAGCCGCGGGAGTCACCGTCGCAGACCGCCCGTCAGCGATTCCCGAGCTGGTCAGGACGGCGTTAGGACGCGCGTCAGCATCGTAGGTCGGCGGCAGACCAACGCTCTCGTGCTACTGATAAAGTAGGTGCATGCGGCCGACCAAGAGTTCGGCCGCATTGGCTTATTCTTGACTTCGCGCTTTCATCATTTCTTCAGCATCGCTTCAGTCCTCGTTCAACCCGGAGCTCGATACTGGCCCTCGTTGGGACGCTCCCGCGAGAGTGAGGAGCATAGTAGTGAGCCGAAAGGACCGGGTTCTTCAATGAACCACACAGCAACGAGGACGCCATCGCGCGTCCGCGGTCTCGTTCAGGTCGTCGCGGTTGCCTTGATCCTGCTCGCAGGCGTTATCGCGCTCAACTGGCCGATCACCTTCGCCACCGCGACACCGGCTTCCTCGTCGACCGTGACCCAGATACCGCCCGCGTCGGTCGGGCATAGCCGCGCGGTAGAGAATCAGTCCGCCCTGCAAACCGGTCAAACCGTGGCGGACGTCGCCGAGAAGGCAAATCCCGGGGTGGTGACGATTACCAACTATCAGCCGCAGCGCGACCCGTTTACTGGTCAACCAGAGTCGAGTGACGTCCAGCCCTACGGAGTCGGTTCGGGCTACATCGTCGACCAGGCTGGACACGTCGTCACCAATTATCACGTCGTGAAGGACGGCACGGCCTTTGAGGTTCAGTTCTACGACGGCTCGACTGTTAACGCGAACCTCGTCGGCGCTGACAGTTTCCAAGACGTCGCGGTCCTTCAGCTCGACCTATCGACGGGCGCGAAGGTGCCGAGCGTTCTCTCATTCGGCGATTCGAGTGGAGTCCGCGCCGGCGAGCAAGTGATCGCGATTGGCAGCCCGTATGGTGAGTACACGAACACGGTCACCGAGGGCAGCGTTGGCGCGGTCGACCGCGCGCTCGACACCGGCGACGGCTATGCATTGCCGAATCTGATCCAGCACAGTGCGCCAATTTACGAAGGCAACTCGGGTGGTCCTCTCCTCAACCTGGACGGACAGGTCATCGGTATGAACGTGGCGAAAGCGACGCGAGTCCAATCAGGCCTCGCCAACGACGACCAGTCCGGGATCGGCTTCGCGATCGCAAGCGATGCGATCAAGCCGCTGGTCGACGAGATCGTCGCCAGTGGCAAGGCATCCCGCGCCTATTTGGGGATCGAGAGCAAGATCCTGCGGAGCGGGCAGGGCGTCGTCACAGTCCAGCCAGCCACGCCGGCGGAGACCGCTGGTCTTAAGGAGGGTGACATCATCACAGGAATCGACGGCCGGACGATCGACAGTCAGCACCCGTTCCTCAACATGCTCTTCGAGCACAGACCCGGCGACCGAGTCGAGCTCAGCGTCGACCGAAACGGTCAGGAGATCACGGTCGCGCTCACCCTCGGCGAGCGCCCGGCGGGGATCTATTAGCGACGTCCGAGCCGCCATTCCACCGGCCGCGTCGTGCGGTCTGGCCGTAGCGACCAATCCTCTCCCCTCCCCCTTTTCAACGAACGGAGAGCCCTCTGCAATGAGTTGGCTCTCCGTTCGTCATCGGCCGCCGGACCGAGACGGTTCCGGCGGCCGTGCGCTACGATCATCGAGCAGGCGTCGTTTCCAACCCGACGGAGCGATGAGCAATGCAGACCCAGAAGACGACCCCGAGCTCGAACGCGAAGACGCGTGTGCTCGTGGTCGAGGATGAGCCGGGAATCGCCGGGTTTGTTCGTCGCGGTTTACTCTTCGAGGGTTACGCGGTCGACGTCGCGACCGAAGGGCGGGCGGCGCTGTCATCGCTTCGCGATCATCCGCCGGACGTTGTCGTCCTTGATCTGATGCTTCCGGAGATCGACGGCATTGAGATTACACGTCGTGTTCGCTCCGCCGAAACGGCGGAGGGCCGACCACCGGTGCCGATCCTAATGCTGACGGCGCGAGATGGGATTCCGGATCGCGTCGCCGGCCTTGAAGCCGGTGCCGACGACTACCTCGTCAAGCCGTTCGCCTTCGATGAGCTCCTAGCCAGAATCCGCGCATTGCTCCGCAGGTCGAGCTCGACCACGGGCGGAGCCTCCCCAACTGAAACGTTCGCGTTCGACGATCTGACTCTTGACCTCACTGCGAGGTCGGTCCAGCGAGGCGGACGCGACTTACGCCTGACGACCCGCGAATTCGACCTGCTGACCCTCCTTCTTCGACACCCCAATCAGGTTCTCGGCCGGTCCCAAATCTTGGACCGCGTCTGGGGTCCCGACTTCTTCGGCGATTCAAATGTGATCGAGGTCTTCATCGCCAACTTGCGCCGGGAACTCGAGGCGAACGGCGAGCCTCGGATTATCCAGACCGTTCGTGGCGTCGGTTATGTTCTCCGCCGCAGTGGTTGACCATGGAGCTCCGGCGACGCCCCATCTACCGCTCGATCCGGTTTCGCCTCACTGCGTGGTATGCCTGTCTTATCATCACCCTGGTACTCGCGCTTGGCATCGGCCTGTCCACGTTGATCGAGCGGGAGCTCCGCCAGGACGTCGATCAGCGCCTTCTTCGAACCGCCCAAGACATCAAGGATCAAGCGGTACCCACGATGACGACGCGTGGTCCGGCTTTCGCGTTTCCGCCCCCCGACCTATTCTCTTTCCCGAGTCAATTAATTCAGGCAGTTGATGCCAGCGGCACTATCGAGTTCAGTTCGGAGAACCTCGGGAATCGGCGTCTCCCTGCGTCACCTATCGTCGCTGACGAACGTAATCCTGTTTACACTACCGGCGAACTCGATGGGGTGACAATAAGGAGTGTCCACTATCCTTTGGTGCTTAAAGAAACGGGACAACTCATCGGCGCCGTGAACGTGGGCGAACCACTCCTCCAGATCGACCAGACGATGGGTCACGTGCGCCGAATTTTTCTTTTCGCGGGTCTCCTTGGTCTCGGAGCTGCCGCTGTCGGTAGTTGGTTGCTCGCAGGGCGCGCGCTCCGGCCCGTCGATCGAATCACAGCGACCGCGTCCGCGATTGCGGCAGGGGCGGGCGCTTCGCAATCGTTGGCGACTCGTCTCGAAGTTCCAAACACGGGCGACGAACTCGCCCGTCTTGCGTCGACCTTCAACCGCATGCTCGATCGTCTTGAGGAGGCGTTTGCCCTCCAACGCCGGTTCATCGCCGACGCCTCTCATGAGTTGAGGACGCCCCTGACGGCGATCCGCGGCAACATCGACGTTTTGGTGCGCCAAGCCAGTCAGAACGGAATCGAGGGGCAGGATCTGTCGGACGCGCTCGACGATCTCCGGCGCGAGAGTGCCCGAATGAGCCGGCTGATTGAGGACCTGCTCACACTTGTACGAACCGAGGCACCGCCCGATGACACCGCGCGGCGCCGTCCAATCCGGCTCGACGAGGTCGTCGAAGACGCGATGCGGACTGCGGCGGCACTATTGAGCGGTCAGCGGCTGACATCCGTTGGTGTGGCGCCGGTGATGATCATCGCCGATCGCGATCGGATGACGGAGCTGATGCTGATCTTACTTGACAATGCCATCCGGCACACGCCGCCCCAGGGTGAGATTTTTGTTAGCGTCGAAGCAGCGGGGTCGATGGCGAGGATAATGGTGCGAGACGCTGGCGAAGGCATTGCCCCCGAAGATATTCCGCACGTTTTCGAGCGCTTCTATCGCGCCGGCCGGGCCCGCGACCGAGCAACGGGCGGAACCGGACTGGGACTGGCCATCGCGCAGTCGATCGCCCGCGCTCACGAGGGGGGGATCTCCGTCGTTAGTACGCCCGGTGACGGCGCGGCGTTCACCGTTACGCTGCCACTGGCGGGGCATCACGTCTCCGAGCGCCGGATCCCCGTGTCTCATGGCTTGTAGGCCATTTGTCTCACGATCAATATGACCTGTGGAATGCCCTGATGGGAAATACTGGTCCTATGCATCGAGAGCAATGTACCGTTGAATAGGGGATCGACAAGGACGTTCGGGCTGGGTAATCGGGCACGCCCTTGTCGCTTCGAACTTGCTTTTTATCGCCGGGGTCATAGACTATCCGGCCGCCGGTCTGCCGCCAGCCAAGGAGCGACGTTACCCAAGCCTCACTGCCCAGAGGCCGACATTCCGCAGCCACCTGCCCCGCACGAAACCCACCTGTGGAAGGAACGAGCCCGCGATGCACATTGATACCGCGCCAGGGCAAGGGCATATCGACGACGGCAAAAGAGTCCTTGAGCTTCCACGCAGACTCACTGTGGCGTGCTGTGCGATTCTCCTTGGTCTCGGCACTTACGCAATTGGATGGGGTTCAGGAGCTGGAATAGAAGTCGCCTGGCTCGGCACCCTGGCACTGGCAGTGGCTGCCGCGTACGGAGGCAGCAGGGCATGGGTCCATGCCTCTCACAGTGCATCTTCTGAGAGTCATGGATGGCGGCTGGTAGCGCTCGCCTGCTTGGTGTGGACGATCGGTGAGGTAACACGGCTCGGGGTATCCGTCTGGGGTGCCTCTGACGGCGTCGCCGACGTCGCGGCGAACGCGGGATACCTCGTGATGCTGCCACTCCTGCTCGCCGGCATCTTCCTACTGAGCCCGCAGCGTCGACGGGGGAGGGACCGCCTCAGACTTCTTCTGGACCTTGTCATCGCGACCGCGACACTTTTAACGCTGAGCTGGTCCTGGGTGGTTCGGCCGGCTGTCGAAAACGACGAGTTGAGCAGAATCGCAATGGCTGCCGTCGCGCTGCACGCACTCGGCGATGGTGCACTCGTTCTGGCGCTCCTGATCGTCCTCCTCCGCTCAGGGAACCGCGCGCTGCCGCCAGCGTTCGGATTGGTTGTGGTCAGCTTCATGCTGGTGACGTTCGCCGAACTGTTCTGGCTCTCGTTCTGGGCAGATTCCGGACGAGAAACGGTAGTGTTCGGCGCGCCGGTTTGGGCCGTCGGCTTCCTCGCAGCCGGCATCGCATGCAGAGTGGGCCGACTGCGGAGGAATGCGACCCCGAGACCGCAAAATGAGGTCGACGCTGAGCGTGAACCGTCCTGGCGAACCGTCTTGCCGTATCCCTGTGCCCTCCTCTTACTGGTGCTGATCGCAAGTGAAGCATTGGCAGACAAGCGAGGAGTTCAGGAAGGCATCATCGTGGTCGGCAGTCTCGTGATCGTCGCGCTTGCAATCGTCCGCCAAGGGCTGACGCTGCGCGAATCGCAGCGCACGACTCGAAGCCTGACGCAGCAGGTGGATTGCGACCCGTTGACCGGGCTGATGAACCACCGGAAGGTTCATCAGCGTCTCGACCGCGAGCTGGGGAACGGACGAGACGCCGGAAAACCGGTCGCGGTCGCGCTCCTCGACGTTGACAACTTTAAGGCGATCAATGATCGGTTCGGTCACCAAGCGGGAGATCGAGTGCTCCGGACGCTAGCAACCGTGCTCAGGCGAACGTGTCGTGGAACCGACGTCGCGGCGAGGTATGCTGGGGACGAGTTCGTGCTCGTCTTGCCCGGGCTCGATCAGCCCGACGCGCATAAGGTTGGACGGCGACTCCTTGCCGAGATCGCTCGCCAACGAGACCTTCTGACGCCTCAAACGGACGTTGCCGTGAGCGTATCGATCGGTCTAGCCGTCACCCGGCTTTGCGATAAGCCGTCCAGAGAGATGATCGCCATCGCCGACGCGGCAATGTACGAGGCCAAGTCCGCGGGCAAGAACCGCTTGGTGATCGTCGATGCCGACAGCCTGGTCAAGGTGTCGGCGGTTCGCCTCGATTATCCAATGAGTCTAGTTCCGCAGGCCGAGGCTATTGGGGTGGTTCTCTAAAGACTCACCTCATCCCCGGTCGCTGTTGTCGGGAGTTGCTGGTGAATTCGACCTCGGTGCTCGCCAGCAGGCCGACGAGTCGGGGAGAGGTCCTGAACTGAGGGTAGGACCTCTCCTCGCCGAGCCTAATCGATTTCCGGTGTCAACGACACTCCGGACGACTGGAACCTACGTCCGTGGAATCAGTCTGTTACCGTCGCCGAAACGCCCTCAGATCCGTGCGGCGCGGACGATGTGCCGGAGAACGTACTCGCTGCCGTTGAAGTCGCCGCCACAGGTGATGAGCGTCAAGGTCTCCCCACCGGCATCCGAGATGATGTCGCCGGCGTCGATGCCGGCGTCGACCTGCCATGCGCTTTCAACGACGTAGGTCGATCCCCTGCCGTCGTCGCCGACCAGATAGATCTTATCTCCGGGCCCGAGTTGGTCGAGGTTCCAAAAGACGACCGGACCGACACCCCACCAATCCCTATGTCCGGCCATCACGACATTGGTACGTTCACCAGGTTTGGCGAGCGAGGAATACCAGCCGACGTTCCAGGCGTCCTGGGGCACCTCCATGACACCCCCGACGATTCCGACCTGTTCAATGAGCGCGTTGACCGCGATCCTCGGGATTTCGATCCGGACGGGTTGGAAAACGCCGCGCGCCTCGGCGACCGTGCCGTCACCGTGAAAGGTGCGAAACCGATTCGGTTCGAAGGGAGGCAGTTTGCCACGGCCGATTCGGGTCGTGTCGATGCCCCGGACGCTCGCCAACTCCAGCCCAACAGGGGCCACCTGAACCTTCTTGTCTTCGAGCCACCACTGAAGTCGGCCGAATTCAAACCACTGGACGCGCATCCCGAAGGCGACGTACGACGCCGATACCGGCTTGCCAAAGCGCTCGGTTCCGCCATGTCGCTCGTAGTACGCCTTCGTGCGCCCGGTCAGCTTTGGCTCCTTCCCGGTATCCGGAGCAAGGAACGCACCAGCGACTTTCGAGCCGCCGACTCGCCTGCCTGCGACGCTGCGCTCGGGGTTATGTTGCGCGTCAAGCAGCTCAAGACCGGCCGGGCGAACGGCGAGGTTCTCGGACTTCTTCGACTTCGAGGTCGATTGGAGATAGCCGTACTGAAAATATTGCGCGATCCGCCCGCTCCGTGTCACCGGTTCGCTCACGGGAAACCCGAGCGTCGTCATTCCGTCTCGGGCGACCCACTGTGAAAGAAAGGGCTCGCCCAGGGCATGACCGGTGTCGTCGACGTAGTACTGCGAAGGAGCCTTTGCGGTCACCGTCGCCGCGCCGGCCGCGGACGATCCGAGGATCGCGAGAAGCGCGGCTACTGCCATCAATCGGAACACACGCGAGCCACCGTGCCGACACGCGACGGCGCGTGGTGCTCTCTGCAAACGCATCTTCACCTCACTCGGGGCGACGTTCAGTCCAACAATGGCGCATCGAGCGCCACGACCATCTTATGACATCTGATCCTTAGAGGGAAGTAGGAAATCAGGCGGTTAAAGCGGTGCCCATCTGTCAACGTAGCGGCGTTTTCCAGGTAGGATGTCGGCGGGAGGTCGTTCCTAAAGCCACTTCCAGATCAGCAGCCCAATGCTCCCCCCGACGATCAAGACGATGGCAAACGGAAGTGCAAAGCCCAAAAACGATTCTCGCTCGAATCCCAGGCCGTAGATACCGCTGACTTCTTTGGCCCGGTCGATCGGTCCATGCTTCTTACCGACAGTGTTGTCGCTCATACGCGCCCCCTCGCACTGCGTTTGGCTCGGTCGGTCTTCGTGACCGACCGCTCTAACAAGCTCAGCGGATGATACCGCAGGCGGAGCAGACCGTGAACTCGCCAACGGGTCCGTACGCATCAGGCACTCGGGTTACTCCGGCGGCGAATCTTCGCCCTTGTGCCCCCCCGGCGTCAGCTTGCGCATCGCCGGGAAAAGGATGACGTCGCGCAGGCTCTGCTGGTCCGTCAATAAGACGGTAAGGCGGTCGATCCCGATGCCTACGCCACCGGTCGGAGGCATCCCATACATCAGCGCGTTAATGAAGTCCTCGTCGATCGGCATCGCCTCTTCATCACCAGCGGCACGGTCTCGCTGCTGATCGACGAAGCGAGCAAGTTGGTCGAGCGGGTCGTTCAATTCGGTAAAGGCGTTACCGAGCTCCAGACCACCGATGTACGGTTGGAACCGCTCGACGTGGCTGGGATCGTCCGGTTTGCGCTTCGCCAACGGCGAGAGCGCGACCGGGTAATCGACCAGGAGGGTAGGCTGGATCAGGTTCGGGCGGACGAACTGCTTGAGGAGTTCATCGACGATCCGCGGCCAGACCGTGCCCGTCTCGACGTCGGCACCGGCGGCCCGCGCTGCTGCCAGCAGCGACGGTTGATCGGGGTGCGCCAGGTAATCCACGCCCGAATATTTCTGGATCGCATCCCTGAGGGTGATCCGTGGCCACGGCGGTGTGAGATCGATCTCGTTCCCCTGGAAGGTGAGGCGGGGCTCCCCGAAGACCTCGTTCGCGACGAACACGAACAGCCCCTCCACCCGATCCATGATGGTCCGGTAGTCGGCGAAGGCCTCGTAGAACTCGAGCATCGTGAACTCGGGTGAGTGGTTGCGGTCTACACCCTCATTGCGAAAGTCCTTGCAGATCTCATAGACGCGCTCATATCCGCCTACGATCAGGCGCTTCAAGTAGAGCTCGTCGGCGATCCGCAAGTAGAAGAGCTGATCGAGGGCGTGGTGATGAGTCGTGAAAGGCCGCGCCGCCGCGCCGCCGTAGAGCGGTTGCAGAGTCGGCGTCTCGACCTCCAAATAGCCGAGACCGTCGAGATAACGTCGAATCGCGGTGATCGCGTGCGCGCGCACCTCGAAGACCCGGCGCACGTCGGCGTTGGCGATCAGATCGGCATAGCGTTGACGAAAGCGGAGCTCGACATCCTGGAGACCGTGCCACTTCTCGGGCGGTGGGTTGAGCGCCTTGGTCAAGATGCGGAAGTCGCGCACCCGGAGGGAGACCTCGCCCGTCTTGGTGCGGAAGAGGGTACCTGTTGCCTCGACGAAGTCATTGAGATCGATCAGCTTGAGAAAGTGTTCGAACGCCTCTTCCCCGATGTCGTCCTTTCGGAGATAGATCTGGATTTGGCCCTGGCCGTCCCGCACGTGGGCAAAGACGGTCTTGCCCATGTGCCGCTCACCAACGACGCGTCCGGCGACGGTGATTGGCTCCTGGTCCTCGGCGCCCTGATCGCCAGTTGCCTCCAACTCGGCGAATCGGGCAAGGGCCGCGGCCGTGGTATGAGTCCTGGATGAACGAGGGGTATAGGGATCGACACCGAGTGCGCGGAATTCTTCGGCTTTCCGCAGCCGCTGTTCTTGGAGGTCCGTGAGTTCGAGGTCCATGCGTCGTCGATCTTTCTGAGAGAGATGGCGAGGGCGCGCGTGGCCGACGTGAGGAGTTCGACGAGGGCGGCGGCGCAGCAGCGCTGGCCCGTCGGCTCGTCGCGTCGTTATGCGACGCGAAGCACCGAAAAGACGAGCGCGCCGGCGGGCGTGGCGACGGTCGCCGCGTCGCCAACGCGGCACCCCATCAAGGCACTCCCGACGGGTGAGTCGGTAGAGATCGTCCCCTCGCGGGTATCGGCCTCCTCCGGACCGACGAGGCGCCAGGTTTCCTCTTCGCCGTCGTCGCTGCGAATCGTCACAACGGATCCCAGGCCGACGCTGCCGGTCGTCGGCGGCACCACGATCTCGGCGCGCTCAAGCACATGCTCGAGCTCATGGATCCGGGCCTCGGTCAGGACGAAGTCCTCTTTCAGCTCTTCGTATTCGCTGTTATCCGAGATATCGCCGTGCTCAGTCGCTTCCTGGATGCGCGTGGCGAGCTCCGGCTTTTTCACCGTAAGCAGGTGCGCCAATTCCTCTTCGAGCTTCGTCTTGCCTTCGGACGTCAGCCGTACAATGCGATCCTTAACCATTCGTCAAGCCCCTTTGTCGCCCCTGGGCACACCCCGGGACGCGATCGAACGCCAATCGAGGCGCCCTCCGACCGCGTAGACGCCTCAACAACTAGATCGATGTCGGAATCCGTAGCGCGCCACGAGGTCGTCATCGACGGCAGAGCCGAAGACCCAGAGTCGCCGCCGATGTATTTCAAGACAATGGACAAGGAGCCGAAGGCCTATGCCCCCAGCTCCCGCACGCCACCAGTATATGGCGGACGGCTGAGGCTGTAAATACGAGCCGGCAGCCGGCAGCTGGCAGCCGGCGGAGAACCACAACGGCAGGTCCTCTCTAGTGCGATCTGGGATACTTTGGCGACCGAAGGAGTGACGTTTCTATCGGCTATCGGCAAGCGGCTACCGGCTCGTGACGTTGACGCTTCGTGGCGACCGCGGTATCCTTGCGGTGAAGCGCCACGCAAGTGGGGTTTCGCTATGGTGTGCGAATACGCGGCCAGCCGCCGTCGCAGCAATTCGCACTCGGCCCAGTGAAGGGAGCGGCGTTGGACGCCGGTAGTTCTACAAACCCCGGACCAAAGTGCCCGGGCTCCCCGGAGCTGTGCGCCGCCTGATCCCCGCCTTCTGACGGAGCGATCGAGCGCCGCCCGCCCCGGTGAGACCGGGGCCAGTGGATTCGAACCGGTGGTTCGAATCTCGGAGGGCGGTGTCTCAGATGCAGAAACCTGTTCGCTACTACATCACGCTGAGCGTCGACCGCGGGGGGGTGCGC
>JAXDKI010000084.1:0-5097 GCA_034667245.1 Thermomicrobiales bacterium | reverse complement strand
ATATTGATTGGTCATCCTGAGCGCCAGCGAAGGACCTCTCCTCGTTCAGCCTCGTCCTCGCCTCGTTACCAGCCGCACCGGGGAATCGCCGTTACGACTCCAGCGTGGCGTCCAGGTTGATCTCGACGTTATTGCGGAGGGCGTTGGAGACCGGGCAGCCCTGCTCGCCCTGGCGGGCGAGGTCGGCGAATTGTGCCTGGTCGAGTCCGGGGACGCGGCCGCGGACGGTCAGGTTGGAATGCGTCACCTGCATGCCGCCGCTCGGCTTGGGGCCGAAGCCGACCTGCGAGGTAACCTCGAGGCGTTCCGCCGGATGCCCCGCGTTCTGCAGCGTGTACGAAAACGCCATCGCGTAGCACGAGGCGTGTGCCGCCGCGATCAGCTCCTCCGGGCTTGTCCGGCCCGCCGGATCCTCGGTTCGCGATGCCCAGGTGACCGGCTGATTCGGCAGTGCTCCGCTCCCGACGTCGAAGGAGCCAGACCCATCGGTTAGACCACCCTGCCAGACTGCTGTTGCCGTTCGCTCCGCCATTCTGCTCTCTTCCTTTCACTCACCGAGGCGCACCATGCGCCCCGTCTTTTCCTCGCCTTCTCGCCTAACTCGAAGGCGGGGGGTCGATGTAGACGGTCTTCGTTTGGGTGAAGAACTCCCGCGCCGCCTTGCCCTGCTCGCGGGAGTAGGAGCTGGAGCCCTTCATGCCGCCGAACGGAACATGCGGTTCTGCCCCGGGCGTCTCGCTGTTGACGTGGACGACGCCGGCCTGAATCCCGCGGGCGAACTCGAGCGCCTTGCCGAGGTCGCGGGTGAAGATCGAGGCCGAGAGACCGAAGCGGACCGAGTTGGCGACGGCCATCGCCTCGTCGAGCCCATCGACCGGAATCACGCCGAGGACCGGGCCGAAGAGCTCCTCCTGACCCAGGTGCGAGTTCGGATCGACATCGCCGAACAGCGTCGGTGCGACGAAGTGACCTTTGCCGCGGCCGTTGTCGGCGAGACGTCCACCGCCGGCGAGGAGGGGAACGCCCGACCGTTTCGCCGCATCGACTTCGCCGACGATCCGCTCGGCGGCGTCCTCCGAAATGACGGGACCGATTTGCGTGTCGGGCGCCAGCGGGTCGCCAACCTTGAGACCGCTGATCCGCTCCGTCAACCGATGGGTGAACTCTTCGGCGATCCGGCGATCGACGATCGCCCGGCTGGTGGCCGTGCACTTCTGGCCGGTGCTCCACATCGCACCGGTGACGACGTGCCCGAGCGCGTGGTCGAGATCGGCGTCGGCCAGTACGATCGCGGGATTCTTGCCGCCGAGCTCGAGTTGGAGTTTCGCCCCGCGCTCCGCCGCAAGTTTCCGCAACTCCGCGCCGACGGCATTCGAGCCGGTGAACGAAATGCCGACCACCCGCTCGTCCCTGACCAGAGGATCGCCGATGGCCGAGGCGCTACCGGTGACGAGATTGAGGACGCCGGACGGCAGCCCGGCTTCGGCCAGGGCCTCGACGAGACGGACCGTACAGAGCGGCGTCAGACTCGCCGGTTTGATGACGACGGTGTTGCCGAAGGCAAGCGCAGGTGCGATCTTCCAGGCCGGAATCGCGATCGGGAAATTCCAGGGGGTGATCGCGGCGATCACTCCGAGCGGTTCGCGAACGGTATAGAGGAGTGTCAGCGGGTTCATCGACGGGTAGTGCTCGCCCGAGGGCTGCTGCGCCTCACCGGCGAAGTAACGGAGAATCTGGACCGCACGGCCCGTCTCGCCGATACCCTCCTTGAGCGTCTTACCCTCTTCCCGCGTCAGCTCCCGCCCAACGTCGTTGGCGCGCGAAGCGAGAATCTCAGCCGCCTTGAAGAGGATGTTCGCCCGGGTGATCGCGGAGGTGTTCCGCCAGGACTCGGCCGTCTCTGCCGCCGCGGTGACGGCCGCCTCGACGTCCTCCGCACCCGACGCGGCGAAGTGCCCGATCAGGTCGTCGGTGTTCGATGGACTACGGTTCTCGAAGGTGCCGCCCGACTTCGCCGGTCGCCACTCGCCGCCGATGTAGTTGCCGTAGGTCTTCGCCTCGGTTGCCGTCGCCGTCACGCGCTGTCTCCCCTCATGGTTGCGCTCCATCGTGTTGCTCTTTGGACATTCTAACGCCGGAGAGCGAACGGTGACCGCTCCGCGCCGCTCCGTCCGGCGGCCTCGCTACGGCTCGGGCAAGACGAGGGTCGCCAGCAGTTCCTCGCGGGCGGCCGCTTGTTCCTCGTAGCTCTCGGCTGGTGCGACTTGCTCGACGAGGAGGATCGCGCCGAGATCTGGATAGCCGCGGCAAGAGATGTACTTGACCCGATCTGGGGGCATGCCGTCCTCGATCCCATAGGTAAAGCGGAACGCCGCGAACGCGTGCTCGTCCGAACTGCCGCGGATCGCCTTCCCATCGCTCCCGGTCAGAAGCGCGACGTCGCTTACACCCTCTTCGGCCGCGAGGTCGCTGTGCCGCTGCTGGAGACACTGGGCAGGCGTTGTGTCCGGCGCCTGGAAGATGAAGACGGAGATAAAACTGATGCCGTTGCTCAGCTGGACGCCCTCAATGCTCTCCTCCTGGATGGTCTGCAGGATCGTCCAACCGTCCGTCATGGTCAGTGTGAATCCGAAGGTCGGGCTCTCGTAGGTCGCTTGCGCAGACGGCGTCGCGACGAGCGGTGATTCCACCTCCGGACTGGCGGCTCCGGTCCGTGGCGAGGCCTCGGCGATGGGTGTCCCGCCTTCCGGCGGTGTCGCGGCGGCCTCCGCTTGGGCGATCGCATCGGCCAGGGGTTCCAGCATCGGAGCGCGTTCGGGGGAACGACGCTTGTACTCAGCGATTCGGTCAGCCATGCGTTTCAGCAGGTCCGCTTGGGCGATTCCCGCCGCCTCCCAAAGTGGCTCTTCCGTCTCGTCGAGTGCGGCCTGAATCTCGGTCGTGGCGTCGCGCCCCTGAACCAGCACTGCGAGCGCAAGGTCCGTCAGGACGAGCGGCTGGTGCTGGTCGAGCTCCAGCGACCGGCGCAAAAGCGACTCGGCGATCGTGGCATCGTCGGCTGTCAGGGCGAGGCTGCCGAGCTCCGCGTATCGTGCGGCTCGCTGGTATTCGCCGGTCTCTTGTGGCGACGCGTCAAGTGCGACCTGAAACCGAGGAATCAACTCGCGCACCGCCGGCGCCAGGTCGGCATGCCGGTCGAGGACGTCGCGGACACTGGCGATTGCCAGGCGGAGGTGTGCCGTCCGCACCTGGCTCGGTTCCTCGGCGACGAGGGCGAAGAACCGATCGAAGGCGGCGTCGCGGTCGGCCGCATTGCCAGCCGTGAGCTGGGCGATGCCGAGGCTCTGCCACGCGGCAGGCAGATTCGGCGCCGCGTCGCTGGCCGCCGCGGCCTGGGCCACGGCGCCCGCCGGGTCTCCCTGGCGCTCACGGGCGGCGCTCAAGCCGATCAGCGCGGGGGCAAACCGCGGATTGGCCTGGAGCGCCGCCTCGTATCTGGCTTGGGCGCTTACCGGGTCGACCGCTGCCAGCAGGGTGTCGCCTCCAAGCCGCTCACGTTCTTCACGGCACACCGTCCGCAGGAGGGCTTGATCGACCGGCGACGGTCCGGCGACCGCGGCCCTCGCCGTCACCGCGTCTGCCGCCTGGGCGGGGTCGGGCGCGACCGTCGTCGCGTAGTGGATGATCTCGTCGAAGATCGCCCGGATTGCGGCCGCTTCGAGGTCGTCGGTGGGCGGCGCGATCTGCGCTTCGCTCTTCGCTTGCTCGACGACTTGTCGAAGGGCATCGACCGGCTCACCACGTGAAGCGCCGGCGAGCCGGGAGTCGTTCATTGCCTCCAAGGTCAGAGCCCACGCCGCGAGGCGGTCACGGCGGGTCGCACCGGAGTTCGCTGCCAGCACCTTGTCTGCCCAGACTCGGACGGCTGCCGCATCGGCCAGAAGTAGTGGGACGTCCTGGTCGGTACCACCGGTACCAGAAATGGACCCAGCCGCATACGCGCTCATCCGGCCCGCGTAGGCGCCTGCGAGTGCCGCGGCGACCGCGGGGTCGTTGGGCCGGCGTGTCGTAAGCTCGGTCAGCCGGGCGATCGCACGGGTGTAGGCGTCGATGGCAACTTGGCGGCGGACCGGATCTGCCGACCACTCGATCCGGCTCTTGGCGGCGGTGAGGTCGTCACCGCCGTACAGCGAGGTGAGATCCAGCATCGTCGCGTCGCCCTCCCAGGCAGCGGCGACGCCGAGCTCCTGAAGAGCCAGCCCAGAGGGCGATGCCACCGCCTCGAGCACCGTCCTTGCTTCGGCGAGGAATGCCGGCTCGAGGAACCCATCGGTCGAATTCACGGCGGCGAGCGTCGAGAGCAAACCAAGTTCGTCGTGCGCGCGGACGGCGACCGGATTCCCGGGCGCGACACCGCTCAAGTGGGTGCGGGCTGCCTCCGCGTCGGACTGAAGAAAGGCTATCGCCGCGGCGTTGAGGAGGGCGTCGGGGTCCCCAGGGGCAATCGCTAGCGCCCGGTTGACGGCGTCCACGGCGCCGACGCAGTCGCCGACCGCCAAGCGAGTCGCCGACAGCCGCACCAGTCCGGCCCGGTCGTCGTTGCCGACGCGTCCAGCGAGTGTTTGCACCTCGTCGTCGGCGCGTTTCGCCCAGAAGATCTCCTCTTCGCGGTCGCCGGTTGCCCGATAGGCGGTGGCTAGTTGCCCGTAGACGCGGGTGTAGACCTCGTTGACGTCGCTGGGACGGTCGAGACCCGAGGCGCGCGCCAGGAGCTCGTCCCGATGGGCGATACCCTTCTGCAACCACTGGATCGCCGTCTGCCACTCGCCGGCTTCGCGGGCGAGATTGCCCAGCGCGAGGTAGGTCGTCACCAGGACCAGTTCGTCCTGTGGGCCGAGTCGCTCCGATGTCGCCCGCTCCTCGTATGCCCCGGCGGCTGCCGCGTACGTCGATTGGGCGGCAGCCGGCTGGTCGTCGAGGGCGTAGGCGCTGGCGAGATAGAAGTCGACGAGCCCGGCATCCGTCTCTTCGATTCCCAACTGACGGGCACGCTCGAGGTGGTCGAGCGCCTGCCCGATCCGACCCGCCTCGTAGTCC
>JAXDKI010000083.1:0-5289 GCA_034667245.1 Thermomicrobiales bacterium | reverse complement strand
CTCCCGCGAGTAGTCGGCGGGCGGCCTCTCACCGCGGCGGGCGTAAACGTCGGCAACGCTGACCCCATGTTCCAGTCGAGGGTCGCTCAGTGTAGCGCCGAAGACTGAAGGTCTCTCCTCCGGGCGGAGCGCGGGCCAGAGGAGAAAGACGACGGTCAGAATGCTGGCGATCAGTGTCACGGCGGCGCTGATCACCCCGGTCGCCGTTCGCAGCCAACCCACCAGACCGCCGGTTCCGCCGATCTGGGCGAACCGGTCGCGGGCCGAGCGCAAGACGGCTGCGAGGGGAGGCCGCGATTGGAGCTCGTGGCTCAGCTTGCTCGCCGTCGATCCAGGATCGTCCCCGCCGGCAGTCATCCCCTCGCCCCTGAGCAGGCGAGGCTCGTCCGGCGCCTGAAGGCACCAACTGGACGAGCCCGCACGCGAGCAGATCATTCGCTAGGATACGCGCGTATTGTAGCCCGGTTTCACCGACCCTCATCCCCCCTCCTTCGCAGTCGGTTGACGGGACGAGACCCAGCAGATCGAAAACAACGGAAGGAGAGGCAACTCGTGGTGGGTGTGGACGTACGGCGGATCGCGGTGATCGGTGCCGGGCTAATGGGGCATGGTATCGCACAGGAGTTCGCCGTAGCGGGATACGAGGTCGGTCTCTACGATGTGGACGAGCAGCGCTTGGGAGAAGCGTTAATCCGGATCGTGGCGAACCTGGAGCGATTGGAAGCAGCGGGCGTGGTGCCGTCGGGCGCGGCGACGACCGCGCCGGAGCGGATTCATGCAAGCGCGGTGCTGGCAGAAGCGACGGCAGGCGCGGATTACGTCGTAGAGGCGGCACCGGAGAAGCTGACGCTGAAGCAGGAGCTCTTCGCCGAGCTAGACCGACTCTGCCCACCGGCGACGATTCTTGCCAGTAATACCTCGACCTTCCCGCCGAGCACACTGGCGTCGGCGACGCGACGCCCGGATCGCGTCCTGGTCACCCACTACTTCAATCCGCCGTTTCTGGTGCCATTGGTCGAGGTCGTGCGGGGACCGGAGACGTCGGACGCGACGGTCGAAACGGTCGTGCCCCTCTTGAAGGGTGTCGGGAAGTGCCCGGTGGTCGTCCAAAAAGAAGCGCCGGGGTTCATCGGGAATCGCCTGCAGTTGGCACTGGTCCGAGAGGCCCTCTCGATCGTTGCTCAGGGACTCGCGACGCCGGAGGATGTTGATCTTGTCGTCCGAACGAGCCTCGGCCGCCGCTGGTCGGTCGCCGGCCCCTTCGAGACAAGCGATGCGGCCGGCCTGGATACCGTCTGCGCCGTCGCCGGTCAGCTCTTCCCGGCGATCGAATCCTCACCGGAGGTGCCCGCACTCTTGCAAGAGAGGGTGGCGCGCGGCGAGCTCGGGCTGAAAAGCGGCAAAGGCTTCTACGACTGGCCGCCGGAAGCGGCGGAGGCCCTACGGGAGAGGATTCGGCAGGCACTGATCGAGATCGCACGGTGGGATCGCTAACCGCGCTGGCCCTGATGCCGGGTTGGATCGGACCCGCTCAATCGCCGTCGCCTCGGACTCCGGCTACGGCAGGGTTGGCCACAGCAGTCCCAGCACCGGTGTGAGGAGCGATCAGCGCACGGATGCGCCCCTCAGTTGGGAGGAACCAGGCGAGGAAGATGGTGCTGGCGGCGACCACGGCCTGGAAGCGCATGGCGTTCTGGATGCCGTGGGCGTCCGCGATCGCGCCCATGATCGGGACGCCGATTGCGCCCATGACGAAGCCGAGGCCGAGGATGAGACCGGAGGCCATGCCGGCGCGGCCGGCCATCAACTGCTGCGCGATCACGAGCAGGAGGGGACCCGTCGAGGCAGCCAGCAGACCGATCAGCGCGGCGCTGCCAAAGGCCGGCCAACCGGGGAACTGGGCGAAGAGGAGGATGCAGGGAACGCTAAGGACCGAGGAGATAATCAACAGGATGCGGCGGCCGTAGCGGTCCGCGAGCGACCCGGAGCCGATGGTACCGAGGGCGCTGGTGAGGAGGAGGGTGGTCGCCAGTGCGCTGTAGAAGGACGCGTGGTAGCCGAGGTTCTCGTACCAGCTCGGGATAAACGATTGGATGCCGAACATCGTCCAAGCACGCAACATCATCAACCCGATCACGACCGAGAGCGGTCCGAGCGGGATCGGCGGCGCGGCGGCAGCTCCCTTTCGCGGGCGGCGGATGATGCGCTGCGAGATCGTCCGCATCTCGAACAGCATCCAGACAGCGATCGCCATACCGGGGAGGATCATCGGCACGGTGCCGTGAACGCCGAGAAGGGCGAAGAGCGCCGCGCCGATCAGCGGCCCGATCGCGATGCCGAGGGTGCCGCCGGTGACGTAGATCGACATCGCGGTGTTGCGCTGCCCTTCGGCGATGACGGCGCTGGCGTTGAGGGCACCCATCGGGTGATAGGCGCCGGAACCGATCCCGGCGAGCGCGGCGACGACGATCAGCATCTCGAAATTCGGGACGAAGCCGAGGACGGCAAAGGTTGCCGCTGTCCACATCAGGGAGAGCCCAATTAACCGGGTACCGTGACGGTCGGCGATCCACCCGAAGAGGGGTTGCGAAAGCGAGGCCATCCCGCTGTAGGCGAGGGCAACGAGCCCGACTGTGCTCAGCTTGAGGTCGAACTTCTCAGTCAGGAGCGGATAGAGGACCGGCAACACCCCGGCGTACATGTCGACCGTCAGGTGGCCGAGCATGAGGGTCAGCAGCGGCCGGTTGCGGACGACGTCAAGACGCCCCGTCAACTCAGGAGGACCCGCGGCGGGCGGGAGATTGCCGACATCCGTGGTCCCGACGTTCGACGCTTGCGATAGTGATTGAACTGCCACGCTTTTGGATCTCGGCGGATGGATGCCTGGTTAGGGCACGCGGTCGTCCCTCGTCGGCGCCGACGTGTCCGGTCGCGCGCTGGCCGGGTCATGCTAGCAGTGCCTCCCAACTCGGACAACCCGAACCCTCTCGCCGGGTCCCCTCTCCGAGGGCGGCAAGTTCCGCCGCGCGAACGGCTTGCTCAGCAAGCACCGACTGTTGAGAGAACGCTGTCGCGTCTTCGCTTTCGATCGGGTTTGAGCAATGAGGTCGTGGGCCGGGAGGCACTGGTTCCCAATCCACCCCCTCAGGTCAACTCCATTCCGTGCTCATCGGTGAGGATCGTTGCCGGTTGATCGGTCGCCAGAAGCGTCACGGAGAGGACCACAACCGGCACCTTGCCGGGATTGCGGGCGGTGTGGGCGGTGTCGGCGTCGTAGAAGAGGGCATCGCCGGGACGGAGGATCATCTCGGTCCCGACCGAAAGGACCTCGTCACCAGTGCCGCGCTGGATCGAAGCGGTTCCCCGCAGCAATGTGTAGGCCAATGCACCGCTCTCGACCGCGAGGAGAGTTGCGCCAGGGTGGCGGTGCGGCGGTACGTTGCCGCCCGGCGGCAGGCTGAACCGATAGAGGTTAATGGAATGACCGGGCGTGGAGAGCGGGGCACCGTGGCCGATCGACTCGACCGTCGTCCCTTCGGCGCGGGCCGTTGCCACGGCGGGCGGGATGGCGCAGCCGACCTCCTCAGCGGCGGAGCCATGCCTCGGTGCCCACAGCCTCGCGATCCCAGCCAGCACTCCCGCGACGAGGACGGTCCTCCGCGTCGATACCTCACCCATCGTAACTCTCTCCGTGGCCCAACGCGGCTCGATCCAATTCCCGCCTCCCGGCGGGGTTGCCGGACATCGTACGGCACTTGTGCGCGGTCGGCCGCCTCCCTCACCCAACATACGGCGCGCGAACGCGATAGACTCACCGACAATGACAGAGCGGATCGTGGTCGTCGGCGGCGGGGTGATCGGGTTGTGTGCGGCGTTCGCGCTGGAGCGGCGCGGCTGTCGCGTAACCGTGGTGACGGCGGGGGAACCCGGCGAGGGGGCTTCGGCGGTCAACGCGGGCTGGATCGTGCCGTCGCTTTCGGAGCCGGTCCCAGCGCCGGGATTGGTGAGGACGTCGTTGCGCTGGATGGGGCGGTCCGACAGCCCGCTCTACATCCAACCTCGGCCAAACCCCGAACTCCTCCGCTGGTTGGTTGCCTTCTGGCGACACTGCAACGCGCGCGCCTATGCGGCGGGACTCGCCGCGACGGCCGAGCTGAACCGCCGGTCGTTCGCGCTCTACGACGAGCTGACCGCCGCTAGTGTGCGCTTCGAGCAACACCGAACCGGGGTGCTCTTCGCCTACGTCTCGCCAGCGGCGCTTGAGCATGACCTGCGGGCGATGGAACCCCTCCGGCAGTTCGGCATGGATGTGCCCTCACCAGTTTGGGGCGATGACGTGCGCGAGTTGGAACCGGCGCTGGGAGACGCGATCACCGGAGGGTTCTGGTTCTCGCAGGAGCGGCATATCCGCCCCGACACGCTGACAGCCGGATTGGTCGAGTACCTGACGGCGCGGGGTGTCGAGATCCGGTCCCGGACGCGCGTGACCGGTTTCGATCGGGTCAATGACCGAATCACGAACGTGCGATTGGAGCGGGGTCGGCTGGAGGCCGACGCTGTCCTGATCGCCGCCGGGTCCTGGACACCAAGGGTGGCGCGACTCGCCGGGGTGCGGGTGCCGATCCAGCCCGGGAAGGGGTATTGCCTCGACTACGCGCCGCCGCCGTTTCCGGTCCGCCACGCGCTCTACCTCCACGAGGCGCGCGTGGCGGTGACACCGCTCGACGGGCTGACGCGGTTGGCGGGGACGATGGAATTCTCCGGCATCAACGATCGGATCCGGCCGGAGCGGGTCGCGGCCATCGCTCGCGCGGGCGCCACGGGCCTGCGCAATTGGCCAACCGACCCGGGCACCGCCCGCGCCGGAAGTGGAATGCGACCAATGACACCGGACGGACTGCCGGTCATCGGTCCGCTGAAGGGATACCGGAACCTCACGGTCGCCAGCGGCCACGCGATGCTCGGCGTCACGCTGGCGCCGGCGACCGGCGAAGCGATCGCCGAGGTGATAACGACCGGGCGGACACCGGACATCCTGCGGCCGTTCGATCCTGGGCGGTTCTGACGGAAGCGGAGAGAAAGAGGCGGGGGGGGCAAGCGGGACTTCATTCTCCTCCCGCCTCTCGCCTGATTACTGGACACCCATCTCTGCTGCCTGATCGGCCACCATCGGCTGAGTTCGCTGGTGGAAGCCTTCGGCAAATTCCTCGACGAGTTGGCGGCAAAATGCGGGGAGGTCGTCCGGCTTGCGGCTGGTCACTAGACCTTGCTCGGTGTGAACTTCCTCAT
>JAXDKI010000082.1:0-19643 GCA_034667245.1 Thermomicrobiales bacterium | reverse complement strand
CGACCTGCTCGATCCCCATGCACTTGCCGAAGCCGTTGATGACGTGGATGGCGGCGGGCACCTTCTCCCGGAAGAGATTGCCGCCGTGCGGCAGGATCACCGTGACACCGGTGCGGGCGGGACCGTGACCGGGCCGGAGCGCTCCGTCGCCCCAGGAGACGGTCGTCTGCCCCACCCGCACGCCGGCGACGTCGGTGATCACGTTCAGCGGGCCCGGCGGGAGGACGCCGATGCGGAGACCGAAATCGCTCGCTCGCGGCCGCTGAGCCGCGCCTGGGTCCGGCGTTGCCATCGGTCTAGGCGTCGGCCGCGGCGATCCGCTGGCGCGCGACGTCGATCTTCTGCGTCGAGTAGAGCGAGAGGAAGATGAAGAGCGTGCCGAAGAGGAAGGGGAACTGGTAGCCGAGGCGGTCCCAGAGGGCGGCACCGAAGATCGGGACGGCAATTGCCGTGAGGTGCGAGAGCGAGACGCCCATCGCCAGACTCGGCGCCAGATCCTCGCGCCGGCAGATCTTGCGCAGGTAGGTGGTGGTCCCGATCGAGAAGAGGAAGAGCCAGTTGTAGCCCAAGTAACACAGGTAGGCGACCCAGACATTCGGAGCTAAGGCAAAGCCGAGAAAGACCGCCAGGTGGCAGACGTAGCCGACGGTCAGGACCCGCTTCTCCCCGAAGCGATCGACCGCCCGCCCAATCGGCTTCCCGGTCAGCCAGTTGATCAGCGCGGCTATGATCAGGAGCAGGGTCAGGGCGCGGGCATTGACGCCGAACTCCTCGACCAGGACGAACGAGGCGAAGGCGAAGTAGATCTGCATCCGGCTGCCGTCGAGGAACGACAACCAGTAATAGAGCCGGTACTCACGCCGCCAAGTGATCCTCGGCGCGGCGCGCGCCATGGCCTTGTCGTCGGCCGAGATCGGGAAGCGGAAGATCGCGGCGGCGCCGATCAGCGCCGAGATGCCGGCGACGACGAAGAAGATTCGCAGATACGGCTCCTGGTGATCCCGCAGGTTGCCCTGCCAGTGCTCTACCCCGAGCAGGACCAGGAAGACCGTGATCATCGCCAGCATGCTGCCGAAAAACCCGATGCTGTTGAAACGGCCGAGAACGGCGCCCTCCTCGCCGCGCTTGGCGAGCGACAGTCCGAGCGCCGGTTGCAACTGCATGACCGAGTGGTAGCCGATGCTACTGATGAGGGTGGGGATGATGATCTGGCCGAAGGAGTGGGACGTCGCAAAGGCCGCGAAACCAACACCGGCGATCAAGAGCGAGAGACTCGCGGCGCGGGCCATTCCGAGCCGCAAGAGCGCGGCGGCGACGAAGATCAGGAGGAACCCGGGGACCTCACGAATCGCGACCAGGTAGCCGTTGAGCGCCCCATCCATGTCGAGGACGTCGCGGAAGAAGTTCGGCTTGATCGACTCGGTGACGTTCATCGTCACCTGGAAACAGAACGCGGTGGTCCCGAGGAGGAGCACCGCCCGCGTCATTTGCGCCGCGCTCAGCTCACCGGAGGCGGCCGTTTCCGTTCTCCCCGTCTGTGCACGTCCCGGACTGGAATTTTGCCCGAGTGGGGCGTCCTCCTTAAGTGTTGCGTCGATTGCCACCCACGACTCCCGGATTACATGTTCGCCGCGCCGAAACGGGTTTCCGGCGCAGGCGCGAGTCTACGCCATCCAGGCGGACTGTGCCGCGTGGCAAAGACATGGGGAGTCAGGTGTGTGGGAGGTTGCCGGGTATCCAGGGCTACGGCACTTGTGCCCCTCCAGCAAACTCGGCAGCGGCATCCTGCCGAACATGGAGCACACGGATGATCCGGATGCTGCGCTCGCTTACCCGGCAATAGATGATGTGTTCTTCCACGTGTTTCGCATGACAGACTGGGAAGAGGTCGGGCCGGGATCGAGTCCGATCTGCGGTTCGGCATGCAGAAGTTGCTTCTTGCGCTCATAGTCCTGCAGAAGGCGCAACGCTTCACGCAAGACCGAATCTGCATCAGCGAATCGGCCGCTTTCGACCATCTGACGAATGTCGGCCTCAACGTCAGCCGGAATCTGGGTTGCCATTGAGTTCTCCTCCTACCGTTCAGGCGAGCAAATTCGGGCGAGATTGGACAGCGAAAACTGTCCCGCGTTGAGGGCCAGTGAATCCGCGTAAGAGAGGTGAAACGGGGAATCGATAGGGAGAGGGAAGATGCAGGACCAAGCTGGATGGCACAAACGCTCGCAAGGCTCGGCATGGCTTCGACCAGGTGCCTCCGGTCGCCGCCGCACCGAACCCGACGAGCGATTGGCAGACGTTTCCGGCCCGAGCAGCTTGCCAGACGGCCAGTGGGTGAAGGGATACCGCCTTACTGGGCAGCGCCGGCGAGATCTTCGGCTTTCGTCGAGTGCGTACCGCCGAGTCGTTCTCCCAGGGCGATCAAGAGCGATACCTACCTCAACAGGGCACCCCGGATCACGGTTAGGGGTGTGGTGGTCCCACGTCCACCCGCAACACATCGGGCCAGCGCTGCCTCATCAAGGAGGTCACGGTCGTGGGCAACCGCCAGTTTGTAGGTGCTCAAGGAGTGCGGTGACATGGGCGACCTCGCACGTACTGAACATGTTGGCGACCGTCGCCGTAGCACCATCATCCGTCATCCGCGGCAGAGCCACATCGACCGATCTCGGTATCTCGGGCGGGGTTTGTGCGACCAAGCGCCTCAGTATTTGTACTGAGGCGCTTGGTCCGCGTTCGGTTCAGGCGTTGCAGATCCCCTGACGCACCGCGTAGGCGGCGGCCGCCGCCCGGTTGTCGACGCCCAGCTTGCCGAAGATGCGGGTGACGAATGTGTTGATCGTGATCGCCTTGACCCCCAGTCGGCAACCGATCCCGCGGTTCGTCAGCCCCTCCGCAATCAGGCAGACAACCTCACGCTCTCTCCCGGAGAGAACCGGGGGCCGCACCGGCGGCGGCGTCAGCGGGCTGATCCCGGTGACAACACGCGCCGGCGACGCCTCGACGCGCGAGATACGTGCCTCGAGCTGCGGTGGCGACTCGGTGAACGCACCGCGGACCGCGACCGTCAGTCGTTCGCGCGCGTCCTCGCTCAGCGCGTCCCGCACCTCGGGGTACCGAAGTGCACCCTCGGCGATGAAACGGAGCGATTCCGCCGGATCGGGAACGTCCGTCCCGGCAACCGCGGAGCGCAGGAGCACGGCCGCGATTCGCGCGCGGCCGGGGAGGTGCCAGAACAGCATCGTACTCTGCGCCAAGTGGACGCTGGCGCGTGCCTGGTCGGCATCGAGGCGGGCAGCGACCGCCAACCCGGCGCTCCGGATCGCGGCTTGGACGTGGAACTTCAGACTCCACTCGAAGTCGCCGATGGCGCGGGCAAGGTCGCCACGACCGATCGCCACGACCGCACGACCGGCGAGGTCGTCGGCATGTACGACGGTGTCGATGACCGCCGCGACGTCCGCGTGGTACAGAGCCGGAGAGGTCAACACGCCCACGTCAACTGTCTGAAGGCTGCCCGTTTGCAGATCTGATGCGTCCATGCGGGTCCCCCTGTTTGGTGCGCCGCGCCGATTCGGCGTTTCGCCGAGACCCGACTTGCCTCCAGATGGACAGCCTCGGGTCACGCCTCGACTCGCCGTCGATCTCACGCCAGAGCGGTAGTACCGATCTTCCGGCAGTGGTCATTGCCTGGCTACAGTGAAACTACGCGATTAGACAGATCAGCGCGTCGGGGAAATTACGTATGCCGGGGGTCGGAAGGCGAGAAGGCGGGGAGGAAGGAAGGCGACGAGAACGGTGTCATACCCGCCTCAACGCCTCGTCGGACGAGACCGTGCCGGACCGCGAATGTGACAACGGCGGTGCGGGAGATCAGTCCGAGTTTCGCCAGGATGGTGACGACGTGAGTCCGGACGATGCGGAGGCTGATGTAGAGGGCGTCCGCGATCTCTTGGTTGTCGGTCCATCGGCCACGAGCCGCAAGAGCTCCCGTTCGCGCGGGATCAGCGAGACGGCCCCGGCCGGGAGAATCGGAGCCAGGAGAGCCGAGGATGGGTACGACTAACAAGGCAACGGCGACAGGTCACTATGATGCCCGTCGATGCCGCCCTTGCCAACGCCCCTGGTACCCAAAACGCGAACAAACGATCAAAGATCCCTATGCCGTCAACAAGTCCTCGTCCGCAGTTATCGGCCCCACATGATCCATCCAGGAATTCAGGGGAACACATTCCCCACGTGCTCCGTTGCCGAGTGCGACCGGCGGGTAAAGGAGACGCTCGGGGCGCCGCCACCAACCCGGAAAGGCGAGGGCCGGGTGGCGGTGGGGTCGACCGGTGGCCAGGTCGCGGATCATCTCTGCGAGAGGCGTGGCGCGGGGTTCCGATCCCCGGACGTCGAACGCCCCCGGTTCGTAATGACCCTCCTCTCGGGTGACGAGGCTGTTCCAGTCGTACGCGCCGAGCAGCGACCAGGCCGTGACCGCCCTGACGTCGATACCGTCCCGGCGCGCCGCCTGCGCGGCTCTCCACGCCTCGGCCAGCCACCGCATTTGCTCGTCGACATCTGCCCCAAGGTGGGCTTCCGTGATCGCGACCGGCAACCCATAGCGATCCCAGGTCTCGCGGACGATGCCGGAGAACCCGGCGATCCCCTCCGTGCAGACCCGAACCGCCTCGACGTCGGCGTAGCGGTGTCGTCCGTTGCCACCGTGGGTGCAGTCGGGGTAGCGCTTCAGCCGTTGGTCGAGGAAGCGCTCGCTGGTGACGTAATAGTTGACGCCGATCACGTCGGGCGGGCATGGGGCGGATGCGAACCGGGCGAAGTCCGTCGCGTCAAATCCAAGCCAGCGGAGAAAGTCCCAAAGCGGGTGACCGTCGCGGACGCGACCGGTCAAGAGATCGAGACTGAGCCAGCGGCGCTCGTTGTCGAACTCGGCTTGGCGGGAGAGCATGGGGGTGCTGTAGGTCTTACCGATATCCTCGGTCTGGATCAGCCGGGCGGCCGGATTGACCGCCCGGATCGCCGCCATCGCTTCCGCCGTCGCGGCGCACTCGTGGATCAAGGCACGCACGCACGACCCCATATCCCCTGCATGCGGGTACCAACAGCCGTAGAGGGCGCTAAAGCGCGCGGTGGTGAGCGGTTCGTTGACCGGCGTGTAATCCTCGACCCAGGGGTAGCGTGCGGCCGCAGCACCGGCAAAGGCAGCAACGCCGTCCACGAACGAGGGGTCGAGGAGGTTGGTGTGGCGCGGGCCGCTGCCGTGATGGACGAGCGTCACGATCGGCCGGATGCCGAGCTCGCGGAGCCGCCCCAGACGTTCGTCCGCCCATGACCAATCGGCTCGATCGAGACCGTTCGGGGCCGTGCGCTCCCAGAGGATCGGGTATCGGAGCGTTCGGACGCCGAGCTCGGCGAAGCGGTCGAGATCGTCTAAGCGACGAGCATGACCGCTCCGCTCCACTTGATCGAAATAGCGGTCGCCAACCCGATTGACCGTGCATTCCACGCCTGCCCACAGTTCGAGCCGCGCATCGTCGTAAAGGTGTCGCACCGACCATGATCCCCTTCCGAAGGCAGACGTTTCACCGCGCCAGGCGCGGTCGTAGCTGCTCACTGCAGGGATCGGGCCACCGGTATGGCTGAGCAGGTGGTTAGCGAATCTGTACGCCGCGGGCCCGCGTCACGATCTCCCCCGATTCGTCAACCGCGGGACTCGCATCGGCGTCCGACAAACTGGCCCGGCGCTCCGTCTCGATCTCCTGGGCCGTCTTCGGACCGCGGTTCGCCAGTGAGATCTGCTCAAGGGGGAACTTCGGCTGCCGATCGGCGGTCAGGAGACCATTTGCCTCCTGATAGGTGTCGGCGAACTGCGTATAGCAGAACCCGGCCAGCATCGGGAGGGCACGAACCGTCTCCAGGAGCCGCCTGTACGCCGCGGCGAACGAGGCGCTGTCCTCGCTACGCGTATAGCCCCAGGTCGTCTTCCGGTCCTCGCCGGAGGTGAGGGCGATGCCTCCGAACTCGGAGAGGATCAGCGGTTGCCCCTGGTGTGGATGGCCATCGATCGCCAAGAGCCGGCCGGCGGGTCGTTCGCGGGTGAAGAGGTGCGGGATGTCGTCACCAGAGGCATAGCGGCGAGCAAGGCGGTCCGGTTCGGCGTCGTAGTCGTGGATCCCGACGATATCCGTACAAACGCTCTCCCAGCCGTCATTGCCGATGACGGGCCGGGTCTGGTCGATCGTCTTTGTCAGGTGGTACAGGGAGCACACCCAATCGCGCTGAGCCCGCGTGTTGGGCAGGTCCGGCACGCCCCACGATTCGTTGAACGGTACCCAAGCGATGATACAGGGGTGACTCACGTCGCGATCGAGAACGGCCGCCCATTCGCGGGTCAACCGTTCGACGCTCCGTTTCGTGAAGCGGTAGGCACTTGGCATCTCTTCCCAGACGAGGAGCCCGAGCCGGTCGGCCCAAGCAAGATAACGCGGATCCTCGATCTTCTGGTGCTTGCGGACGCCGTTGAACCCCATCGCCAGCACGAGTTCGACGTCGCGGCGGAGCGCCTCGTCGTCTGGTGCCGTCAAACCGGTCTCCGGCCAATAGCCCTGGTCGAGGACCATCCGCAGCGTCAACGGACGGCCGTTGAGGATGACCCGGTCGCCCTGGATGGCAACTGTTCGCAGCGCGGTGTAGCTCTGGACACGGTCGATCACCTCGCCGTCGGCCGTCTGGAGCGTCAAGTCGGCGTCGATCAGCGTCGGCGATCCGGGACGCCAGAGGAGTTCGTTCCGGGAGTCGTCGATACCCGGATCGGAGAGGGCGATCCGCCGCGCCACCTCGCCCCCGATAACGGCGTAGCTGTCGTCGGCGAGCAGCCGTGTGCCGGCGCGCAGCGTGACGTCGACACGGAGGTCATCCCGGGAAACGCCATCCAGCAGCAGGTCCAGCCCGATCTCCCAACGCTCCAGATTGGCTTCCCAACGGAGCGAACCGATTCGGGTCGCCGGCACGCGCTCGAGCCAGACCGTCTGCCAGATGCCCGATGTGCGCGGGTACCAGATCACGTGCGGGTTGAGTTTCCAATCCTGCTTGCCGCGCGGTTTGGCCAGATCGTGCGGGTCGTCTTCGGCCCGGACGACGACGACCTGCGCCCCGTCGGGAACGAGAGCGTCGGTGACGTCGGCAGCAAAGGGGGTGTAGCCGCCTTCGTGGGTGGCGACGATCTGGTTGTTGACCCAGACAGTCGCGACATAGTCGACGGCGCCGAAGCGCAAGAAGAGGCGCTCACCTGAGGCGAGAGGCGGGGCCTCGAAGGTCCGACGGTACCAGCAGGCGCGAAAGAAGTCGGTCTCGCCGATCCCGCTCGCGTGGGTCTCCGGTGAGAACGGCACGGCGATCGTCGCGTTCCATTGCACCTGTCCGGGCACGGTCCAGACGGCGTCGGGATCCAGCGCGAATTGCCAAGGACCATCGAGACTCGACCAGTCGGACCGACGGAGTTGAGGACGCGGATAGGCGTTGTTGGGCTTCACAAGGGCTCCTGCGTCGGGGCGTGTGTGGCAGTCATCCCATGCCTATGCACGACATGCTGCGCTGCCGGTTGCAGTTTAGCCCGTGGGAGCGGTGGCTGGATACCGTCCGGCCCAGGAATCCGGTGGCATACGGCACAAGGTCACGAATCGCCTGGTCGCGTCAATTCCGAGAAGCAGCCGGATCCGACGGCGAGCCGACTTCGAGCACGATGCTGCCGCGGACCGACTGTGGTTGGACGAGGAGGTTAAGGACAGGACAGACGCGCTCAACCGCGGCGTGCAGCGCCTCGATCTCGTCGGCAGACGCGGGCGAGCAGAGATGGGCCGTGTAGGAGATGTCGCGGGGGCAGAGGGACAGATACCCGTTGTCGAGTGTATCGGTACATGGATCGAGCGCGCCGATGATCTCAACTTCGACGCTCTCCAGCACCACACCCCGTTCGGCCGCCTGGCTGAGGAACGTGTCGGTAAGGCAACTCCCGAGGGCGCCAAGCTGCAACTCAGGCGAGGTCGGTCCGACATGGAAGCCAGCGCACTCCGGTCCGCTGTCGCTGAGGAGTTGGAAGTCTCGGATCCGGATACTCCGAATCCCGCTCCATCCTTCGGCCCGGACGTGGGCGGTCACCGTCTGTGGAGTAGCCGCCGGACTCGCGGACGCCCTCACCCCTCGTGGTGCGCGGAGGTGCTGAGCTAGGAATTGTCTCCACCCGGTCACGTGACTACTCCTGAACCGGACGGTGCGGCGGTGCGCCGATCCACCCATCCGGCATTCTCGCCACGTCAAATCTATAGTACTTGATCAACTTTGTCAATAACCGCCCCTTGAACGTTCTCCCTCGGCGGCCGATGCCCCGCCGCTGTCACCCGACATGTCTAGTCCACAGGTTGGCACGAGATGTGCCTTTACTGATAATGAGCAGAGGCTCCCTAAGATCTCTGTCCCGTTCTCTTGTTGTCCGAAAGCCCCTCTTCGCCCTACGGCCGTGTGCCCGAGGGTGGGTAACGTGTGCTCATTTCGGCGACTTGGAGCTTGGTGACCGGCCGGGGGCGCGTGGGACTCCTCCAGGGTGTCATCTTCTCTGGACGCGACTCCGTCCAACGGCTGCAGTCGGTGTACAGGAGGCAAGGTGTCGGTGGGAAACGCAGTCGTCTACGGTTCGGTTCTTGACAGTCAGCGAATGCCCCTAAAAGCGCGGGCGTTGATCTGTTTCTCTCATTTGCGCTGGGGCTTTGTCTGGCAGCGCCCCCAGCATCTCTTGGCGCGCTTCGCCCGTGACCTCGACGTTTATGTCGTCGAGGAACCGGAGATCGTGGAGTCCCGCACCGCTGCTGAGTTGCGCGTCGAGCAGCGAGATGGCGTCACCGTCATGACTCCGCTCCTTCCACCGTCGGACAAACCCGCGTATGGGTTCAACCGAACGACCAACCCGGCAATCGCGCGTCTGCTGACACCGTTCTTCCGCGAGCGCGGTCTCCTCGGAGGCGGCTCGTCCAGCGTGATCCTCTGGTACTACACGCCGATGGCTCTCGGCGCGGCGCCCGACCGCCTCGACCGGGCACTCGTCGTCTACGACGTCATGGACGAACTCGCCAATTTTCGCGGTGCGCCGGCGGCGTTGCGTGAACGGGAAGCGGCGCTCTTGGCGCGAGCCGACCTCGTCTTTGCCGGCGGTCCCAGTCTCTACGCGAGCCGCGAGCACCGCCACCCGCGCGTCTACTGTTTCCCTTCCGGCGTCGATGCCGAGCACTTTGCCAACGGCAAGCGCGCCTCCGAGCTCGACCGGCTGGCGCCTCCCATCGTCGGCTTCTACGGCGTGATCGACGAGCGGATGGACCTCGATCTCGTCGCCGGGATCGCCGATCTGCGCCCGCGCTGGACGATCGTGATGATCGGCCCGACCGCCAAGATCGCACGGGAAGACTTGCCGTCGCGGCCGAACATCTTCTATCCGGGCAAGCGGGACTACGCGGACCTACCCTCGTGCCTCGCCTGCTTCGACGCCGCCATCCTCCCCTTCGCGCGAAACGACGCGACCCGGTTCATCTCGCCGACGAAGACGCTGGAGTACCTCGCAGCCGGCAAGCCGGTCGTCTCGACCCCAATCCGGGACGTCATCGATCTCTACGGCAGCGCCGTCGAGTTCGGCGAAACGCCCGGCGAATTCGTCGACGCGATCGAGCGCCTGTGGTCGGAACCGGCGGGCCTCCGCCAACTGCGGCGCGACGCCACCCGCCGCCTCGTCGCCGAGCACTCCTGGGACGAGATCGTGGCAGGTGTGCGCGCGCACATCGACGCCGCGCTCACCCGCCAAGCGACTCAATCGCCGGCACTCCTGACGCCGGCGATCGCGATTCCGAATCTCATGACTTCGGGTGACCCCCTGGTCGCGACGACGGCCGATTGACGACGCGCCGTCAGCTCTCAGCCATCAGCCGTCGGCAACGAGACGATGCCGTCCCCGCATCGACCACCCCGCAACGGTCTCAGAGCTGACGGCTGACGGCTAGAAGCTGAGGACTGCGCCATGTTCGACTACCTCATCGTCGGTGCCGGCTTCGCCGGAAGTGTCCTCGCCGAGCGGCTGGCCAACGACGGGCGATCCGTCCTCGTCGTCGAGCGGCGGCCCCACGTCGCGGGCAACGCCTACGACCACTACGACGACGCTGGGATCCTGGTCCACCGGTACGGACCGCACATCTTCCACTGCAACAGCAAGGAGATCTTCGACTACCTGTCGCGCTTCACCGAGTGGCGTCCGTACCAGCACCGGGTTCTCGCCAGCGTCGATGGGCAGCTCGTGCCGATCCCGATCAACCTGGACACCGTCAACCGGCTCTACGGGTTGAACTTGACCTCGTTCCAGATGGAGGAGTGGCTCGCCTCGGTGGCGGAACCGCGCGAGCGCCTCGTGACCTCGGAGGACGCGGTCGTCAGCAAGGTCGGCCGCGATCTCTACCAGAAGTTCTTTCGCGGCTACACCCGCAAGCAGTGGGGCCTCGACCCGAGCGAGCTCGACGCCCAGGTGACGGCGCGGATCCCGACCCGGACCAACCGGGACGACCGCTACTTCACCGACACCTACCAGGCGATGCCGCGTCACGGCTACACCCGCCTGTTCGAGCGGATGCTGCGCCACCCCAGGATCAAACTCCTGCTCAATGCCGATTACCGCGAGGTCAGGGAGATCATCCCCTTCCGCCAGCTGATCTACACCGGCCCGATCGACGAGTACTTCGACCACTGCTTCGGCAAGCTGCCGTACCGCTCGTTGGAGTTTCGCTTCGAAACGCACGACCTGCCGGTCTATCAGGCGGTCGGGACCGTCAACTACCCGAACGAGTACGAGTACACCCGGATCACCGAGTTCAAACACCTGACCGGTCAGGAGCATCCGCGGACGACGATCGTCTACGAGTATCCGCGCGCCGACGGCGATCCCTACTACCCGATCCCGCGGCCGGAGAACGCCGCCCTCTACAAGCGGTACGAAGCGCTGGCCGAGGCGACGCCCGACGTTCACTTCGCCGGCCGCCTGGGGACCTACAAGTACTACAACATGGACCAGGTCGTGGCCCAGGCCCTGACGCTGCACAAGCGGATCGGCGAACGACCGCGCATTCTGGTCGATGCTCCCGACCTGACGGTTGCCGCGACGAGCGCAATGAGGAACGGCCATACCAACGGCAACGGCCCGCATTAACGTCGTCGGTTCCCCTGGCACGCACAGATTCGGCTCGTTACCCCTCGCAATCGGCACAGATGTTGCAAACCGGAACGTCGAGAGCGCCGCGCCTCGTCGCCACCACGGTCAGCATTCCGGAGGACCACGATGTCAGACCAACAACAACAGACTATGCCGCCCCAGCAACAGGACCAGCGACCGGGGATCGAGGCGGAAATGACGCCGCGACCGGTCGCGGAGGATCCAGGGTACAAAGCCTGCGGGAAGCTCACGGGTAAGGTGGCCCTGATCACCGGCGGCGACAGCGGTATCGGCCGGGCGGTTGCCATCATCTACGCCAAAGAGGGCGCCGACAGCGCGATCGTCTACCTCAACGAGCACGAGGATGCGGAGGAGACGAAGCGGCAGGTCGAGGCCGAGGGGAGGCGGTGCCTGCTAATCCCCGGCGATATCGGCGACGAGGCATTCTGCCAACAGGCGGTCGAACGGACCGTCGGCGAACTGGGACGGCTCGACATCCTCGTCAACAACGCGGCCGAGCAGCATCCCCAGGACAGCATCGAGAAGATCAGCGCCGAGCAGCTCGAGCGCACGTTCCGCACCAATATCTTCTCTATGTTCTTCTTGACCAAGGCGGCGCTCAAGCACCTGA
Organism: Thermomicrobiales bacterium; assembly: GCA_034667245.1. GTDB lineage: Bacteria > Chloroflexota > Chloroflexia > Thermomicrobiales > UBA6265 > DATBFX01. The sequence goes on along the minus strand of JAXDKI010000082.1, from coordinate 7,773 downwards.
AACCCGGCAGCGCGATCGTCAACACGACCTCGGTCACCGCCTATAAAGGGAGTCCCGAGCTCCTCGACTACTCCTCGACGAAAGGTGCGATCGTCGCCTTCACCCGCTCCCTCGCGCAGTCGCTGATCGAGCAGGGCATCCGCGTCAACGGCGTCGCACCAGGTCCGATCTGGACGCCGCTCATCCCCTCGACCTTTCCCGAGGACAAGGTCGCCTCCTTCGGCGCCGACGTCCCGATGAAGCGGCCGGGTCAACCGGAGGAAGTTGCGACCTGCTATGTCTTCCTCGCCTCCGACGACTCCTCCTACATCGCCGGCCAGATCCTCCACCCGAACGGCGGCAACGTCGTCAACGGGTAACCTCTCAGTGTCGTCAGTCGTCAGTCGTCGGTCGTCGGTCGTCAAGGAGATGTGGCCGGCGCCGAAGTCGCCGAGGTCGGCGATTCTCCGCCTTCCGGCCCCCTGTCGCCGCCCTGCCGCCATTCTCCGAACCGGGTAGAGTTTGAGGCACGGCGGCGGGCGCCGGTGACGACATGGCGGGGCGAGAATGGCGGCGTCCGGACCGGCGGGACCGATGGTGGAGGTGTGCGACCTCAGCAAGCACTACGGCGCCGTCCGCGCGGTCGACGGGATCAGCTTCGCCGTCGCGGCGGGCGAGATCTTCGGTCTCCTCGGGCACAACGGCGCCGGCAAGACGACGACGATCCGGGTGCTCACCGGCCGCACCCGCCCGACGCACGGCGACGCACGCGTCGCCGGGTTCGACGTCGTCGCCGAGCGGGACCGCATCAAGCCGCTGATCAATCTCGTCTTCGAGGAGCAGAACCTCTACGAGCGCCTGACCGGTCGCGACAACCTCCTCGTCTTCGCTGACCTCTACGGTGCGCCACACAGCCGAGTCGAGGAGCTCCTCGCGCAGGTCGATCTCGCCGCCGCCGCCAAACGGCGCGTCAAGACCTACTCGACCGGGATGAAGCAGCGGCTCTTGATCTCCCGCGCCCTGATCAACCAGCCCAGGGTCCTCTTTCTCGACGAGCCGACCCGCGGTCTCGACCCCACCTCCGCTCGCGAACTCCGCGACCTCGTCCGGCGCCTCCGTGACGCGGGCACGACGGTCTTCCTGACGACCCACACCATGGACGAAGCGGACGAACTCTGCGACCGCGTCGCCTTCCTTGCCGCCGGCAAGATCGTCGCCCTCGATACGCCGCGCGAACTCAAACTGCGCTACGGGCAGCGCACCGCGCTCGTCCTCCTCACGGACCGCCGCCAGGAAACGCTCTGCCTCGACAAGCCGGAGGATGCACGCCGCCTCGCCTCCTGGATGGAGGCGGGGCAGGTGCTGACGATCCACTCCCAGGAGGGGACGCTCGAGGATGTCTTCATCGCGCTCGCCGGCCGAGCCGGCTGACAAGCGGTTCGCCTACGAGCTCGGCTTGATGTTCTGGTTGTACCGGAAGAGGTTCGTCGGATCGTAGCGGTTCTTGATCTCGACCAGCCGGGCGTATTTCTCGTCGCCGTAGGCGGCGCGGACGCGGTCCTCGGCTTCCCCGACGCCCAGGTAGTTGACGTAGACACCGCGGGCGTGCGGCGTCATCGCGTCCCAGAGCTCGCGCGTCCAGGCGATGCTGGCGTCGGCCAGCGCCGGATCGGGCCAGCGGGAGATGATCGCCAGGTTGTACTCGGCGTCGCGGTGGTCGAACGCGGTCGCGTTCCGATCGACCCGCGCCACCGCGCCGCCCACGTGCTCGACGAGCACGGCCGAGAGCGGCGAGTTTACCGTCGCGTAGCTGGCGACCATCTTCTCGATCGCCCCGTCGCCCAGGTCGGTCAGAAAGTGCGAGCGCCAGTACACCGGGAGACCGGACGGGAACCCCTCGTCGAGCATCTGCTGGAGCGCGGTGTACGGCATCGGCCCCACCTGGTCCGCGATCGGCGGTCCGAACTCGCGCAGCGGTCGTAGCGCCTCTTCCGCCTCATCGAGCGGTCCGCTGGCGCAGACGACGTAGCCGACGATCGGCATCCCGTCGGGCGAGTGCATCAGCCCGGCGAAGACGGTGACCGACTCCGGCGCCGTCGCCGTGTACTCGCGGTAGAACCGGAACGCCTCGGCCGCGCGGTCGATCGGATGGACGACCAAGCCGCCGAGGACGGTGCTGACCGGATGAAGCCGGAACGTCAAACTGGTGACGACGCCGAAGTTGCCGCCGCCGCCGCGCAGCCCCCAGAGTAGGTCCGGATTCTCCTCTTCGCTGGCCGTGACGACCTGCCCCTCGGCGGTCACCACCTCGGCGGCGATCAGGTTGTCGCAGGCCAAACCGTACGACCGCATCAGGTAACCGAGCCCGCCGCCCAGGGTCAGCCCGCCGATGCCCGTGGTCGAGATCGCGCCTCCCGTCGTCGCCAGCCCGTGCGCCTGCGTCGCGGCGTCAAAGACACCCCAGGTCGTGCCACCACCAGCGGTCGCCGTTCGCCGCTCCGGATCGACCTCGACCGCATTCATCGCCGCGAGATCGACGACCAACGCCCCGTCGGCAACCGCAAGACCGGCCGCGTTGTGCCCGCCGCCCCGGATCGCCACCGCCAACCCCTGCTCGCGGGCAAACCGAACCGCGGCGACGACGTCCGTCGTGTCGGCACAGCGCGCGATCAGCGCCGGCCGGCGGTCGATCATGCCGTTCCAGACGGCCCGCGCCGCATCGTACCCCTCGTCCTCGGGGTGGATGATGTCCCCGCGGTGACGCTGCCGGAACGCGGCGACTGCCGAGCTGAGTTGATCTGTCGTCGTCGACACAGTCTGCTCCCTTTCGCTCCCGAGACGAGATTTCACTGCCGGTGATCGATGTCTGTCCATCCTAACGGATGACGCGACGCCGTCAAGCCAAGCCAGCCTGGTCGCCGGCTGGTACATGTACGCAGGGCTACCTCGTGGGGATCATCGGCACTGGAGTAGGCTTGATGCCATATCCAGGCGAGCCGATCGAAGGGAGGAAAGTGCGTGAAACTGGCGGGTCGGGTTGCGCTGGTCACCGGGGGGTCGCGCGGGATTGGACGGGCGATCACTCTTGGCCTGGCGCGTGAAGGTGCGGCCGTCGTCGTGAACTACGCGACGCGGCGGAATGACGCGGAGGAGGTCGTGGCCGCGGTGCGCGGGAGCGGCGGGCGGGCGATTGCCGTCCAGGCCGATGTCTCCCGGGCGGCCGACGTCGAAGCGATGGTGGCACGGGCAAGGACGGAGCTCGGCCCGATCGACGTGCTGGTCAACAACGCGGCGTTGACCGACACCCACAAACCGTGGCAGGAGATCGACGAGGAGGAATGGGACCGCGTGATGGCGGTCAATCTGAAGAGCTGCTTCCTCTGCTTCCGCGCCGTCTACCCTAGCATGCGCGACGGCGGCTGGGGCCGCGTGATCAACATCTCGTCGGTCACCTTCTGGCTCGGCCGGCCGCATCTCGTCCACTACATCGCCTCGAAGGGCGGGGTGATCGGGTTCACGCGGGCTCTGCCCGCGAGGTCGGCGTCGACGGCATCACCGTCAACGCGGTGACCCCCGGCGCCATCCAGACCGAGTCCGAGTTGGAGATGTTCCCGGACCAGGAGGGAGTTGCCCGCTTCACCTCCGAGGTCCAGTCGGTCAAGCGACGGGGCGTACCGGACGACATTGCCGGCGCGGTCGTCTTTCTCGCCTTGGAGGAGAGCGCCTTCGTCACCGGGCAGACGATCAACGTCGACGGCGGTTGGGCGATGCACTGACGGAACACGGTTTCGTTTCATATACTAAAACGCCAGTCCGTCCGTTGACACCGGTGGGAGCGCGTCGTAACATCCTTTCAGAGACGACATCGGTCTGTCACAGTGCGTGGACGACCGTGGAAGCGCTCCACGCGGGGGATGCTATGCGGGTCGCCATCGGTGAGTTCAAGCAGGAGAGCAACACCTTCGCCTTGAACCCGGCGACGCTGGACGACTTCCGCGCCTGGCATCTCTGGTATGGCGACGATCTGATCGCCGGGCTGCAAGGGACGAACACCGAAGTCGCGGGGTTCCTCGACGTTCTCACCGAAAACGGGTGCCAGCCGCTGCCGACACTCGCCACCTTCGCGATGTCGGGCGCTCCGGTGGCAGCCGACGCCTACGCCACGCTCCGCGACCAACTGCTCGAACGCCTGGAGGCGGTGCGTCCCTTCGATGCCGTCCTCCTCGCGCTCCACGGCGCGATGGTGACGACGGAGGAGGACGACCCGGACGGTGCGACGTTGGCAGCCGTGCGGGCACTGATCGGCCCCGACGTCCCGCTCGTCGTGACGATGGATCTCCACGCCAATCTCACCGAACGCTGCTGCGAGCACGCCGACGCCATCGTCGGCTTCCGCACCGCTCCGCACATCGACCTGCGCGAAACGGGCCAACGCGCGGCCCGCCTCCTGCTCCGGCAGCTCCGCGGCGAAGTCCGTCCGACGATGGCCTTCGCCAAGATCCCAATGGCGACCCCGGCCTCGACACACCTCCACCACCTGCCCGGCCCGTTCAAGCGGTTGATGGACGCGGTGGCCGGCGCCGAGTCGGGGCCGGTCCTCTCCGCCAGCGTCTTCACGGTCCAACCCTGGCTCGACATCACCGATATGGGGTTCGCTACCGTCGCCGTCACGGACGGCTACCCGGCCCTGGCGCGCCAGGTCGCCTGCCGGCTCGCCTGCCAGGCCTGGGACGAGCGCCATGCCTTCATGGAGACGGAGTTGGTCCCGCCCGCCGAGGCCATCCAGCGGGCGCTGGCGCGACCGGACGGCCCGGTGATCCTTTCGGAGCTCGCCGACGGCACGGGCGCCGGCTCGCCGGGGGACGCAACGGCGACCATCCGGGCGCTGCTCGAGGCCGACCCGCCGAAATCGGCCTTCGCGTGCGTCCGCGATCCTGAAGTCGCACTCCGCGCCGCCGAGATCGGCGTCGGCGGCGAGATCGACATCCTCGTCGGCGGCAAGATGGACCACGTCTACAACTCGCCGGTGCGCTTCCAGGGCGAGGTCACCTTCGCCGGCCCGGCTCGATTCCGGTTCGGCGGCGAGGGGTACACGGGCGTCGAGATGGACATGGGGCTGTCCGCCGTACTCCGCTGGCGCAACGTCTCCCTCCTCGTCGTCACGAACGCGACGTTCACCATCGATCCGGCGATGTGGCAGGCGGTCGGACTCGAACCGAGTGCCGCCCAGATTGTCGTCGTCAAATCGCACGGCCAGTTCCGCGCCGGCTACCGCGACGTCGCCAAGGAGATCATCCTCCTCGACAGTCCGGGGATGAGCAGCGACCACCTGGAGACGCTGCCGTTTCGCCGGGTCAGCCGGCCACTCTTCCCGCTCGATCGGGAGTTGGAGTACAGCTGCGAGGCTACGAACTGTGCGCGGGCGAACGGTTGACGGCCGTCCCAATTGCGTCCAATCCCCGCCGGGCGTAAGATGCCCGCTCCCGAGGGTCGTCGGACCAAGAATCGAACGATGCGATCGCGATCGTAGTGAAAGGACGAGCAATGACCGGTCAAGGTGGACTCTCTCGTCGTGAGCTCCTGAAGATCGCCGGCGCCGGGGCTGGCGCCGCCGCGTTGGGTGGAACCCTCCGCCCGGCTGCCGTGCGGGCCCAGGACCAGAAGTATGCGGGAACGACCCTGCGCGGTCTGACCGCGGGTGGGGGCGCCTACAACCCCGCGCTCGTGCAGTTTGGCAAGGAATTCGAAGCTCAGACGGGTGCGAAGGTCGAATGGGACGAGCAGCCGTGGGAGCAGCTGATGCCGAAGATCCAGGCGGATCTGGCGGCCGGCTCCCCGACTTACGACATCTTCTGCAACGATGTCGAATTCCAGTACACCATCTATCCCTACCTCCAACCGATCAACGACCTGATCACCGCCCGCAGCTACAACATGGAAGGCTTCTTCGAGCCGATCTATAAGTACGGCGAAGGCGTCGCCGGCGGCCAGGCGGGTGTCCGCTACGGGCTGCCGATCCGGATCGGCGCCTCCTGGGTCTTCTACCGCACCGACCTCATCCCGCAGTTCCCGACGACCTGGGCCGACTACGAAGCGGCGCTGGCGGCGAACTCCGGGAACGGGAAGTTCGGTCTCAGCTTTGCCGGCGTTCCCGCCCAACTGGTGAAACTCTTCCTCGCCCGCTACTGGTACCAGGGCGACCCGCTGCTGTCGTCCGACTGGAAGCCGCTGATCAACAGCGAGAAGGGCATCGCGGCGTTGCAACGCCTGCTCGACAACATGAAGCAGTACGCACCGCCGGGTGTCCTCGGCTGGGACAACCCGGACGCCTCCAACGCCTTCCTCAACGGCGACGCCGCGGTCCTCGAAGGGTGGTCGGCGTTCATCCAGCCGAGTCTGCAGGATCCGGCGAAGTCGAAGGTCGTCGACAAGTGGTCGGTCGCCCGTTATCCGGAGAACGGCACGGGGAACCTGACGCAGCACAACATGGTGATCTTCAACACGAGCAAGAATGTCGACGCCGCGTTCGACTACATCGCGTACTGCACCGGTCTCGATAATGCCAAGCGGCTGATGCTCGAGTACAAGGAGGAATCGCCACGCAAGGTTGTCTGGTCCGACCCCGAGGTCGCGGCCGCGCAGCCGTATCTGGAGAACGTGGCGAACTCGTACGACGTGGCGCGACCGTTCGCGCCCGGATTACCGCAGTGGCTGGAGATGTTCATCGGCCTGGCCGAAGGTCTCTCCGCGGCGATGTCCGAGCAGAAGTCGGTCCCGGACGCCCTCAACGACGTCGCCAAGAAGTGGGAGGACCTGATCAAGCAAGCGCCGCCAGCGTTCGAATACAAGGAGTAGGAGGGAACGACCCTCGCCCCGGCCCCTCTCCCGCGCCGCAGGAAAGGGGAGCGCCTTCCTGAGCACGTTTCCTGGATCGCTGAGACGACGAGATCACACAGAGTTCCCAAGCAGCTGAGCGGTTGCCGGTCTCATCCTCACCTGGCCCCCTCTCCCGCCTTGCAGGAGAGGGGGCCAGGGGGTGAGGGTCGTCAACCGGCAAGGACCACCGTCCGTGGCAACCTCCACCCAATCCAGCAGCGCGGCAACCCCGGCCTGGCGGCCGACGGCAGCCGTGGCGCGCCCGGTGCTGCGGCAGCGGCACACGCGGGAGCGGTGGATGTCGGTCGCGTTCCTCGCGCCGGCGGTGATCTTTCTCCTCTTTACCTCGGTCTACCCGCTGGCCTACTCGTTCTGGCTGAGTCTCCACAGCTGGAACATGATGATTCCGAACAGCCAGCCGGTCTGGTATGGACTGGACAACTATCGCAACCTCTGGGAGGACGAAGCCTTCCGCAACAGCGTCAAGGTGACGCTGACCTTCGTCGCCTTCGGCGTCGCCATCGAATTCGTCCTCGGGATGGGTCTGGCGCTGCTCGCAACCTCGCGGGTCAAGGCGATGGGGCTGATCCGCACCGTCCTCCTGATTCCGTTGATGATGGCGCCGGTCGTGGCCGGGGTCCTCTGGCGGACACTCTTCCATTCGACCTACGGCGTCGTCAACTGGCTCCTCGACCTCGTCGGCGTCGGACCTCAGACCTGGTTGGGTTCGCCGTCGCAGGCGCTCCCGGCCGTAATCACGGTCGAGATCTGGCAGAGTCTGCCGGTCGTCGCCTTCGTGCTGGCGGCGGGGATCCAGTCGCTGCCGGTGGATCTCTACAAGGCGGCCCAGGTCGATGGCGCCTCGCAATGGCAGATCTTTCGCCGCATCACCCTGCCGCTCCTGAAACCGGTCATCAT
>JAXDKI010000081.1:0-13047 GCA_034667245.1 Thermomicrobiales bacterium | reverse complement strand
TCGCAGACGCTCAGGATGTCTGCGAGAGGGGCGTCCTTCCTTCAGTCATCCTGAGCGCAGCGAAGGAACTCTCCTTCGTTTCAACGCATAATTTAGGCGTGAGACCTGGTTAAATACGTCCCGGATGACGAACTCAATACTCAATCGTCCCCAACCGCCGCCACCGCTTCATCCGCGATCGCCGCCAGTTCGTCCCGTTGGTCTGGCTTCGCGATCGTTACGGCTTGACCTCCCAGGTCGTAGTGGGGAATCGGGATCTCGCCGCGTACTGAGCGGATGCAGGCGACCCGCCGCCCCGGTGCGACCTCCCAGAGCTCCATCTTGGTCGACCGGCATTCGTCCGTGGCGAACGGGCAGCGCGAGACCAACCGGCAGTAGCTCGGCGGTTCTATTGGCGAGGGGATCTCCCCTTTGAGGATGATCCGCTCCCGCCGCTCCAGCGGGTTCGCCGCCGGGATCGCGCTCATCAGTGCCATCGTATAGGGGTGACGCGGCTCGCTGAAGACCTGCCGCGTCGGTCCGATCTCCACGATCTGACCGAGGTACATCACCGCCACTCGATCGGAGAGGTAGCCGACAACCGACAGGTCGTGTGAGATGAAGAGGTAGGTCAGGTTTTTCTCGCGCTGCAGCCCGCGCAGCAGTCGGATCAACTTCGCCTGCACCGAGACGTCGAGGGCCGAGGTCGGCTCGTCGAGGACGATCAGTGACGGCTCGGTCGCCAGCGCCCGCGCAATCCCGACGCGCTGCTGCTGCCCTCCCGAGAGCTGATGGGGAAACCGCGCCATGTGCTCGGGCTTGAGTCCCACCCGCTCGAACAGCTCCGCTGTCCGCTCCCGCGCCGCCGCCCCCTTTGCGATCCCGTGGATCGTCAGCGGTTCCAGCACCGTCTCGCCGGCCGTTCGCCGCGGATTCAGCGAGTCATAGGGATCCTGAAACACCATCTGGACGGAGCGGCGCACGCTCCGAAGTTGGTCGAACGACATGGTCTCCAGGCGCTGGTTCGCAAACGTCACCTTCCCGTCGGTCGGCGCTTCAAGCATCGTCACGCATTTTCCAACGGTACTCTTCCCCGACCCGCTTTCGCCGACCAACCCGACCGTCTCGCCTTGCGTCAGCTCGAGAGAGACGTCGTCCACGGCGTGGAGCATCCGCCGGGCGAAGAGCCCGGTCCGGATCGGGTAGTACTTCTTCAGTGACTCAACGCGCAGCAATGACGTCACGGGCGACTTCCTCGACGTGGTGGCAGGCCGCGAAATGGGCAGGGGCGATCTCGCGGAACGCCGGATCTTGCTCGCGACAAACGTCGGTTGCCCAGCGGCAGCGTGGATGGAATGGACAACCCGAAGGCCGCATGATCAGGTCAGGCACATTTCCTGGGATCGTCGGAATGTCCGCATCCACCGCCAAGCTGGGTCGCGAGGCCAGCAGGCCAACCGTGTAGGGATGCCGGGGCGTCGTAAAGAAGTCCTTGGTCGGCGCCTCTTCGACGATTCGCCCAGCGTACATGACCATGATTCGGTCGCAGACCTCTGCCGCCATATTCAGATCGTGCGTGATCACAATCACGCTGGTTCCGGTCAGGTCCCGCATCTCCTTCAGCAGTTGGATGATCTGGTACTCGATCGTCACGTCGAGCCCGGTCGTCGGCTCGTCGGCGATCAGCAGTTTCGGCGAGCAGGAGATCGCCATCGCGATCATCACCCGCTGCGCCATGCCGCCCGACATCTGGTGCGGGAAGGAGCGCATTCTCCGCTCGGGCTCGGGGATGTGCACCGTCCGCAGGAGGTCGATCGCCGCCTGCCAGGCCTCGCTCTTGCTCATGCCCCGACGATATCGCAGCACCTGCGAAATCTGCTCGCCGATCGAGATGACCGGGTTGAGCGACGATCGCGGATTCTGGAAGATCATCGAGACTTGCTTGCCCCAAATCTCCTGGATCTCTTCCTCCGACAGCTTCGTCAGGTCGCGCCCTTCGAAGACAACTTCGCCGCCGACGATCCGCCCGGGATGCTTGAGCAATCGGACGATCGAGAAGCCGGTGACGCTCTTCCCCGATCCGCTCTCGCCAACCAGCCCGACGATCTCTCCCTTCCCCACATGGAAGCTGAGACCGTCGAGCACCTTCGCCACCCCCTTGCGAGTGAAGAAGTGCGTCTTGAGATCGCGAACCTCAAGTAATTGCTCGTTTCGCGCCGACTGTAACCCTGCCGGAGAGGGGGCAATTGTCACCATAGCGGAAACAGACCTCGCGACGTCGTCCCGCTCCTGACCCCTGACGGCTGACGGCTGACGACCCCGTCCATCACCGCCGCCTCGGGTCGAGGATGTCTTGCAGACCATCGCCGATCAGGTTGAACCCGAGCACGGCGATTGCGATCGCGAGACCCGGGAAGGTGTAGACCCACCAGTGACCCTGCAGGTACTCGCCGAACCCGATCTTGATCAGCGCTCCCCATTCCGCCTCGGACGGTTGCACCCCGAGCCCAATGAACGAGAGACCGGCTGCCTCCAAAATAGCCCACCCGAACTGCAGCGTCGACATCACGAAGATTGGCGCCAGACAGTTCGGCACGAGATGCCGGAGCAGAATGATCCGGTGTTTGGCGCCAATCGACCGCGCTGCCATCGCGTACTGGCTCTGCTTCGCCGAGAGCAGCACCGACCGCATCAGTCGCGCGTATCCTGGGATGTTCAACACCGCCGTCGCGATTACCACCGTCCCAATGCCCGGACCGATCGCGTAGGCGATGCCCATCGCGAAGATGAAGCGGGGAAACGCCTGGAGGATGTCCATCAGGCGCATCGCGACCTCGTCGGTGTAGCCGCCGACGTAGGAACTGAAGGCGCCGATCAGCGTGCCGATCGTCAACGAGACCGCGACCGCAGAGAGTGCGATCAGCAGGTCGAGTCGCGCGCCCCAGATCACGATCGAGAGGACGTCGCGTCCGAAGGCGTCGGTGCCGAAGGGGTGCGACCGATTCGGACCGTTCTGAAAGATCGCCTCCATGTCGATCGCCTTTGGATCGTATGGGGCGATCCAGGGCGCGAAGACGGCGCAGAAGACGAGGATGCCGACCAGGACGAACCCGGCCATTGCGGTCGGGTTCCGGCGAATCGCATACCAGACTTCACCCAGCCGTTCGCCCCTTGGCGGACGTAGTGAGACGGTCGCCGGCGCTTGTGGTCGTGGCGTCCCCGGCAGCTCCAAAGCCGGCGTGCCGGCGCGGGAAATCTGTGGCTGCGCCATCGTCAGAACTCCACTCTCGGGTCGATCAGTGCGGTGATGATGTCGACGGCGAGATAGATCAGGATGTAGATGGCGGTGACGAGGAGGATGAATCCCTGGATGGCCGGGAAGTCGCTGTTCAGGATCGCGTTGTAGGAGTAGAGGCCGAGTCCGTTCCAGGAGAAGATGATCTCGACCAGCACTTCGCCGCCGACAAGAAACCCGAAGACCGCCGCGATCAGCGTCAGCACCGGCAGGATCGCGTTCTTGAACGCGTGGTGCAGGACGATCACCCGCCCCGGAATCCCGAGCGAACGGGACGTTCGCACATAGTCCGAATCGAGCGCGTCGATCATCGTCGAGCGCGTCATCCGCGCAATCGGCGCCATCGCCGTCACTCCGATCGTGACCACGGGGAGGATCAAAGCCTTGGTCGCTTCCCAGAAGAGCATCCACTCGCCGCGAAGGAGCGCATCGACCGTGTAGAGCCCGGTGATCTTCTCCGGTTCGTCCATCCCGATCGGTAGTCGCCCGGTCGGTCCTGGCAACCACTCCAGCTTGTTGTAAAAGACCGTCAATAGCACCAATCCGATCCAGAAGACCGGCACCGAGACGCCGAGGACGGAGAGCACCCGCGACAGGTGGTCGAGGGCATGGCCACGCATGACCGCGCTCAGCATTCCGAGGGGAATTGCCAGAAGGATCGCAAAGAACATTCCGTACAAGACCACCTCGAACGTTGCCGGGAACCGCGACGACAGATCGCTCTTGACCGGCTGCCCGGTGTAGAACGAGTCGCCCAGGTCACCGCGGGCAAGGTCGCCCAGGTAGATGACGAACTGGACATAAAACGGCCGATCGAGATTGGCCTCTCGCCGGAGCCGATCGACCTCCTCATCACTCGCATACGGACCCGCGACGCGCTCGATCGGATCGCCCGGTACGATCCGGGTCAGCAAAAACGCGATGAAGAGCGCCCCGAGCAACACCGGCACCAGGAGCAGCAATCGTCGTAATGCGTAACGGAAGAGACGCATGGAGGAGAACCCTCACCCCCTCGCCCCGCTCGCCCGGTGCGCGGGAGAGGGGAAGCGGCGGGAGTGGACGTTATCGGGTAGCAGACAGCACGGTCTGTAGACATGCCGGCCCCAAAGAGGGGCGCCCCAGCGTGTTACCGTGGCGGCTCAGGGTCGAAACCCTGGGCCGATTTCCCGTCTCCCGCGCACCGGGAGAGCGGGCCAAGGAGGAAGGATTTTCCCTACGCACCCGCTCGGAAGAAATGGTAGTACCGCGGCAGCTCGTCGTTGTAGTAGACGTACCCATCGATGTCGTTGCGTAGGAATACCGTCCAGTGAGGCTGGCAGAGGTAGACGTAGTTGCACTCGTCGGCGATGAGTGCCTGCGCTTCCTTACTCGCCGCCTCGCGCTCCGGTCCTTCCGGCGCCAGCGTGAATTGCGCGATGATCTCGTCGACGCGGGGATTCGACAGGTTCGGATAGTTGGCGACGCTCTCGGACTGTCCGAGCCAGGAGAGGTGGTAGTACGGGTCCTTCACCCAGGAGATCCATTCGGTGACCCAGAACTGGAGCTTCTTGCCCTGCTCCGCCTCGTTCGAGGCGGCGTAGGCGAGGGGTTCGATCTTGACGTCCATGCCGACCTGCTTCAGCGCAGCCTGCATCAGGATTGCGATCTTCTCCCACTGGTCGTTACCGACACGGTAGGAAAGCTTGATCTCCGGTAGACCCTGCCCGCCCGGGAATCCGGCCTGTGCCAGGAGCTCCTTGGCCTTCTCCGGGTTCGTCGAGTAGGGGAACGCCGAGAAGTCGCTGGTCGGCATCCCGTTCGGGACGATGCTGCCGGCCTGCTGAGCGTTGCCCTGGTAAACCTGATCGATGATCAGCTGGTACGGCGTCGCGTAGGCCACTGCCTGCCGCACCAGCTTGTTGTCGAACGGCGCGATCTTGCCGTTCATCTCGATGAAGTTGATCAAGTCGGATGGGATCAGCAGGATCTTGAGATTCGGGTCCGACTTCAGCGTCTCCAACTCCTTAAACGGGATCAGCGTCGAGAAGTCGACGTCGCCGTTGCGCAGGAGCTGCACGCGCTGGATCGGCTCCGGAATGATCTTGAGGATGACCGTTGAGAACTTCGGCTTCTCGCCGTAGTAGAGGTCGTTGGTCACCAACGTGATCGAGTCGCCCGGCTTGTACGACTCCAGCTTGTAGGGGCCGTTCGCCGTCGCCAGGTTCTTCTTGAAATACTCCTTCGCCCACGGGTCGTCCGGCGTCTTGTTGGCCTCGACCTCCTTAGGATCAACGATGCTGTTGTTGTGCATGACGTTGTTCTGCGGAGTCAACGGATTCTGCTGCGTCAGCTCTATCACGAACGTCTTCGGATCGGGCGCCTGGAAGGCGGACGAGTCCTTGATCGTCCCACCCATCGCGATCAGCCAGCTGGAGATAGTCCCTTCGAAGATCCGCGTATACCCAGCGACCATCGTATTCGCGTCGATCGGGTTCCCGTTCGCGTACTGGGCACCGTCGCGCATCGTGAAGACCATCTTGTTGCCGTCCCAGTGCCACTCCTCGCACATCATCGGGACGACCTGCGTCGGATCGACCGTTCGGTAAGTCGACCCGTCGGGCGCCTGCTTCTCGACGATCTGGTACTGCGTCAACTGGTCAAAGATGTTCTGCAGCACCGTCTGCGCTGTTTTGGAGCCGACCGTGTTGCCGGGATCGAAGGTGTCGATGTCGCCCTCGACCGCGATGATGAACGTCGTCGCCTTGTCCTGATGGCGAGTGCCGCGTTGGTTCCAGGTCTGAGCCGGTCCGGCCGTCGCCCCCTTCTCGAGTGCCGCGATCCAGGGCGCGGAAAGGCCAAGCGCGGCCGCACCTTTCCAAAGCGTCCGGCGGGTGATCTTCTTGCTGGCATAGGCGTCCGCGAGCTGCTTCAGTTCGTTGCTGACAGACATCGTCGCTCCTCACTGTGCTACCAGGGCGATCCTCGCCCCGCATCCACCAAGGCGTTCCAAGAACGTCTCAGAGCCGAGATATCACCTGCGTGATCTGCAGACCTCGACCCCAATCACCTCCTCGCTCACGCGCCGTCCTCGAGCCCCTTCTGATCGCCGGGAGAGATCACCAGATTGCCGAACTGGTCGACGTCGAGTCGTTGACCCGGCAGCACCAACGTCGTTGCGCTCGCCTCTTCGACGATCGCTGGCCCGGGGGCACTGAACCCCGTGGGCAGCGTTGAGCGTTCGTAGACCCGTGTTTCCCGGAGAACGCCGTTGCCAAAATCGACACGTCGTTCCCCACCCGCGACATCAGTGGCTCTGCTGCCACCAAGACCCACCTGGCCCATTGTCGGCCTCGGCATTTCGATCGTGCTGATTGTGCGAAAGTTTACGATCTCGACCGGAGTCTCCACAAGCGCGAACGTGTAGCTCCGTCGGTGTAGTTCGTGAAATGCCGCCTCCAAAGCCGCCAGCGCGACTTCTCCAGACGGCATCGGTACCCGCACCGTGTGCTCCTGCCCCTGGTATCGCACGTCGACGCTTCGCCGGTGGCCGGCGATTTGCTCGCTGGTGAATCCCTGGACGATCAGTCGCGCCGACGCTTCTGTCTCAAGGTCGGCGAAAATCTCCTCAATCTCGCCCGGCTGGGTGGCGTCGAGGCGCGTGACGCGTGTCCGAGTCAGGTCGACTCGCGGTTGGGTCATCAGCATGCCCCAGGCGCTGAACGTACCGGGGAATGGCGGGATCACCACGCGCTTCACCCCGAGTTCCGCCGCCAGAGCCGCGGCGTGCATCGGTCCGCCGCCGCCGAACGCGACGAGACTAAAGTCGCGTGGATCGTACCCCCGCCGGACCGAGATCAGCTTGAGCGCATCGATCGTCGCCTCGTTGACGAGCCGAATGACTCCCGCGGCCGCGGCGTCCACGCTTACGCCCAGGCGGGTTGCGATCGGCTCGTAAGCACTCCGCGCCAACTCGACGTCGACCGTCAGCCGCCCGCCGAGAAAGGAAGCCGGGTCAATGACCCCTGCGATCAGCATCGCGTCGGTGACCGTCGGTTCGGTTCCGCCACGCCCATAGCAGGCCGGGCCAGGATCGGCGCCCGCGGAGCGGGGACCCACCCGTAGCGCGCCTCCTTCGTCGAACCAGGCGACGCTCCCCCCGCCGGCACCGATCTCGACGATGTCGACGACCGGAATCCTCACCGGATATCCCGGCGACAACGGTGTCCATTCGAGCCGGTAGTCGCCCGCGATCTTGATCTCGCCCCCTTCGATCAGCGAGCACTTGGCGGTCGTCCCACCGACGTCGAGCGAGATCACGTTCGGCTCGCCGATCTGCTCGCCGACCAGCGCTGCTCCAATGATCCCGCCCGCCGGACCGGATTCGACCAGCTGGATCGGCTGCCGCCTTGCGCTCGCGAACGCCGCCGTCCCACCGTTCGAGAGCATCGCGAACAACCGCCCGGGCACTTCAAGCTGCCGCAGATCCGCTTCGAGATTGCCCAGATAGCGATCGAGGATCGGCTGCACGTAGGCGTTCAGCACCACCGTGCTCGACCGTTCGTACTCGCGCCATTCCTTCGTGATCTCGGACGAAATCGAGATCGTCACTTCCGGCAGCCGCTCGCGCAGGTACTCCGCGGTCTGCCGTTCATGCTCGGGATGGGCGTAAGAGTGCAAGAAGCAGATCGCGACTGCCTCGACTTCCTGCTCCTGGCACGATCGCACCACCTCGTCCAGGTCGCAGAGATGAAGCGGGGTCACCACTGTCCCGTCGGCGGTGACGCGCTCCCTCACCTCGAAGCGGAGCCGGCGGGGGACGAACGGTTCCGGTTTGTGGAACTTGAGGTTGTACATGTCGGGGCGGTTGCCGCGGCCGATCGCGAGCGCATCGCGAAACCCGGCCGTCGTAACCAGCGCCGTCTTCACCCCCGCCCGCTGCGTTATCGCATTGATGACGACCGTCGTTCCGTGGACGAGATAGTCGATCGCCTGTGGCGCGACGTCGCCGGTCCGAATTGCCTCCAGCACGCCCTTGGCGAAGTCTGCCAGCGTGGTCGACGCCTTGGCCTCGAACGTCCGTCCACTCGCTTCGTCGAAGACGACCAGGTCGGTAAATGTCCCGCCGATGTCGACCGCCACCCGCAATCGCTGCTCGCTCACCGGCTCACCTCGACCCCGTAGGTCTCCCTCGCCGTCCGCGGACTCACCAATCCGTCGGCCAAGTCTCGCCGAACGTCTTCTTCGGACCGCTCCTTGGGATCGCCCCAGCCACCACCGTTGCCGGTGACGATACGAACGACGTCACCGGCGCCGAGCGGCAAACTCGTGACCCGACCGCCACGAACTGTCTCGCCGTCGGCACGGAGGACTTCGAAGTAGTTAACCGTTCCCCGCGCTCCGCCGTCGATACCCCATGGTGCGTGGACCGACCTGCCAAGACTGGCGAGCAGCGATCCACCGGTCGGGTTCTCGATCCGGTACTCGCGGATCGTTCCAAATCCGCCCCGCTGCCGTCCTGCGCCACCACCGGCCTCGACGTTGAAGGCGTTGCGAAGCATCGTCAATGGAAACGCGGTCTCGATCACTTCTGCCGGGTAGTTGTAGGTATCCCCGTCCGTCGTTGCGATCAACGAGCTTTCACCGTCCTGGTCCGCACAGGCGCCCCAGCCACCATCTTGTGGCGTCGCCAGCACCCAGTACTCACCGTCTGGTTTCCTCCCGCCGATGTAGTAGGCGCAGAGCGAGACGTACGATCCGGCCGACAGTCGTTCGGGAAGCACTGGCGCCAATGCCTTCCAGACCAGCTCGGTGGCGTACGCCGACGCCTCGTAGTACCACCCGGTCGGTGCCGGCCACATCGCGGTGAACACCGTCCCTTCCGGGGCGATAAGCTCGAAGGGACGGAACAGTCCCTCGTTCGACGGCTGCTGCGGCCCCGTGATCGCTTTAAAGACAGTCTTGCAGGCCGACATCAAAGCGCCGCGCGCGCAGTTGATTGGTCCCTGAGTCTGTGGCGAGCACCCCGTGAAGTCGGCGACGAACCTGTCAGCCGACACCGTCACCCTCACCCGAATCGGAATCGGATCCTCCGACACACCGTCGCCGTCGATGATGTCTTCCGCCTCGTAGGTGCCGGATGGAATCCGCGTGAGAGCCGCCAGCGCCAGCGCCTCGCCGTGGTCGAGGATCGCCTCAAACGCCTCCTCGACTGCCGGCAATCCGTAGCGCGCGACGATATCCTTAAACCGTTGCTCCGCGATCCGCACCGCCGCCACACCGGCGTTGAGGTCGCCAATCGACATCACCGGCAGGCGCACATTGGCCCGGATGATGTCGACGATCGCCTCGTTGATCTCACCTTCGCGGTAGAGCCGGAGTTGTGGGAATTGCAGGCCTTCTTGGTAGATCTCCGTCGAATCCGGCGCGAGCGAACCGAGCACTTTCCCGCCGACCTCGGTCCAGTGCGTCACCGAGATGCCGAAGGCGAGCAGTCGGTCTTCCGCGAAGATCGGCTGGATCAGCGCCACATCGGCGTTGTGCGTTCCACCCCCATACGGCGAGTTGGTCATGTAAACGTCGCCGGGCCGCATCACTGCCGCTGGATACTTTGCCAGGATCGACTCAACTTGCGGCCGAAAGGTGCCAGTGAAGAGGCACAGCCCATTGTCCTGCGCGATTACCCGACCGGACGCGTCGCAGATACCGCAGGCGAAGTCCAGTACCTCGTAGACGATCGGGCTCATACTCGTCCGCGCGAGCACTGCCCCCATCTCGTTGGTCAGTGCCAACAGCTTGTTACGGATGATCTCCTGCGTGAACGCGTCGGCCATACGTCCCCTGCACCGCGAGCGCAGCAGCACCTGCTCTCTCCTCGACCCAACAGAATGTCGCCAGTAACACGACGGCCGTGAGCATAGCAATGCCCTCACGGTGCGGCAATAGTCGTGGTGTCGGGGCAACGTCTAGTTATTTGTGCAGGATGACTGGCGTGGATGTCGAGCCGTGATTCCGATGCACGTTTTAGCACGGCGAAGCATCGGGCAGAGGACCTCCCCCCGTCCTCTGCCCGTCATCACATTGCGTGAATCGCTTAATCCGCGATGGAGAACGCGCCCTTGAACAACAGTTGAGCATTCCGCCAGAGAATTTTCTCGGCTTCCTCGTTGCTCAACTCCGCGTCTTCGTACGCCGCAACCATGTAGGGGAACGCGATCAGTGGATAGTCGCTGCCGAACAGCATCCGATCGACACCGACCGCCTCGATCCCGCGCCGGATCGCCCCCGTCGCCAGGTACGTGCTACAGAACTCCAGCCAGATGTTGGGCGCCGGTGCGACGCGGAGAGCGGCGTCATGCGTCGGGTGGGGCGCGTCGCCGTACCCGGCGTGCGCGGCGATGATCGGCAGGTCCGGATGGTCCGACGCGATCTCGACCAGCGCCTCCGGCCAGTCCGCGCCGAGGGGGTGGATCAGAACGGGCTTACCGTACTCGGCGATCACGCGGAAGAGCCGGCGGAGCGATCGCGCTTCCGTGAGAGTCTGGCTGTACGAGCAGTGGATCTTGACGCCGACGAAACGCGAATCCCGTTCGAGCCGCGTCAGTTCGCGCACCGAATCGTCGTAATAGCGCGGATCGACGACCACATAGCCGCGGAGTCGCGGAACCTGATCGATCAGGCAGGCCATCTCTTCGTTCCCTTTGGCAAGGTCGTGGAAGATCCCTGTGACCGACGAGGAGACACCGCCGACGACGCCGACCCTATCCATCGCCGCCTCGTACATCTGCGCCGTGACCGGCGTGATCGGCGCCCCGGGAAATCGGTCGTGGAGGTGAACATCGATGATCGGGAGACCGGCGTCCCGCCAAGACGATCGTCCAGCGACGTTGCGGCTAACCGGCTCCGGACTGACGTCCAGTAGCTCCGCGGCGTTGCGCCACGCGATCGCCTCGCGATCCTCCTCCGAAATCGCCGCGTCCTGAAGGATCTGCCATGCGACCCAGGCCGGATAGCGCGGCGTTCCAGAACCGAAGACCAGCCGTTTCGCGCCGAGCATCTCCACGCAGTGCTCAACACCTTCCGGACTGGTAAGTCGACTCGACTCGATGAAGACGTTTGGGAAGCGCTGAGCCAACGGAAGGAGCTCCGAAAGCGGGTAATACCTGGCCTCCGTGAAGATCACGGGAATCGCCGCGTCCGCTGTGGCCGCCGCGATCTGGCTTGGCAACCCTGGTGTCGACGCGTCGACGAGCAACACCGCTTTGGTGCCGGCGAGGCGCTCCACGACCTGGCTGAACAGCGCAGAGTCGGCTGCCCAGTGCTCCTCATCGGGGTAGATGCGGAACAGACGCGTGCCTGCCGCGAGAAAGCGGTCGACCTCACCACGCCAGGCGAACGTGTCGCGTGGATGAATGACCCCAACTGGACGCATCCACGGATGCTGCGCGCACAGCGCCAGCGTCTCGTCGTTCGCCGCCGTCGCGTCGCTCATTCCCTGCTTACTGTGGACGAAGGCCACGCTGCAGGGGATACGACCGAGCTGATCAAGCATTGTCTCGACGGTGAAACGCTGGATTGACTCCCGACCGCCGAATCCGGCGTTGACATCAATGAGCATGAACCACTTCCACCTGCTGTGCCGCGTGCGCGAAAACCTTGCGAATGGCGTTGGCGACGTCGTCGGCGTCGGCATCGCTCCACTGCTCGTCCACCGAGAGCAGAATCAGCTGCTCCCGCGCCGACTCGAAGACCGGGCAGAGCCCCGGTGCGTAGTCAAACGGGCGGTTGGTGTACGGGGAGTTGAACGGGAAGCCGGAGTTCCCATACGTCTGGCGATCCCGAAGTGCCGGCCACGTGTAGAGCGGAGTCACGTATTTGGCGCTGAACGGAATCCCCTCGGCCTCCAACCTCTTCGCCGTGTCAGTTGCGTCGATGCCGTCCTCGACGAACAAATGGAGAATCCAGTAGCTCGACCGCGTGTTCGGCAGCTCGGCGGGAATACGCACCCCGGGCACGTCCCCGATCTGCGAATGGATGCGCGCCACGACGCGGCGGCGGGCATCGACGTTCTCCTGCAGCCGGCGCAACCCAACCAACGCCACGGCTGCCTGTAGTTCGTTCAACCGATAGTTCTGCCCGAGGAAGAGACTGAAGCGCCCTTCCTCATCGCGCGGCCACGCCTTATCGGCGAAGAGCCGCGCCCGGCGAGCAAGGGCGTCGTCGCTCGTCACGACCAGTCCGCCCTCGCCCGCGTTCAGATGCTTCGTATTGTTGAGACTGAAGCAGCCCATCGTCGCGATCGTGCCGGCCAGCTGACCGTGATACTCGCTCAGCTGCGCCTGCGCGCAGTCCTCGATGAGCGGGATACCGTGCCGCGTGGCGATCGCCCGTAGCGCCTCGACGTCGGCAAGTCCACCGAAGAGGTGAACCGCCAGGATCGCCTTCGTCCGGTCGGTGATCCGTGCCTCGACGCTCTTCGGATCGAGGCAGAACGTCTCCGGATCGAGATCGGCGAAGACCGGGATCGCGTTCTGGAAGAGGATACCGAGAACCGTCCCGAAATCGGAGCAGGGTGTCGTGATGATCTCGTCACCCGGTTCCGGGTTGATCGTCGCGATCGCCGTGTGGACCGCCGCCGACCCGGACGAGACGGCGACCGCGTGCTTCACGCCGTAGAGCTCGGCAAAGAGCCGCTCTAGTTCCTTGACCTTCGTGCCGCCGTGCCGCCCGAGCTGGCCGGAGTGGATCACCTCGGTCAGCGCCGCGATCTCCTCCTCGCCCATCGCCCGCCGCTCGAC